>DATAIS010000213.1:0-21768 GCA_036262535.1 Gemmatimonadaceae bacterium | reverse complement strand
TTCGAGCGCGCGCCGGACGGCTCGCTCCCGCACGGGTGGCTCTACAGCCGCAACGCCAACCCGACGCGCGACGCGCTCGAGCACTGTCTCGCCGCACTCGAGGGTGGCGCGGAGGCGGCAGCGTTCGCGTCGGGCTCCGCGGCAACGATGACCGTGTTCCAGGCGCTCGGCGGCGGAGCGCACGTCGTGCTGCCCCTCGACGCCTACTACGGGACGCTGAAGCTGGCGCGTGAAGTCTTCGCCACGCTCGGCATCTCGATCTCCGTCGCCGACATGAGCGACGTCGAGTCGGTGCGCGCGGCGATGAGGCCCGAGACGAAGGCCGTCTGGATCGAGACGCCCTCAAACCCGCTCGTCGCCGTCGCCGACATCGCGCGCCTCGCGGCCGTGGCGCACGCGGGGGGCGCGACCGCGGTCGTGGACAATACCTGGGCAACGCCGGTGCTGCAGCGGCCGTTCGAGCTCGGGTGCGACATCGTCATGCACTCGACGACGAAGTACCTCGGCGGCCATGGCGACGTCCTCGGCGGCGCGCTCGTGACGCGCGAGGCGAACGCTCTCTGGGAGCGGATCCGGACGATCCAGAGTGCCGGCGGCGCGGTGGCGTCGCCGTTCGACTGCTGGCTGGTGATGCGTGGCGTGCGCACGCTACCGTATCGCATGCGCGGCCACTGCGCGAATGCCCGGGCCGTCGCGGAATACCTCGCCGCTCATCGTGCGGTGGAACGCGTGCACTGGCCCGGCCTGCCGGCCGATGCGGGTCACGAGATCGCGTCGCGGCAGATGTCCGACTACGGCGGAATGCTCTCGGTCGTCGTGCGCGGTGGACGCGACGGCGCGATCGCGACGGCTGGGCGTCTCGAGCTGTTCACCCGTGCGACGAGCCTCGGCGGTCCGGAATCGCTCGTCGAGCACCGCGCGAGCGTCGAAGGGCCCGGCACGCGCGCACCGGAAGGATTGCTGCGCGTCTCGGTCGGCCTCGAGCACCCTGACGACCTCATCGCCGATCTCGAGCAGGCGCTCAGCAGGGCGTGAGACGAAGAGAGGGCCTCGCGAGAGGCCCTCTCTTACTTCCTGTGCTGACCGAAGTCAGGGCAGCTGCGGGATGCTCGTGCCGTACTTGGCGTTGATGGTGGTGATGAGCGCGCGTGCGACCGCCTGGTGGCCGGGCAGCGCCGGATGGATCCCGTCGTTCGAGACGGCCGGGCCGAAGGGCCGCGCTTCCTGGAGGTGTGGCGCACCATACACGCTGTTGTTCGTGCGCAGCGTGCTGAGCACCGAGTCGGCGTTCAGGTACGCGTACCCGATGCTGTCCGCCTTCGCCTTGATGTAGCTGTTGTAGGCCGTGATGGTGCTGGTGAACACCGCCTGCTCGAGGGTGTCGAGCACGAAAGGCGCGCCGCCGTTGGCCGTCGAGCAGCTGATGACGCGCTGGGCGTCAGTCGCCTGCGCGGCGAGCACGGAGACGATCGCGAACGACACCAGCGCGCGGCTCCCCGTGCACGCCGGATCGATCGTCACCGGACGCGCCGCACCGCCGGCCGCCTGCGTGACCGCGCCCTGGAACTCGGCGCGGCGGACCGGGTTCACCAGCAGCGTCTCGACAGGGAAGAGGATCGGTGCCCAGGTGACGTTCACGACCCCGATCAGCACGCCTTGCGTGACGCGAGCGCGGAGCCCGTTCGCGGCGGTCGCGTAGGCGTTGCGGAAGGCCGTGAAGTTGGTGATGCCCGGTGTCGAGAGCGCAGCGCGGACCGGCGCGAACGCGGCGCCCGTGTCGGGGATCGCGACGCCCTTCACCCCCGGATCGAGCACGTCGTTGTTGCCCATCCACACCGAAACGAAGGTCGGCCTCGCATCGAGCGCCTTCGCGACCTGCGTCTTCCCACCGAGGAAGAGCGAGGTCAGGAAGTTCGAGCGCGCGGTGTTGGTGCTCGTCAGGTCGAGCGTCGCTGCCCCGGGCACGCCGACGTTGTTCAGCGCCGCGTTCGCGCTCAGCGGGTTGCGCAACGCGCAGAAGGTCCCCGTGGAATCGGTGGCGCGGACGCGCGCGATCCCCTTCGTCGGCGGCGGACAGCCCGCGCCGGCGAGCGCCGGATAGGCGTAGCGCGTCCGCATCTGATTCGCGACGAGCCGCGCGTAGCTCTCCTTCTGCGTCGAGTCGTTGATGCCGCCCGACTGGTAGCCGGCGGTGATGCTGTTACCGAGGGCGACGTACGACGTGAAGATCGGGCTCGCCGGCGCTGCCGGCGTGAAGATGTCCACCGTGTCCTCGCCGCATGCCGCGATCGTACCGGTGAGCGCGGCGGCCGCGAACGCGGCGCCGACGCGAAGCCTGCGAATATTCATCCGAGTTCTCCGAAATCGTGGCGGCGACTAGAGCTGCGCCTTGAGGCTGATGGAGAAGATGTTCGCCTTGAGGCGATAGAACCCCGTGTTGAGCTGCTCGGCGGTCTGCGACGCCGAAGTGCGCTCGATGACGCGGCCGCGGCGCCCCTGCGTGTCGACCAGCAGGTAGCTCGCGTCGAACGCGAGCGGCGTCTTGCCGAAGGTGAAGGGCAGCCCGACGCCGAACGCGTAGTTGAGGCGATCCTGGTCGGGAAGCAGCGGCGTGACGGTCACGTCCGGCGCCGGGGTCTTCACCCACGAGATGCCCCCGCGGAGAGCGACGTTCGCGAGCCTGTGCTCCGCGCTGCCGCGCACGGCCCACGAGTCATCGTAGTCCTCGAGGAGCGTGCGGCTGCGCGTGCGCGCCGCGCCGAGGAAGGTGACGGGGAGGACGTCGAACTTCGACCAGCGGATGTGCGCACCGTCTACCGAGACGAGCGTTCCCGTCGGCGCGGTGTAACCGACGCCGAACTGGATCTGCCCCGGATGGGTGATCAGCGTGCGCACCTTCTGCTGCACGAGTGAGCCACCGCCGCGGAAGTTCGTGGCGAGGATAGCGTCCCATGAGGTGCCGACGGGAACGCCGAGCTGGCCGGCGAGGGTCGCGTCGGCGACGACCAGATTGGTGCCGAGCTGGATGAAGCGCGCCGTCGCACTCTCGTATTCGAACGCCATCGATGAGAGGAAGCGCGCTCCGACCTGCAGAGTGTTGCCGATCTTCCCGTGCACGCCGACGTGGAAGCCGTAGCCGCTCGCGCTCCCCTCGAGCGCGGCCCGCCCGAACTCGGTGTTCGGCGCGATTCCCAGCGACGCGAGAGTGGTGGTCGTGCTGCCGGGGACGAATTGCTGCGAGAGGTCGAGCGACTGGACCAGCTCCACCGTCGATCGACCGAAGACCGGGCCGCCGCCGATCGACCAGTTCGGCGTGATCTCGATGGCGATGTTCGGCTGGACGTAGATCGTCGCGAGCGACGCCCGCTGCGCCGTGAAGCGTCCCGAGAAGTCGTCCTTCCATTGCGACGTCAGGCCGTAAGGCACGTAGATGCCGAGACCCAGCGAATACCGGTGGTTCCCGCGCCAGTTGACGAAGAGGTGCGGCGGGAACTCGGTCGGGACGCTCGGCTCCTCGACGCGGCCGGTGGTGTCGGCCGTGAAGTCGCCGCCGACGCCGATGGACGCGACGCCGGCGTAGATCGAGATCCCCTTCAGCCCGGCCGGCGCGGCTGGATTCCAGTAGATGGATGACGCGTCGTTGCACGGGGCGCCGGTCGTGGCGCCCACGCGGGCCACCGCGCAGGTACCGATCTCATTGAGGCCGAAGCCCTGCGCGGGCAGGACGGCCGGGGCGGCCAGCGCCACACCGAGCGCCAGTGACCGTCCGGGGCGGAATCGCATGTGCGTCCTCCGATAGTCGTGATTGCAGGACGCCAGCGGGTGGCGCCCCTGTAGGCACTGTTTGCCGCGTCGGGGAGACGCGACCGGGGGGGATACGCGCGCGAGAGGGTCTCGCCGCGACGCACGAACCTAAGACCCGCCCGTGGAATTGGAAAGGGAGACGCGGCGCGCCCGCGCGCTCTATGGACGCCCGAAGTTCGGGGGCCTCGGATCGATGCGCGACGCGCTGTCCACCCGTGGCTTCGTCGCCTGATCGATGTGGCGGGTGACTGAATCGATCGCCGCGCCGCCGTGTGGCTCGCCGAGCGCGGGGCGGATCACCGAGTCGAGCGTATCGTCGCCGACGGGCACGAGCCGCGTACGCTGGGCTTCGGCACGCGCCGTCGATTCCGCGGCGGCGCGCTCGACCTCCGCTGTCCGGCGCCGGATCGAATCCATGGGGATCACGATCGTGCCCGGCTTCGGGGAGGGAAGGGTCGTGGATGGCCTCGCGACAGGCTCCGGATCGGGTACCGGCGCGGTGCGCATCATGTACCAGGCGCCCGCCGCCAGGCCGACGACGACGAGCGCGAGGAAGAGCACCTTGCCGAAACCGCCACCCTGCGCTGGCAGGTCGGGCTCCATCTCATAGGAGCTACGCCGCGGTTCGCTCCCGGAACGCCGCACGTAGTGGCTTTCCGCGAGCGCCGGTCGTGGTGCGCGCGGGATCGAGCGGCGCGGCGGTGGCGCCGTTCCCGACGAGAGCGGCGGTGGCGCGGCGCTTCCCGACTCGGGGAAAATCGTATCCATGATCGCGAGATCGTTCGCCGGCCGCGCCGGGGGGGGCGACGGGGCCGGCGGACGAATGGGTGCCGGCGGTAATGCCACCGGCGGAGCGAACACGGGCGGCTCGGACGCGGGGGGCGCCGGGGGGTTGGCGATGAACGGGATGTCCGGCGCCGCTGGTGGGCGTGTCGGCGGCGGACCGAAGGAGGATGCCGCGCCGATGAAATCCATCTCGCTCGCGGTATTGGTCTCGATCCACGGCAGGTCCTTCGCGAGCGTGCCGCCACTCGCGCGTGGAGGAGGGATCTCCTCCTGCACGATCGGCTTCGGCTCGTCCGACATCGCCCGGATGATCGGCGGGTCGAGCGCCGTGCCTAACGGAGACTCCCCCGTCTTCGCCTGGAGCTCCTCGAGCTTCGCGCGGAGCGGGTCGAGGGAGGGATGCGTCGTCCCGACCGCGCCCTCGCGGATCGCCAGCGCCCGCTCGCGGAGCGCGATGGCGTCGCGCACCCGCCCCTGCGGCACGCAGCAGTCGGCGATCGCCTCGAGGGTGGTGGCGATGATGACGTCACCGGGAGCGAAAGCGCGTTCGCGAACCGCGAGCGCCTGCCGCCAGAGCTGCTCGGCCTGATCGTTCTTGCCGACTGCCTGACGGAGCCGGCCGAGGGAACCGAGGACGTTGGCGACCTCGGGGTGGTCTCGGCCCAGGGCGCGCTTGATCTCGAGCAGCCGGATGAGGTGGCGGTCGGCCTTGGCGAAGTCGCGTCGCTTGAAGCAGAGGCGCGCGAGGTTGTTGAGCGCGACGGCGACCTCGGGGTGGGACGCGCCGAGGGAGGATTCGGCGATGCCGAGGGCGCGGGTGATCAGCGGCTCGGCGCCGGCCAGGTCGTCCACCTGGAGGCGAAGCTGGCCGAGGGCGTTGAGGCTGGCGGCGAGCTGGGGGGTGTTCGCGCCAAGCTGCTCGCCCTCCCGCACGGCGGCGCGGTAGGCTTCCTCGGCCTCCTCGAGCATCCCCTGGCTGTACGCCCGGCGGGCAGTCTCGGTGTACTGCTGCCAGCGCGCCGTGAGCGCGTCGCTCATGCATCCCCCATGTCCCTATGAGGACGCCCCACGAGGAGGGGCTGTAACCCGCGCACCTGCATCCAAACAGCCGGATGTCCGGCGGGACCGGGGCCCCAGGCCAGGGGTAGGAGGAGGAAACCCCGGAGACCTTTCGGTCGTCTGAGATGGACGTGCGGCTGCCTCATCGAGGCGGCGACACCGTCGTCGCGAGACCCCTCGCGCCGCGCGTTCCCACCCGCACCCGTTACAAGCCGGAATGCCGACCCCCCGACTCGTCCGCCAGCCCCGCCGTGCGGCGGTGACGCTGGCCGCGCTCCTGCTGGCATCGTCTGCCGCGCAGGCGCAGCAGGCCGCCGACATCGCGACGCCTCGCGTCACCGTCGAGCGCTACACCCTCCCCAACGGCCTCACCGTCCTCCTGTCCGCGGACAGATCGGCACCGGTCGTGGCCGTGGACATGTGGTACCACGTCGGGTCGAAGAACGAGAAGCCGGGACGAACCGGGTTCGCGCACCTCTTCGAGCACGTGATGTTCCAGGGCTCGGAGCACGTCGGCGACGACCAGCACCTCAAGATCATCGAGGAAGCGGGCGGCAACATCAACGGCTCGACCAACACCGACCGCACCAACTACTACGACGTCGTGCCGTCGAGCGAGCTCGAGACGGCGCTCTGGCTCGAGGCGGACCGCATGGGGTGGCTCCTCCCCGTGCTCACGCAGCAGAAGCTCGACAACCAGCGCGACGTCGTGAAGAACGAGCGCCGGCAGCGCTACGAGAACCAGCCGTTCGGGATCGAGCCCGAGGTGACGATGGCCAACATCTATTCCTCCGGACATCCCTATTCTTGGACGACGATCGGCTCGATGGCCGACCTCAGCGCCGCGTCGCTCGACGACGTGAAGCAGTTCTTCCGCACCTACTACGCGCCGAACAACGCGACCCTCGCGATCGTCGGCGACTTCGACGCCGCCAAGGCGAAGGCATGGGTCGAGAAGTACTTCGGCGCCATTCCGCGGGGCCCTGAGGTCACCCGGCCGACCGTGCCGACGACGTTGCTGGTGACGAACAAGCGCATCGTCCTCGAGGATGCGAAGGCGCGGCAGCCGCAGATCACCTTCGCCTGGCCGACGGTCGGACAGGACAACCCGGACGCACTCGTGCTGCAGGGTCTCGCCGCGACGCTGACGCGCGACCGGACGAGCCGCCTCCGCAAGCTGCTCGTCTACGATCGCCAGCTCGCGACGGCCGTGAACGCCCATGCGGGCGCGGACGAGAACGCCGGAGAGTTCTACATCTACGTGACGCCGCGGCCGAACGTCTCGCTGACGCAGATCGAGACGATCGTGGACAGCGTCGTCGCGAGCGTCGTCGCCGCGCCTCCCACGGAGCGCGAGGCCGCGCGCACGAAGAACTTCGCCATCGTCGGCGCGATCACCGGCCTGCAGTCGGTGCTCAACAAGGCCGAGGTGCTGCTCGAGGGGCAGGTCTTCTTCGACGATCCGCAGCACTTCACGAAGGAGCTCGACGACTACCGCGCATTGACCGCGGCGGACATCCACCGCGTCGCGCAGAAGTATCTCACCGGCGGTCACCTCGTGCTGAGCATGGTCCCGGCCGGGAAGCTCGACCTGATCGCACGTCCGGAGCTCCCGTACACCAACGTCACCCCGGCCGCCCCCGCGGCGACTTCGACCAAGTAACGCCATGAAGCTCACACCGGCATTCTGGCAGCGCGCCTTCCTGGCGTTCACCGTCGGCCTCTTCCTCTCGTGCGCCGCCCGCGTGTCGGGCGCGCAGGAACCCGACCGCACCAAGCGCCCGCCGAGCGGGCCAGCCGTCTCGCTGCGCGTCCCCGCGATCCAGATGCGGACGCTCAGGAACGGCATCAAGGTCGCCGTACTCGAGCAGCACGAGCTTCCGGTCGTCGCGGTGCGCGCGGTCATCGACGCCGCGTCGATCCTCGACCCTGCCGGGAAGGAAGGGGTCGCGAGCTTCACCTTGCAGATGCTGAGCGAGGGGACGACGACGCGCACCGCCGACCAGCTCGCGGACGCGATGGCGGACCTGGGCAATGGCGTGACGCCAGGCGGCTTCACCACCGTGTCGTCGAACGTCGACTCGTCGCTGACGCTGCTCGCCGACATGCTGCTCAATCCCGCGTTCCCGCAGGCGTCGCTCGACCGCATCAAGCAGAACTCGATCGCGTCGCTGCGCCGCGCGAAGGACCTGCCGGGCTATCTCGCACGCAGGGTCTTCGTCAACGTCGTCTGGGGCGCGGGCCATCCCTACGAGCGCGCGATGAACGAACAGTCGGTGGGCGCGATCACGCGCGACGATCTCGTCGCCTTCCACGCGCGCTACTATCGCCCGCAGAACGTCCGCTTCGTCGTCGCCGGCGACATCACGCCGGCGCAGGCCGTGGCGAAGCTCGAGCGCGCCTTCGGCAAGTGGCCGGCGGGCGGCTTCAAGTCGCGCTACACGATCCCCGCGGCGAAGAGCGCGGCGCCGAACACCGTCTACCTCTTCGACCGTCCGAACTCCCCGCAGAGCGTCTTTCTGATCGGCGGGCCCGGTCCGGCGCGCAACACGCCGGACTTCTTCGCCATCGACGTCATGAACACGGCGTTCGGCGGTGCCTTCACGAGCCGGCTCAACCTGAACCTGCGCGAGACGCACGGCTACACGTACGGCGCCTACTCCGGCTTCAGCTTCCGCATGCCGCCGCAGCCGGGCGAGTTCGTGATCCAGACGTCGATCGCGACTCCGAAGACGGACAGCGCGCTCGTCGAGATCGCGAAGGAGCTGAAGGCGGTGCGCGGTCCGAAGACGCTGACCGCCGAGGAGGTCGCGTTCGCCAAGTCGAGCGCGATGAAGTCGCTCCCGCTCAGCTTCGAGACCGTGGACCAGATTGCCGGCGCCGGCGCGACGGTGCTCCGCGAAGGTCTCCCGCCCGACTACTACACGACGCTCAACGCGAAGTACCGCGGCGTGACCGCGGCGCAGTCGAACGCCGCGGCGATGAGATACATCGACCCGGCGAAGCTGCGCATCGTGATCGTCGGCGACCGCAAGGCGATCGAGCCGGCGCTCAGGGCGGCGAATGTCGGGCCGGTCGTGGTGGTGGACGAAACGGGGAAACCGCTGCCCTCCACGTCGAGCCGGTGAACGGCGGCTGTTAGCTGTTAGCTATCAGCTATTAGCTGACTAGAAACGAGGGACGAGCAGAGTTGCTGGTCCCTCGTTCGCTAATGGCTAACGGCTAACAGCTAAACGCCTCTCAGTGGTACCGCTCACTCCCGCAGCGCCGCCATCGGCGTTCCGCTGAATACCTCGCGGCCGGACAACGTGCCGACCGCCAGCGAAAGCAGCAGCATCCCCGCGAGGATGCCGAGGGCGGGGAAGACGGCGACGGCGAAGGGGACGTCGAGCACCCACTTCGCGAGCGCCCATGAGCCGGCGATCGAGAGGATCAGCCCCGTCAGCGCGCCAAGGGCGCCGAGGGCGAGGTACTCCGTGACGAGGATCGCCCGCACCTGGGCGCGCGTCGCGCCGAGCGTCTTGAGGAGGACGCTCTCGCGCATGCGCGCGCGCCGCGTCGCGGCGACGGCGCTGAAGAGCACCGGCAACCCCATGGCGACGCTGAAGAGGGCGAGGAATCGAACTGCCGTGGACATCTGCCGCACGATCCCCTCGATGGTGCGCTGCACCAGCGAGAGGTCGATGCTCGAGACGTTGGGCCATGCGGCGACGACGTCGCGCTGGATGCGCGCGACCGCGGTGTCGGCCGGCACGCTCGCGAGGAGCACCCACTGCGCGGGGGCGCCCGCCAGGGCTGCGGGCTCGAACACGGCGAAGAAGTTCGGCGTGAACTGCGCCCAGTTCACCTCGCGCAGGCTCGTCACGCGCGACGTGACGCGGACGCCCTGGATCTCCCACGTGATGACGTCGCCAAGCGCGAGCCCCATGTCGCGCGCGATCTCGCCGTCGAACGAGACCTCGGGAATCGTGTCCACCGGATCGGCCGCCGCCCTGAACCAGGTGCCGGCGGTCAGCCTCTCCGAGGCGACGACCGAATCGCGGAACGTCGAGCGGTACTCGCGCCGCCATGCCCAGGTGGGAGTGCGCGTGTACTTCGGGAGCTTGAGCAGCGAGTCCACAGCCACGCCGTTGAGCGCCGCGATGCGCATCGTCACGATCGGCACCTGCTGCATCACCTTCCACCCGCCCGTCGTCACGACCGAATCGACGCCCGGCCGCTGGTCGGGCTGGACGTCGAAGAAGAGCACGTTGGCGGTCGCGGCGTCGGCGGCGATGGTGAAGCGCCGGACGAGCATGCTTCCGGCCTGATAGAGCGTCGAGACGAGGAACACGCCGAAGCCGAGCGCCAGCATCACCGCGCGCGTCTGGTTGCCGGGCCGATAGAGGCTAGACACTCCGTGGCGGAAGACGAACGGCCACCGTGCGCGCAGCAGCGCCCTCGCCCCTCGCGAGAGGAGCCACGCCATCGAGGTGAGGACGAAGACGGCGACGGCGATCGCCACCGCGTAGCCGACGCCTAACCGCGGCTCATCGACGCGCGCGAGAACGATCGCGCCGACGCTCGCGACGAGCGCCACGGCGACGACGACGCGCGCCGGGTCGAACCGGCCGAGCTGCAGCGCCTCCGCGTCGGCCTCCCGCCGCAGCGTCTGGAGCGGCGACACCCGGCGCAGCGCGATGAGCGGCCAGAGCGCGAACGCGAGCGCCACCCACACGCCGATGCCGAGCCCGAGCCCGACGGCGCGCGGCTCGATCCGCACCACCACCTGCACCGGCAGGAGCGTGCCCGCGACGTGCGGGAGGAGCAGCTGTACGGCGACGCCGAGCAGCGTCCCGGCGAGCGCGCCGACGAGCCCCATCGCCGCCGCCTGCACGGAGTAGATGACCAGCACCTGGCGGCTCGTCGCGCCGAGGCAGCGGAGCACGGCCGCGACGTCGATCTTCCGCGCGACGAAGGCGTGCACGCCGCTCGCGACGCCCACCCCCCCGAGCAGCAGCGCCACCAGGCCGACGACGCTCAGGAACTCGGCGAGCCGGTCGTAGAAATCGGTGAGGTTGTCCTGCATCTGCGTCGCGGTGCGGACGCGAAGGTTCGTCTTCGCGAGCAGTCCGCGGAGCCGCGCCGCCAGACGGGTCGCGCCGAACGACGGCTCTGCCTGGAGGATGACCTCCCGCTCGGTGCGGCTGCCGAAGGCGAGCAGCTTCGTGTCCTCGAGAAACTCGGCGCCGATGAGGACGCGGGGCGCGACGACCGCCGCGACACCGACGTCGCCGGGGATGCGCTCGATCGCCGCCCCGATGCGGAAGCGCGCGACGCCGATCGCGAGGCTGTCGCCGATGCCGACGCCGAGCGAGGCGAGCACCGACCGATCCACGATCGCGACTCGCTCGCGATGCAGGTCGGGAAGCCCGCCCGCCGGCGCGGTCTCGACGCGCCCGACGAGCGGCCACGTCGTGGACACGCCTCGCACCTGGACGAGCCGCGTGCGTCCCGTGCCGACGGCGGACGCCATCGAGTTGAGCGTCGTGATGCGCGCGATGCGGTGCCCGGCGCCGCGCAGCGAGTCGATCAGTGAATCGACCCGCGCCGGGATGCGCTCGCGCGTCTCGATCTTCATGTCGCCGCCGAGCAGCTCGCGCGACTGCTCGCGGACGCTCTCGGTGACGTTCTTGCCGAAGGAGTCGATCGCGACGAGCGCCGCGACGCCGAGCGAGATCGACGACATGTAGAGGAGGAGCCTCCGTCGCGCCCCGCGCCCCTCGCGCCAGGCGAGCCCGGCGAGCGTCCGCATCCTGCTCATGCGGCGCGCGCCGTGTCGTCCACGACCGCGCCGTCGCGCAGGCGGATGATCCGCTCGGTGCGCTCGGCGAGTCCGGCATCGTGGGTGACGAGGACGATCGTCGTGCCCGCGTCGCGGTTGAGCGATTCGAGCAGCTCGATGATCCGCTGGCCCGTGGCGGCGTCGAGGTTGCCGGTCGGCTCGTCGGCGAAGAGCAGTCGCGGACGGTTGACGAAGGCGCGCGCGATCGCGACGCGCTGCTGCTCGCCGCCGGAGAGCTGCGCTGGCAGGTGGTGCCCGCGATCGCCGAGTCCCACACGCTCGAGGAGCTCGCGCGCACGCGCGGCAGCGTCCGCCTCGCCGCGCAGGTCGAGGGGAACCTGCACGTTCTCGAGCGCGCTGAGTGACGGGATGAGTTGAAAGCTCTGGAACACGAATCCAACTTTCTCGCCCCGGACGCGGGCGCGCGCGTCCTCGTCGAGGGCCGCGAGGTCCTCGCCGTCGAGGATCACCGTCCCGTGGGTAGGGGTATCGAGTCCGGCGAGCAGTCCGAGCAGCGTCGTCTTGCCGCTCCCCGACGGGCCGACCACCGCGACGCGCGCACGATCGGGGATCCGGAACGAGACGTCGCGAAGCACCGTGAGGCGCTGGGAACCGCTGAGATATTCCTTCGTGAGGGACCGGGCCTCGAGCATGAGCGATTCGAGCGTGATTGGTCAGGAAATCAGATGGCGGCGAGCCGCGCTTGCGTTGCTCGCCCTGGGGGTCGCGATCGCCTGCACAAAGGGCAACGACGGCGACGCGGAGCTTGCCGCCGCCGCGCCAACGCGCGCCGCCAATGAAGCTAGCGAAGGCACCCCGCGAGCCACCGCGCGCCCTGCATCCAGCGCGCGAGCCGAACGTATCCTCTTCATTGGAACGAGCCTGACCGCGGGGCTCGGGCTGGATCCCTCGGATGCATTCCCGGCCGTCGTCGGGCGGATGCTCGACTCGGCGGGGCGCCCGGCGGAAGTGGTCAATGCGGGTGTCAGTGGTGAGACGTCGGCCGGAGCCCTGCGGCGGATCGACTGGGTCCTCCGCACACCCGCCGACATCGTCGTGATCGAGACGGGAGCCAACGACGGCTTGCGCGGTCTCTCGGTGACCGCCGCACGCTCGAACATCGCACACATCATCGACCGTATCCGCGAGCAGTTGCCTGACGCGCGGATTCTACTCGTGCAGATGGAAGCGCCGCCGAACATGGGTGCTCGATATACGTCGGAGTTCCGCGCGATGTTTCCGGAGCTCGCGCGCGAGAAGCGGGTCGAGCTCGTGCCCTTTCTGCTCGAGGGGGTCGCCGGGGAAGCGTCGCTCAACCAGGAAGACGGCATCCACCCCAATCGCGCCGGCACGCGGATCGTCGCGCGCACGATGTTCGGCGCGATCACCTCAACGCCGCGGCGCGGCTAGGGGACGTCCCGGCGGCCGAGCCGCGCTGCGAGCCAGGTCGCGGCGTCGCTGACCGCTGCATCCGGGAGCCAGTGCCCGGCATCGTACCAGCGCAGCTCCTTCGGCTCGTGAGCCGCCTCGAAGAATCGTTGCGCCTGGTCGGGGAGTACGGTGCGATCGCGACGACCGTGCACCATCAGCAGGGGTATGCCACGCAGCGACCGCACCGCTCGCGCCGGATCGGCGACGGTGCGGATGACGCGCTCGAAGGGCGTACCCTCGGGGAGGTCGCCGCCAGCCGCGAGCACGAGGGCACGCACCGCCGGGTTCTTCGACGCCACGATCACGCCGAGGAAGGCGCCCATCGAGTAGCCGGCGACCCCGAGGCGTTCCGCGTCGATCGCCGGGTGATCCGCCATCCACCGGAGCGCGTCACGGCATTCCGACTGCGCCGCGCGCCACACGGCGACGAGGGCGAGCGGGTTGCGCTGGGCACCGGCGTCGAGGTCCCGTTCTCGCTCGCCGTGGAGAGGCAGGTCGACCGCGAGCGAGGCGACGCCGACGTCGAGCAGCGCCCGGCCGACCGTGTCCGCCATCTGTTCCTTGTGGGAGCGATACCCGTGCAGGAGGAGCACGGCCGGTGCGCGCTCGTCAGCGTCCGGTAGCTGGAGGACGGCGGGCACGTTCATGCCGGCGAGCGGCAGGTGATGGATGTCCCGTCGCCCGTTGCGCACGGCTCGCCCTCGATCCCCCGCCATCGATGCATCGCGTCTCATGAGCGGTCCCCCTCGCGCAAGAACCAGACGCGCCGGTGCCCGGTGCGCGGGTTGGCGCGGTGCGCTAACGTTGGGCCACCCAGAGCGAGGCAGCCGATGATGACGCAGGCGCAGCGATGGGCGATTCGTCCTGGATCTGACGAGTACGCCGCGTATTACGACCGATATGTTTCGCGCGTCCCCGGCGACGCCGCAGCGGCGCTGGGCGGCCAGCTCGAGCAGACGCTGGCCCTGGTTCGCGACCTTCCCGATGCGCGCACCCAGCGCGGCTACGCGGAAGGGAAGTGGAGCATTCGCGAGGTCCTGCTGCACATCGCGGACGCCGAGCGCGTCTTCGCCTACCGGGCATTCAGGATCGCGCGCGGCGACGCCACGCCGCTCGCCAGCTTCGACGAGAACGCCTACGCGCCTGCGTCGAGGGCGAACGACCGCACCATGCGAAGCATCTGCGACGAGCTGCGGGCGGTCAGGGCGGCCACGCTCGCACTCATCGAGGGCCTGCCTGACGGCACCGAGACGCGTCGTGGCGTAGCGAGCGGTCAGCCGGTGAGCGCCCGCGCGCTGGTCTGGATCGCGGCGGGTCACGAGCTGCATCACCGCGGAGTCCTCGAGGAACGCTACCTCGGGTGAGGCGCTTTCAGCTGGTCGTCGGGCGGCGTTGACCGGCGCGGCCGGGACCCGCTAAGATTCAAGGCTTGAACGACTTGGCCTGACTTTCCACCGTTTTTCATTATGGCGATTCCCGCCACGCAAATTCGTCGCGGCATGGTCCTCGTGTTCGAGGGGCAGCCTTGCCGCGTCATCGAGTTCCGGCATCACACGCCTGGCAACCTGCGCGCGATGGTGCAGGCGAAGCTGAAGAACCTCCGCAGCGGATCGAGCTTCGAGCACCGCTTCCGCGCCGCGGACTCGGTCGAGCCGGCCTCGATGGAGACTCACGATCTCGAGTTCCTGTATCAGGGTGGCGATACGTACCACTTCATGAACACGGAGAACTACGACCAGCTCGAGATGGACGAGGAGGCGCTCGGCGACAACGCGCAGTGGATGCAGCCGGGGATGCGCATCCAGGCGGAGTTCTACGAGGGACGCCCGATCGGGATCCGGCTGCCGAACACGATGACGCTGGAGATCGTGGAGACGGCGCCGGTGATGAAGACGGCGACGAAGAACGCGTCGAGCAAGCCGGCGAAGCTCGAGAACGGGGTGACGGTGAACGTTCCCGAGTTCCTGAGCACGGGGGAGAAGGTCCGCGTGAACCCGCAGACGGGCGAGTATCTCGACCGCGCGAAGTAGTCTCCGGAGCAGTTGAAAAGCCCCGTTTGTCCGGGTATAGTTCATGTCTCTGCCGGAAGGCGGGGACGGCACGACTGGCCGGTGTTGTGCAGATCGATCGCACGCACTCCATGGTGACCGTAGCTCAATTGGTCAGAGCACCGGACTGTGGCTCCGGGGGTTGCGGGTTCAATTCCCGTCGGTCACCCTGGCACTGGTTAGGTCCGTAGCTCAATTGGTAGAGCACCGGTCTCCAAAACCGGCGGTTGGGGGTTCGATTCCCTCCGGGCCTGTCTGCGAGAGCTGTTTGACATTCGAGGAAGCGTCGTCGCGCGATGATTCGCGCGAGTGGTTGCGCGAGGAACTTTCGCAGACGGTGGTGCGCCACCGCGGAAGCCAACTCGCCGCGAGCGAGCGATGCGAAGGCATCGCGAGTTCCAATGGAAATGTCGCGGCTTCGCCGCGACACGCCGTAGGCAGATGCCTGCGGCGAACGCCTACGAGCGATGCCTTGGCATCGCGTTCAAATCGAATTACCGCCTCGGCTTCCGCCGCAGGCGGAACCGAGGCGGTATCGTCTAGGGGACTAGGACGGAGCCCTCTCAAGGCTCAAACACGGGTTCGAATCCCGTTACCGCTACTCGCAGGCAGACAGACCGGGGCCCGTTCGTCTATCGGCTAGGACGGCACCCTTTCACGGTGCAGAGACGGGTTCGACTCCCGTACGGGCTATCGTGGGGTGAACGTTAGGCATCCGGTCGTTGGGAAGAGGGGCCGTAGCTCAGTTTGGTTAGAGCACTCGACTGTCACTCGAGAGGTCGCGGGTTCGAGCCCCGTCGGTCCCGTTGACATGCAGGTTCCGCAGGTCGCAGTGCCCTGGTGGTGAAATTGGTAGACACGCCATCTTGAGGGGGTGGTGCCGCAAGGCGTCGCGGTTCGAGTCCGCGCCAGGGCATGAGACGCCACCGTAGCTCAGTGGTAGAGCACTCGATTCGTAATCGAGCGGTCGTCGGTTCAATCCCGACCGGTGGCTCTTGCAGAGATAGTGACGACGCTCCCGAATGACGACGCCCCGCCGGCGATTGCCGGCGGGGCGTTCCTTTTCCGGGTACGGAAGACTCAGCTGCCCCGCTTCACCGCGTCGTGGATGCGCGCCTCGAGCAGGCCCGTGCTGATGCAGCTCGTCGGCGAGCTCGCGGCCCCGTCGTTCGAGCGGACGACGGCCGACACGACGGTCGCGACGACCGCGCCGGATCCCGTGGACGTGGCCTGGCTCGCGATGTCCACCGTCAGGCGCCCTTCGTCGGCGCGGGCGCCGGTGAGGGTCTGGCCGCAATCGAAGTAGGCGCTCGCGCGCTGGCCGGCGAGGAGGCGGCGAACGACGAGATTGGTCTTCGCCACGCGAAGGCTCGCCTCGTCCATCGTTTCCGGGGCGAAGCCGAGCTGCGTGTAGACACTCACGAGTGCGCGATACGCCGCGACGGGGGTCGCCTGGACCTCGATCGAGATCGGACCGGCGGTGTTGGTCGAGCGGATGCTGGCACCGTTCTGGTCCGAGGCCACGATGCGCTCGCCGGACGCCGGCGCAGGATTGGGGACAGGACGCGCGCAGGCGACGAGCGCGGCGAGGGCAAGCACGATGAAGGCGGACAGACGCTGCATGCAGGTTCTCCGGACGGACGGTGACGGTCGAAACGTGGTGGGCGCAGCGCGGTTGCGCGAGTAGCCGGCAACCCGTAAACTTCGAGTGTCGCGGAGCATCGCCTCGCGGGCGTAATTCAGTTGGTAGAATGCCAGCTTCCCAAGCTGGACGTCGCCGGTTCGAGTCCGGTCGCCCGCTCTCGAATTCGATCGGATCCTCGTCGCTGGACGGGCCACCGCGCGGGCGTGCGGGGCCCGTCTTCTCGTTTCCGGCCCCGCGGGAAGGGGCAGAAGCGCCCTACGCGAAACCCCCCGCGCGTGATGCGCGCGCACCGGAGGTCTTGTCCCGCGGGAGGCGAGTTCCTGTCCGGACATCCCCCGACACCGGGCCTCCCGTAATTCAGGGTTATTGCCCTGCGATCTGCCGAGAAGCCTGATCGACCCGGCCGGCTCCGAGCCCGAGGTTTTTCCTACGACAGCTCGGGAGCTCGTGCCCGTCATGCCCACGGAAACGATCGCACCCTCCGGACTCACCGCCCCCACCGCGACGCGTCCCGAACGACCAGTGCCGACCGTCATGCGACGGTCGGAGCACACCCTCGAGATCGTGTCCGACTCGGGCGAGGGGGCGCAGAAGTGCGGGCAGATCTTCGGCGCCGTCTCAGCGAAGATGGGCAATGGCGTCTGGACCGTCGAGATCATCCCGGCCGAGATCCAGCCGCCGCCGCGCATCCCCGAAGGTGCGAGCGGCAACCGCATCCGGATCGGCACCGGCCCGATCACGAACTGGGGCGACGAGACGAATCTCGTCGTCGCGTTCAACGAGCAGGTCCTCCTGGCGAGGCACCGCCTCGGCGCGCTCGCGTCAGACGCGATCATCCTGATCGAGGAGTCGTGGGCCTCGCACCCCGACGAGGACGTGCGGCAGGCGTGGAGCGCTGCACTCGCCGAGCTGGCGACGCGGTCCTATCGCGTCATTCCCGTCCCGATGGACGAGCAGTGCCGCACGCTCGTCGACAATCCGCGCAAGGGGAAGAACATGTTCGCGCTCGGGATGCTGACGTGCATCTACGCGCGCGATCTCGACCGCGTGCGTGACCAGATCGCGTACGCGTTCCGCAAGAAGTCGGAGACGGTGTACGCGACGAACGTCGCGCTCCTCGATCTCGGCTACTCGTGGGCGGACGAGCACCTCGACTTTCGCGTCGACGTGCCGGCGACACCGGCGACCGCACCGATGGTCGTCATGAACGGCAACGAGGCGATCGGCATGGGTGCGCTCGCCGCCGGCTTCGAGCTCTGCGCGATGTACCCGATCACGCCCGCGACGTCGGCGTCCCACTACCTCGGCGAGGTGTTCGACCGGTTCGGCGGCATCCTGCACCAGGCCGAGGATGAGATCGCGGCGGCCGGCGTCGCGATCGGCGCGTCGTACGCGGGCAAGGTCGCGCTGACCATCACCAGCGGGCCGGGACTCGCACTCAAGACGGAGTTCCTCGGTCTCGCCGTGATGACGGAGACCCCGCTCGTCGTCGTGGACGTGCAGCGTGGCGGCCCCAGTACCGGGCTGCCGACGAAGGTCGAGCAGTCGGATCTCCTCGCCGTGCTCTACGGCCAGCCGGGAGATGCGCCGAAGGTGGTGCTCGCGCCCGCGACGATCGAGGAGTGCTTCCATGTCATGGTCACGGCGAGACGCATCGCCGAGACGTTCAGGTGCGTCGTGTTCGTGCTCTCGGACGCGAACCTCGCCACCGGTGTGCAGCCCTTCCCCAGGCCGTCGCTCGACGAGCGCTGGATGCGCGCGGCACTCGCGCTGGACGAGGTCGCGCCGGGGGCGAAGGCATACGACTGGGACGCGGAAACGGGCCTCTCGCGCCGCATCGTGCCCGGACAGCCTAACGGCATGCACACGCTCACCGGCCTCGAGCACGACAGCCGGAGCAAGGTCGCGTACAGCAGCGGCATCCACCAGCAGAGCTCCGCAATGCGCAGCCGGAAGCTCGCCGTGCTGCAGTTGATGCTCCTGCCTCCCACGGTCAACGGCGAGCCGGACGGAGACCTCCTCGTGGTCGGCTGGGGAAGCACGAAGGGAGCGATCGAGGAGGCCGTCGAGCGCGCGCGCGCCGAAGGGCGCCGCGTCTCCTCGCTTCACCTGACGTTCCTCTCGCCGATGCAGCCCGGGCTGCGCCAGATCTTCGAGCGGTTCAGGAAGGTCTGCACCGTCGAGCTCAATTACAGCGACGAGTCCGACGCGCCGTACATCACTCCCGAATCGCGCCGGCTCGGCCAGCTCGCCTGGCTCCTCCGCGCGCACACGCTGGTGGACGTCGACTGCTGGACGCGGGTGCCGGGAGAGCCCTTGCGACCCGGCGCGATCCTCGATGCGATCCGCGCGAAGCTGACGGACCCTACACCCCGGGGTCGCACATGAGCACCAGGAGCCTCCCGACCTGCCAGCTCCTCTGCGCCGCGGCCGAAGACGACCGTGCCTTCGACCTGTCCGACTATGAGGGCGCGACCGCGCGCTGGTGTCCCGGGTGCGGCGACCACTCGGTGCTCACCGCCGTCGAGCGACTGCTGGTCACCGAGCAGCTGCGGCCCGAGCAGACCGTCTTCGTCTCCGGCATCGGTTGCTCGAGCCGGTTTCCGCACTACCTGAAGACGTACGGCTTCCACGGTGTCCACGGGCGTGCCCTGCCTGTGGCCACCGGCGTGAAGCTGCATCGCCCCGACCTCACAGTGTTCGTCGTCATGGGCGACGGCGACTGCACGTCGATCGGGGCGGGCCACTGGGTGCACGCGCTGCGCTACAACGTGCGCATGGTGGCGATGGTCCTCGACAACTCGATCTACGGGCTGACGAAGAACCAGACGTCGCCGACGACGCCGCAGGGACACCCGAGCAACACGCAGCCGAAGGGAAGTTTCCTCCCCGCCCTGGATCCGATCGAGCTCGCGCTGGGCGTGACGAACGCGTCGTTCGTGGCGCAGACGGCAGAGTGGGTTCCCGCGCACCTCTTCGCGACGCTGCGCGCGGCCTATCGCCACGAGGGGCTGGCGTTCGTGCGCGTCCTCCAGCGCTGCCCGGTCTACATGCCGGGGCTCTACCAGCGCGCGCTGCAGAATCCCGACCTCACCGAGCTCCTCGTTCACGACGACGGCGTCGTGGTGCCGGAGCTCGAGCGCACCTACCGCAACCGAGTGACGCACGATCCGCGCGACCTCGCCCGCGCGCGCGAGCTCGCGATACCGGGCGATCGAATCCGCCTCGGCCTCTTCTACCGTGATCCGACGAAGGTGCGCTACGACGTCATCCGTCGCGTGCCCGTCCCGACCCTTCCGGAGCGGCTGGCCCTCCTCGACACGGAGCTCGACAAGTATGCCGTCTGACGAGCGTACCCGGCTGGCGCTCGCAGCCCTCGCGGGCCGACGGAACCCGTTCCGCGCCGCCATGACGGCGGCGCGCGACGAGATCAGCGAGTATCTCGCGGTCCACCAGCAGCTGGGCGGCGAGCGATCCGAGACCGCGATGCGCGCGCTGGGACCATTCGCCGCGGGCCGGATCGATGCGGCGCGCTTCGGCGCGATCCTGACCGATAGCCGGGCGCTGACTCCCGAGGCCGGGGCGCTCGCAACGCAATGCGCCGCGCTCCTCTCGGAGCTGATCGCGCGCGGCGACGAGCTCTTCGTCCGTGAAGTGCCGAGCGGCGCGGACGTGGGAGTGGCTTTGAGAGAAGCTCTGTCGGAGATCGGCCGGGCGTTCGGCGCCGCCCGTCTGTTCCGCGCCGTCAAAGGTGGGTCCTATCGAGCCGAGGCGCACGAGCCGCTGCTCGGCGGCCTCCTGTTCGAGCGGTGGAACCGCGCAGAGCGTGAGCTGATGCCCCCACTGGTCGTGGAGCTCGACGGCGCCGACCTGCGCGCGGAGATCGTGGCCGACTACCTCGATGGCCGCTCGTGGATCGTGTTCGTCGTCCGCGGAGCCGCGTCGCCCGCACCGCTGGTCAGGCTGGTATCGCCGGACACGCTGGTGATCCAGGCCGGCGACGTCGGAGCGATCACGCCCTTCGTGGACTTCGATGGACCCGCGGTCGCGGCGCTGGTGCCAGCGGAGAGTGCGCGCTTCGTCCATGATCCGCGGCATGGCGCGCGTCTCGAGGGGCGCCTGACGATCAGCCACCTGCCGCCCGAGCCACCGAAGCAGGGGCTTGGCCGTCGGACGGCGCGTCAGCTCGCACAGGAGCTGGCGCAGCTCGCCGCCCTCCGCGACGTCGTGAAAGCCGCGCGGGATGTGTCGGTCGTCGTCGTGCCGCCCGTGGAGGGCAGCGGCTCGCCGTTGGATGGCGCCCGTGCGGTCGACGCGGTGGCGGCGTGGATGCTGGCGCAGGCCGGCTTCACCGAAGGCGCGACGTGACCGGCGGCCCTTCGGCGATCGTCGTTGCCGTCGCCATTCTCGGTGGCGTCGGGCTGGCGTTCGCGATCCTGATCGCGCTCGCCAACCGCAAGCTGAAGGTGTGGGAAGATCCGCGGATCGACGTGGTCACCGGGATGCTACCGGGCGCGAACTGCGGCGCCTGCGGCTCTCCCGGTTGCCGGGCGTTCGCCGAGCGCCTCGTCGGAGGCGCCGCGCAGCCGGCCGGCTGCAACGTCGCGAATGCGACCGCGCGCGACGAGATCGCAGCCTATCTCGGCGTCGATGCGGGGCAGGCGGTCAAGGTCGTGGCGCGGATGCACTGCGCGGGTGGTGCGCACGTGGCACGGCAGCAGGCCGAGTACCGCGGTCATCCGACGTGCGCCGCGGCGGCCGCGGTGGCCGGAGGAGGGAAGGGCTGCGCGTGGGGGTGCCTCGGCCTCGCTGATTGCGTTCGCGCCTGCACGTTCGGCGCGATGGAGATGAGCGTCGACGGCATTCCGCTCATCGACATCGAAAGGTGCACGGCGTGTGGCGACTGCGTCGGCGCCTGCCCGAAGGATCTTCTCTCGCTGCATCCGGTCGATCGCCGTCTGCTCGTGCAGTGCCGGAACCTGGTCGCCGGCGACGACGCCCTCGAGGACTGCCGGGTCGCGTGCACGGCGTGCGGGAAGTGCGTCGCCGACGCCGGACCCGGATTGATCAGCATCGCGAGCGGCGTCGCGGTCATCGACTACAGCCTCAACGAGCTTGCGCAGCAGCGCGCGGTCGAGCGTTGTCCGACGGGTGCGATCGTCTGGCTGTCG
>DATAIS010000212.1:0-55491 GCA_036262535.1 Gemmatimonadaceae bacterium | reverse complement strand
CAGGTGAAGGTCCTCACGCCGCTTCTCAAGCACGTCACGTCGCTTCCCAACTTTCCGCGCGACACGTTGCTGAACATCAACCTTCCCCCGGTTCCGATCGACCAGGTGAGGGGCGTGAAGCTGACGCGGCTCGGCCGGCGGGTCTACTCGAACTCGCTCAAGCCGATGGAGGATCCATGGGGACGGAAGATCTACTGGATCGGGGGAGGCTCCGTCTCGTGGTCGGGGCCCGAGGATTCGGACTTCCAGGCGATCCGTGACGGCTACGTTTCGGTAACACCCCTCCACCTCGACCTCACCCATCATCACGTACTGGAATCGGCGGGGACCTGGTGGCTGGACCTCTAGACGGTGAGATGCGGGCGTCGCGCCGACGCCTCGTCGAGACGCTGCAGGAGCGGGGGATCGCCGACCTCGCCGTGCTGCGCGCTTTCGAGCAGACGCCGCGACATGCCTTCGTGCCGACCGGCATAAGGCACCGTGCCTATGAGGACTCCGCGCTCCCGATCGGCAACGGCCAGACGATCTCGCAGCCGTCGATCCACGCGCGCTACCTCGAGCTGCTCAAGCTCACCGGCCGCGAGAAAGTGCTGGAGGTAGGGACGGGAAGTGGCTATCAGACCGTCCTGCTCGCGCATCTCGCCGCGCAGGTCTTTTCGATCGAGCGGATCGCACCGCTCCTTCAGACGGCGCGCGAGGCAATCGCCCGAACCGGCGTCAGCAACGTCTCCCTTCTTCTCGGCGACGGCACCCTGGGCTGGCGCGAGTATTCGCCGTACGACGCGATCCTCGTCAGCGCCGCGGCTCCGAGTGTGCCGCAGCCCTTGATCGACCAATTGGCAGAAGGGGGGAGGCTGCTGATTCCTCTTGGCGGCCAGGACGTTCAGACGCTGGCGATGCTCACCAGGCGCAACGGCCAGATCATCCGCGAGGACATTCTCCCCGTCCGCTTCGTCCCGTTGCTCGGCACACACGGGTGGCAGTCTTAGGAAGTAGAGGCGGCACAACGAATTGCGTGAAACGGCGCCGCCCGTTCGGTCGTCGGTATGTTGACAGGCGACCCGCTCTCATGACCGACGACAACGACACGACGCGGCGTCCGCGCCCCTTCGCTCCGCCCGCACCGCCATTCCCGGGACCGGGCGCACCGCCGCGTGGGCCGGCGCCGGGCCCTGCAACGAGCGGTGTGAAGCGCCCCCCGCCGTTCGTTGCGACGCGCCCCGCTGCCGCGCCAGCCGCGCCGCCCCCGGCAGCTGCGCCCGTACCGTCATCGATTCCAGTCGCGACAGCGCCGCTTATGGTCGGTGAGGATTCCGCGCCTGAAGAGGCGGCGCAGGCGCTGTCCGGCCTCCCCTACATCGACAACACCGGCGCCTCGCACGAACCCGACGAGGCGGTGCCGGCGAGTCGTCTCTCGGGGAAGATGCACCGCGTCGAGCACGACGTCCCGGGCATCCTGGAGGGAGTCGCGGCTCGGATCAGGAGCGGGGCGCTCAACGTTCCCAACGTCGATCCTTTCGCGGGCGACGCCGCGGTCCTCGCTGCGGTGCTCGCGGCGATGCTGCGCCACCGCGAAGGATGAGCGCGGCCGGCGAAAGGTCTCATCTCCGAATAGCCGGGCGGGTCCAGGGAGTCGGGTTCCGCTGGTTCGCCCGGGAAGAGGCAAGGCGCCTCGACCTCGCCGGGTGGGTCCGCAACCTTCCGACCGGTGAGGTGGAGATCCTCGCCGAGGGTCCGCGCGTCGCGCTCGACGAGCTTGCACGGCGCATTGCGGAAGGTCCTCCCGGGGCACGCGTCGAAGTCGTCCACAAGCTGCCCCCGCCCGACAACGCCGGCGATTTGCCGAGCCCTTTCGCAATCCACAGGTGAAGCCCACGACCGATTCACTCGTCGAGCGCCTCCGCTCGACGATTCGCGACGTGCCTGACTTTCCGAAGGCGGGGATCGTCTTCAAGGACATCTCGCCGGTGCTGGCGGACCCCGCGCTGTTTCGCGAGACCACCGACGCCTTGGCTGCGGCCTTCGAGCGGGATCGCGTCACTCACGTCGTCGCGATCGAGAGCCGGGGCTTCATACTGGGCGGCCCGGTCGCGCAGCGGCTCGGGGCAGGGCTGGTCCCGGTCAGGAAGCCTGGCAAGCTGCCGTGGAAGACTCGACGGGTCGAGTACGCGCTGGAGTACGGCAAGGATGCGCTCGAGATGCACCTCGACGGACTTCCGGCCGGCGCCCGCGCCCTGGTGGTGGACGATGTCCTCGCCACCGGAGGGACGGCCGCCGCGGCGGGTTCGCTCGCGGAGCAGGTAGGCGGGACTGTAGTAGGCTACGCGTTCCTGATGGAACTCGGCTTCCTGGCGGGCCGCAACCGCCTCGGCGCCAATCGCGTGACGACCCTGGTCGAGTACTGATTCACAGCCGGAGCCGAACCGTGCAGCAGATCAAGGGAAGTGTCCTCAAGTCGCGGCTGGGCTTCGTCGAGGAGATCGGCGGTCCGGACGCAGTCAAGCGGGTCCTCGCCGCACTCGGCGAGGAGGACCGCAAGGCACTCGGGTCGGTCCTGACCGTGAAGTGGTACCCCATGGACCTCGGCACGCGTCTCGATCACGCGATTGTCCAGGTGCTCGGCGGCGGCAGCTCCGAGTACTTCGAGCGCCTCGGCGCGGCGTCGGCGGATCGCAACCTGACGACTGTCCACAAGGCGTTCGTGACGACTGGGGACCCGCACGGCTTCCTCGCGAGGACGCCCGCGATCTACTCGCTCTATTACGAGAAGGGGCGGCGCGAATATCAGAAAACGGGCGAGAAGACGGCGCTGCTGACCACCTACGATGCCGAGGTCTTCAGCGCGCCCGACTGCCTGACGGTAGTGGGCTGGCACAAGCGGGCCCTCGAGATGTGCGGCGCCACGGGCGTCCGCGTCCACGAGGAGGAATGCAGGGCGCGCGGCGGCTCCGTCTGCCGATATAAGCTCAGCTGGAGCTGAAGACGCTGAGGAGGGGAAGCGAGGCGGGTCGCGCCCTGTGCGCGCCCGCTGGGTTCGTTGTATCTTCATCCGCGGCGTGCCGGTGACGCGCGCCACGCCGCCCCTGTAGCTCAGATGGATAGAGCAGCGGTTTCCTAAACCGTTGGCCGGGTGTTCGAATCACCCCAGGGGCATGCCGCGTCGCGATGACGCGGACGACGAACCCCCGACACCGACCCTCATGGAAAGCACGAGAGACCCCGCCGTAACCTCCGGCGTGGATACGCGTTCACAGGCGATCTTCGACCGTCTTCGCACGAGCCCCAGGGTCACCGCGATCGCGGCCGGGATCGTGGTCGCCGCGATCCTTGGTGGCTGGCTCTACACACGTGCGCAGGCCGGCAAGGAGTACCGCGCGGAACAGGCGCTGACCCAGGCCCGTGTCGCTCTCCAGAGCCAGAACGCCCAGCTTGCCCAGGCCGATCTCGAGCGCCTCGTGGCGGGCTACCGCGGCACCGGCGCGGGGACCCAGGGCGCCCTCGCCCTCGCCGAGGTCTACTACGCGAGGGGAGAGTACCAGAAGGGCGTCGACGCACTCTCGCAGGCCAAGCCGTCCGACCAGTTCGAAGCACCGGTCGCGGCGATGCTGGGCGACGGATACTCGCAGCTCGGGAAGGCTCGCGAGGCAGCCCAGGAGTACCGGAAGGCCGCGGAGGCGACGCCGTTCAAGGAGGAGCGGGAGTCCCATCTCGCGGACGCGGCCCGGGCTCTGACGACGGCTGGAGACACGACGGCGGCCGTGCAGATCTGGCAGGAGCTCGCGGCAAACCCGTCCAGCATCTACGCTGCCGAGGCGCGGGTCCGGCTCGGCGAGCTGACCGCCAAGCCGATTTCGCGCAGCTGATCGGGGCGTAGGAAGGCGCGGCCGCGGGACCGGACATGGTCTCGCGGCCGTGTGCATTTTGGGGTCTCTTGTCGCGATCCTGTCGACATCGGCCGGGGGAGGCACAGCCCGACTCCAGCCTCGCAGCGCCGGCTTCAACTACATATAATATGTATTATGTAAACTACGACCCGTCGAATATTGTGGGAAACTCCCGGCAACGGTTTCCCACACGATCCACAAGTTGTTGACAGACAGTCGCTTGGCCGGAAACCCACAGCCGCTCCCCTTCCGCCTGGCCGGGAGTGCCGCCTAGGACTCCTCGAGCGGCGCGGTCAGCCAGGCGCGGTGCGGTCGTGAAGCGCTCGGGACCGTGGTGGCGCGATGGCGACGATACGACCCGCCTGAGAAAGCACTCGAGGTCGGGCACCCGGAGCTGCAGGTCGGATCCGGCAGGACCCCCTAGAGCTCAGCGAGCTCGCCCCGGAAAACGATCCGTCCTTCGCCGGAAAGCGACGGAAGCCACCGGCTGCCGTCCTGGCGGAATCGAACGGTGAGCGGGAGACCGGCGCGGGTCTGGAGAGTCACCGGCGACGACGCCTTGCCCCACTCCTGGAGAAGGAGCGCCGACGCGACCGCTCCCGTCCCGCAGGCCAGAGTCTCGGACTCGACACCGCGTTCGTAGGTGCGGATCCGCCAGGGGTGCTTTCCCTTCTTCGATACGAAGTTGGCGTTCGCTCCTTCCGGCCGCAGCTCCTCGGCGAGCCTGATCTCGCGTCCACGGCGAACGACGTCGATCTTTTCGACGTCGTCGCAGAGCACGGTGACGTGCGGGACCCCCGCCACTGTGAAACCGATCCGCAGCTCGCCCTCCCGAACCGGGAGGACGTCACCGGCACGGACCACCTCGATCGGCGACAGATCGATCTCAGGCTGGCCGTCGCGAAGCCTGGCCGCGACCGGGCCCGAGTCGGTCAGGAAGGTGATCTCCCCTCCCTGGCCCCCCTCCAGCGCGAGGCGGGTGCTGCAGAGGGCGGCGTTGCCGCACATCGCGGCTCGTGAGCCATCGGCGTTGAGGTACACCATGCGGAAGGCATAGCCCCTTTCCGGAACCAGGAAGACCACGCCGTCGGCCCCCACGCCCGTCCCCCGGGCACAGAGGCGCTCGATCGTCGCCGCGGGCATGAAGGGAGGCATCCCCTCCCCGCGGGAGTCGAAGAACACGAAGTCGTTCCCGGAGCCCGTCATCTTCACGAAGGGCCGGCCGCGCAGCGTCTCGCTCAGATTCGCCTCGTCAGTGCCCACCAGCGAAGCCTCCAGACCATCCAGACCGCTTCGCGGATGATCCCGTGCGACATCTTGCTCTCCCCGTCCGTCCGGTCCACGAACACGATCGGGATCTCCGTGATTCTGAAGCCCTTTCGCCAGGCGCGGAAGCTCATCTCGATCTGGAACGCGTAGCCGTTCGACTTGACCTCGTCGAGCGGAATCGCCTCCAGCACCGTTCGCCGGAAGCACTTGAACCCCCCGGTCGCGTCCCCGAGCCGGAGGCCGGTCGCGATCCGGGCGTAGATGTTCGCGAAGTAGCTGAGGAGCAGGCGCGTCATCGGCCAGTTCACGACCGTCACCCTTCCATGCCTGTACCGGGATCCCAGCACCAGGTCGTGGTCGCGGATGGCGGCGAGAAATTGCGGGAGATGCGCCGGATCGTGCGAGAAGTCGGCGTCCATCTCGAAGATGTAGGCGTAGTCTCGCGCGAGCGCCCAACGGAAGCCGTGCAGGTACGCGGTTCCGAGACCCAGCTTGCGCGGCCGATGCTGGACATGCACGCGCGGGTTCGTCCCGGCGATGCGATCGACGATCTCACCCGTTCCGTCGGGCGACCCGTCGTCCACCACGAGGACCTCGAGCGACTCGTGCTGGGCGAGCACCGTCGCGATCAGCCGCTCGACGTTCTCGCGCTCGTTGTAAGTCGGTACGACTACGAGTGCCCGCTCAGACACGGATGCGACGGGGTGCGGCAACGCCGACGACGATCGTGAGCAGCGCGACGAGAAGCGCGGCGATGGTGATCGGCCGCCCGCGCTCGTAAGCCGGGTCGCGGAAGCTCAGCTCCACGCGCCGCGCCCCGCCCGGCAGCGCGACGCCGATGAGCGCATGGTCCACCCTCCCCACCGTGGCCGGCCGCCCATCGACCGCGGCACGCCAGCCGGGATACCAGTTCTCCGACACGATCAACGTGCTCGAGTCGGGAGCGGGACGGTCGAGCTCGAGGACGATGTGGCCGGGATCGTACGTCGGCACGTTCACCTTGATGCCGGTAGGCGTCGGCGACGCGGACGCCGGGCGCGTCGGAAGAGGGCTGGTGCTGTCGGCGAGGCCGACCGCCGACAGGTCTAGCCGCGGGTTGAGGATCGTCTCGCGAATCGCGTCGGTCGGCGCCCGCACGACCACCGGAACGACCCACGCCGCGGGATTGTCTTCAGGAATCTCGTACAGCCACACATTGGTCCCCACCGCGTTGGGAACCGGACCCACCCGGCGCTCGAAACGCATCCCCCCAAATTGAGGCACGACAGCAGGTAGCTCGACGTTCGTGAGAAAGTACTTCACGTTGGCAAGCCGCCTGAACTGCGCGGTGCGCAGGGCGTTGAGCGGGGGCGTCGGCGACTTCGCCCCGGCGATGTCGATCCACCGTTGCGGCTCCTGCGCCTGATGTCCCGTCACGGTCCGGACGTTGTGGATCATCATCGCATCGCCCCGCAGATACGGGTCGCCGAACGCGCTCTCGGTGAGGTCGATGACGAGGGTGCGGCCCGGTGCCGGCAGCTTCTGCAGGTACTCGATAGTCGGATCGGAAGCGAAGAGCTGTGCCGCGGGCGGTGAGAATCGGTAATAGACCCGGTCCACGGTCCACAGATCCACCGCGGCGATGGCTACCAGGGCAATCGCCGCGGTCGTCCCGCGGATGCGGCCGCGGAGGAGCGTCCAGAGCGTCGCGAGCGCGAGCGCCGCGAAGAAAAATGAGCGGACTCCGCCGAAGCTGATCGCGGCGCCGTTCCCCTCGAGATAAGCCGCCTTCTCCGCCGGTACGAAGGCGCGCCCGAGCCCCTCGAGGCCACCACTGATCGCGAGGAGCGTCATCACGCCGGCGCCGATCCCCCATCCGATCAGGTATCGTCGCGAGACCCCCTGCGCCAGGACACGCTCCAGCCCCACTGCCGCCAGCACCGCCGCCGCGAACGAGGGGATGAAGTAGATCATACCCGGCGCGCGAACCACGTTCATCTTCGGCAGCAGCCACCAGAGGTGGTAGAAGGGCGTGTGGCCGCCGAATGCGACGAGGAGCGCGACGCCTGCCGCGATCAGCCAGAAGCGGACGAACGACCGCCTCGCGGCATAGCCGACCGCGGCGCCGGCGAGGATGAGCACCGCGACGCCGATATACTCGCTGTGGAGCTTCAGCGGGTTTCGCCCCCAGTAGTTCTCGATCATCCCCGAGAACTGCGGCAGGTAGGCGTTGATGAGCTCCTCGGGGGGCATCGAGTACGAGGTTGCGTACTCCCAGCTCACCCCCGCCCCACGCGGGGAGAAGGGGATGTACTCGAGCAGCGGCAGGAAGTGAACGGCGGCGATCGCCGCAGCGACTGCGCCGGACAGCGCCGCCAGGCCGAGACGCCGCGCGCGCACCAGTCCCGTGAACCTGGTGCCGTCGGGCTGGGTCATGAACGCGACGTAGATCGCGAACGGCCCCGCGAGGGTCGCCAGGTAATAGGTGAGCTGGAAGTGCGGCGAGAGAATGCACAGCGCCGCGGCGATGGCGAGTACTCCATACGCCCAGAGTCGGCCGTCACGCACAGCCCGTACGATCATCCAGAGCACGAGCGGGGTCAGCGCGCTCACATAGAGCTTGCCGTCATGGCCGGGAGACACGAGCGAGGCCACCTGCCCCGCCAGCATGTACGCCACCCCGCCGAAGAGCGCCGGGTAGAAGCTCAACGCCCAGGCGCGCAGGAAGTGGTAGGTGAAGAACCCGGCGAGCACGAGATGCAGGGCGATCGAGACGTTGAACGCCGTCGCCGCCGGCATGATCTCGCGCAGCAGGAACGTCGGGTAGAAGATGTCGCCGTGCTGTGCGGCGATGAACGGGAGCCCGCCGAGGATCAGCGAATTCCACTGCGCGAAGTCCCCCGTCCGCGCCAGCATCTCCTGGCCGAAGACGCGATAGGCGTGGCCGCTGAGGTAGTCGCTGCTCGGGTTGACGAGAAACGCGCCGCCCAAGATCGGGTAGACGAGCGCGAGTGCGCAGACGATGTAGACGGCCGCGGCGATGAGCGGCGCGAAGCGCGGCTCGCGCGGCGCCTGGAACTGCGGAGCGCGTCCCGGAACGGGTCTCGGCATGGGTGAGCGGTGGGGGTACGCGCCCGCGGCGCGTCGGCCGGAAAACTAACGCCTCACGCCGGCCAAAGGACAGCCGTGCCCGGCATGGCCAACGCGCGGCGGGGCGCTAGCTTTCCCGCCGCATTCTCCCGCACCAAACTCGCGATGACCCGGGATCTCCGCGCCTACTACGACCACCAGTACCATTTCGGCGAGGACGTCGAGCGCCCGAACCTGTCGCGGCTCTGGAACTCGCTGCGGCACCTGGAGCCCCTCCGTGGGACTACCCTGCTCGACCTCGGCTGCGGCGTGGGATGGGGACTGCGCGTCGCGTGCGAGCGCGGGGGCGCCGCGCGTGCGGTCGGGCTGGATTTCGCAGGGACGGCACTCTCTCGAGCTCGCCGGCTCTTCCCGGCGGCGGGATGGGTACAGGGCGATGGACTCTCGCTCCCCTTTCCGGACGCGAGCTTCGACCGCGTCTTCTCCTTCGGGTCGATGGAGCACTTCCCGGACGTCGCGAAGGGATTCGGGGAGCTCCGTCGGGTGCTGCGTCCCGGAGGCCTGGCCGTCTCGGTGGTCCCCAACTTCTGGGTCATGACGGACCAGCCGCAGGAGAAGCGCGCCACCGAGGCCGAGTGGCGGCGCATCGCGGCGTCGGCCGGCCTCGAGGTGGTACGCGTGACGTCGGACCATGGCCCCGCGATCTTCAAGAACCGCCGGCCGCTCAGGGTCGCGATGCGGGTCCTGCTGCGCGTCGTCTCGCACCTGCCCGGCCTGCGCTATCAGCACGTCCTCGTGCTGCGTCGCCCCGCCTAACGTTCGGCCGGCGCCGGGCGCGCCTCGGGCACGCCACGCAGGAAGAGCAGCGCGCCCAGAATCTCCAGCGCGACGAGCCAGACGCGCGACGCGATGGCGAGGAAGAGGGCGCGGTCGTAACCGATCGTCGGTGCGAGCCCGACGACGAGGGCGCTCTCCCGCACACCCAGCCCGCCCGGGACGAAGATCCAGATGATGCCGGCGACATACGCCGCTACGTAGGTCGCGCCCGCCAGAAACGCGGGGGGGGCCATGTCACCAAGGGTCGCGCGAGCGAAGAGCGCGAACGCGACGCCGTAGACAATCCACGCCGCGACCGTGGCCAGGGCATAACGCGCGAACCGGCGGATGGTGAGCTCGGGAAAGAGGGCGATGTCGGGCATCCAGCGGCTCGCGAGGCGCCGCATCGCTTCCAGCATGCGCGGTGCAACGAGGACCGCGACCGCCACACCAACCAGGGCGATTCCGACCCGCGCCGCCGGCCCGGGAAGTGGAAGGCCGGCCCGTGCCGCCAGTGGTGCGAGATAGGCGGGAGCGAGCGCGATCGAGAGAGCGAGTCCGGTTACCAGCAGCGTGCCCTGCTGGACCAGCACTGCGCTCGTCGCCGCCGCGGGAGAGACACCCTGCGCGCTCGACATCGCGGCGAGCCCGGCGAACTGCCACAGCGCCCCGGGAACGTAGCGGGCGAGATTCGAGAGGAAGAAGATCCGCAGCGCCGGTAGGGAGCGCATGCGCTGCCCCCACCAGTCGAGGCTTCGCGCCCACGTCGCGACGAGTGTCGCGAAGGCGACGAACCAGGCGGCCGTCGCCGCGATCAGTGGCAACCAGCGCAGCTCGAAGGGAACGCGGGACAGGTCGGCGCGATGAGTGCGCGCGAGCGTCCAGAGGAACACGATCGCGGCGCCGATGACGACGGCCTGCAGCAGCCGCAGAACCACGACGCGGCGGCGCGAGCGTTTGGCGTTCTCCGTCATGGCTTCCGCATTCGGAGCAAAATATACTTCGCGCCGTGCGCGTCCTCCACATCACGACCGCTTTTCCGCGTCACCGCGACGATCCGATCGTGCCGTGGCTCGTCGAGCTGCTCAAGCGGCTGCGCGCGCGCGGCGTCGACGCCGAGGTTCTGACGTCGTCGTATCGGGGCCTCGGCGATCAGACGTTCGAGGGGATCCCCGTCCACCGCTTCCGGTACTTTCCGAAGCGGTGGGAGAACCTGACCCACGAGGAGGCCGCGCCGGATCGACTGCGGCGATCGCTCCTCTACAAGCTCGCGCCGGCGTTCTTCGTCGCTTTCGGAATGCTCGCGGCGTGGCGGCTCGCACGGCGCGAGCGATACGACGTGGTGCACATCCACTGGCCGCTGCCGCTCGCGCTGCTTGGATGGGCCGCGGCGCGTGCGGCAGGCGCGCCTCGCGTCACGCTCTTCTACGGCGTAGAGCTGCGACTCGTCGCGCGCGCGTTCCCGGCACTGCGCGGCTTCCTCCGCTGGGCGATCCGGAGCTCGCAGCGCGTCGTGGCGATCTCACGGTACACGGCCGACGAGGTTCGCGCACTGGTTCCCGACCGCGAAGTCGAGGTGATCCCCTACACCTACGAGCTCGCCGACGCGCCACAGCGGCTGTCACGGGTGGACGGCCGGCGCCCGACGATCCTCTTCGTCGGCCGCCTCGTCGAGCGGAAAGGGGTGCCGGTGCTCGTCGACGCTCTCGCCGAGCTCCGCAGGACGCTGGATGCGCGGCTGGTCGTCGTCGGCGATGGACCGGAGCGCGCGGCGATCGAGCGGCGCGCTATCGACCGGGGGATATCGGGCGCCGTCGAGCTGCGCGGCCAGGTGAGCGACGAAGCGCTGCGTGCCGCCTACGGCGAAGCCGACGTGTTCGTTCTCCCGGCGATCGTGGATTCGCGGGGCGACACCGAGGGGCTCGGGGTGGTGCTCCTCGAGGCGATGAATTTCGGATTGCCGGTGGTCGGGAGCGCCGTGGGTGGAATCCTCGACATCGTGGTCCCGGAGGAGAGCGGGCTGCTGGTGTCCCCCGGCGACGTCAAAGCGTTGGCAGCGGCGCTGGAGCGGGTGCTCACCCAGGAGGACTTCGCGCGGCGGGTCGGCGAGACCGGGCGGCAGCGCGTCCGGACCCACTTCTCGTGGGCCACGATCGTCGAACGATGGCTAGCGGTGTACCGCGAGCTGGCGGGCGGCAAACAACTGTAACGGATGTCACCGGGCCCCGGCGACCTGCGGCGCAGCGGCCGTAAGGCGGCCGAAGCTATTCTCATGGTCCCGCGGCGCCGATGCTGGCTCTCGGGAGATTCCCCTCGCTCCACGGCCAGACATGCCAGCATCGCTCGACCTGCCCCGAGCCGCGGCGGCACCCGCCGAACTTTCCGACATCCCGCGCAGCCGCGCCCCGCGCGACTGACCGCGGTGAACAGCGCCTAACGGCCGGCGACGTCGTCGAGCCGTCGGCGCATCTCGCGCATCTCGGCCCGCTGGACGGCGATCATCTCGCCGATAAGCCCACCGACGAAGAAGACGCTGCCGAGGATCAGGCACGTCTGGATGACCGTCCAGACCGCGCGGATCCCGACGCCCTCGAAGAACAGGATCCCGAGCGCCACGAGCCCCGCGAGCACGCCGAGGGCGAACAGCAGCGCGCCGAGCATCCCGAAGAGCAGCAGCGGCTTCTTGCCGAAGCGCAGCTCGAACCACACCGACAGCATGTCGAGCACGCCGATCGGAATGCGCCCGATTCCGAACTTCGAGCGTCCCGCATGGCGCGGGTAGAGCGGGACCGGGATCTCGGTGACCGAGAAGCCCTCCGCCGCGGCGATCACGATCATGTAGCGGTGCCAGTCGGGGCGGACGGGAAGCACGTCCATGATCTCGCGCCGATAGGCCTTCACGGAGTTGAGGTCGCGCACGGGAACGTCGAAGAGCGTTCGACTGAGCGCGTTGTACACGCCCGAGACGAAGCGCTTCTCGTACTTCCCTTCCTTGAACCCCGTCACCATGTCCGCTTCATCGGCGAGGATGGGCGCGACGAGGCGCGGGATGTCCTCCGGCTTGAACTGAAGATCCGCCGGGTAGAAGACGAGCACGCGGCCGCGAGAGGCGAGGTAGCCCGTTCGCAACGCGTCGGCGATGCCCCGGCGCGCCCGGTGTCGCTCGAGGCGCAGGAAGGGATACCGCTCGGCGAGGCGCTGGAGGACGCTCCAGCTGTCGTCGACCGAGCCGTCGTCGACCACGATCACCTCGTAGCTCGCGCCGCTGCCACGAAGAGCGGCGGCCGCCTGCTCCATGAAGAGCGGCAGGTTCTCGGCTTCGTCCTTCGCCGGGACGAGCACACTGACGTCGACTGCTTCGCCACTGCGTGGCGAAGCAGTCGACGTTCTATGAGACACGAGGGCTTCCGCGGGGGGGCGGGCCATCGCCGTCAGACTCGCTTCCGCATTCGTGCCGACAGCACGCCGAGCTGATCGCGGTACTTGGCGACGGTGCGCCGGGCGATCTGCACTCCGCTCTCCTTCAGGATGTTGACGATCGCCTGGTCGGTGAGCGGATGCTTCGGATCCTCGTCCGCGACGAGCTTCTCGATCTGCGCCTTGATCCCCCGCGCCGAGACGTCCTCGCCGTCGGTGGTCGAGAGGCCGGACGAGAAGAAGAACTTGAGCGGAAGCACACCGCGCGGCGTCTGGACGTACTTCTCGTTGGTGACGCGGCTGACGGTGGACTCGTGCATGTTGATGACCTCGGCCACCTCGCGCAGCGTGAGTGGCTTGAGGTGCTGCACGCCCTTCTCGAAGAAGTCGCGCTGCCGCTCGACGATGTAGTTCATGACCTTGAGCATCGTCTGGCGGCGCTGCTCGATCGCCTGGATCATCCAGTTCGCCGAGTTGAGCTTGTTCGAGATGAACTCCTTGTTCTCCCCCTCGAACTTCTTCTTGTCGCGCGCGATCTCCTGATAGGCGCGGCTCAGCTTCAACCGCGGGAAGTTCACGTCGTTGAGGAAGACGTGATACCGCCCATCGATCTTCTCGACGATGAGATCGGGGATGATGTAGTTGTCGCTCTTGTCGCTGTAGACGAGCCCCGGCTTGGGGTCGAGCTTCGCGATCTCGTCGGCGGCGCGCTGCACGTCCGACGGGCTGATGCCGAATCGCTTGGAGATCTCGCTCCAGCGATGGTTGATCAGCTCATCGTAGCAGTCGCGCACGAGGCGGAAGGGCACCGACTGCTCGAGCCCCGCCTCACGGAGCTGGAGCATGAGGCACTCCCGCAGGTCGCGTGCGCCGACGCCGGGCGGATCGAGGCTCTGGATGATGCCGAGCATCTCCTCGGCCTCGCTCATCGTGTAGAGCGGGAGGTCTTCGAGGTCGCGGTCCGTCTCCTCGGCCGCCTTTTCCACGACCTCGTTCACCCCGAGGACGATGTCGTCGAGCGAGCAGTCGAGCCAGCCGTCCTCGTTGACGTTGCCGATGAACTCCTCAGCGAGGAGCTGCTGGCGCGGCGTCAGCTCGAGCAGGTTCACCTGGTCGCGAAGATGATCGCCGAGGTCGCGTGAGTCGACGGTGACCGGCTCGTAGTATTCGCGCTCCTCGTGCTCCTCCCGGCGGCCACCGGTATCGAAGCCGTCGAGGAGGATCTCCTCCCAGTCGATCTCTTCCTTGTCCTTCTTTTCTGCCTCGGCCGGTGTTTCCTCCGCGGGGCCCTCGTCGCCCTCGTCCTCCTCTTCCTCCTCCGGCTCCACCATCTCGAGGAAGGGATTGTTGAGCAGCTCCTGCTTGAGGTGCTGCTGGAGGTCGAGGAGGGGCATGTAGAGCAGATCCATCGCCTGGTAGAGGCGAGGATTGATCTTCAGCTCCTGCTTGAGCTGCGTGTGCTGGGAGAGTCCCGGCTTCATGCGTCGTCTCCCTTCGGCTCGGCGTCGTCGCGTCCCTGGCGACGTGGGCGGACGTCCGTGTCGTGGCCGGAGCCGTTGCCGTTCTCGGAGAACCGCGCCCGGAGCCGCGCGGCGAGGGTAGGCCCGAGGTAGATCTGGGCGACGGTATCGTCGAAGACGAGCTCCTTGACCGTACCGGAGACCTTCACCTGCCCGTCGAACATGATGTAGGCGCGATCGACGATGTCGAGCGTCTGCTCGACGTTGTGATCGGAGATGAGCACGCCGATGCCGCGGTGGCGGAGACCGGCGACGATGGTCTGGATGTCGTGAACGGCGATCGGGTCGACCCCGGCGAACGGCTCGTCGAGCATCATGAACTTCGGCCGTGTGACGAGCGCGCGCGTGATCTCGAGCCGCCGGCGCTCGCCGCCGGAAAGCGCGTACGCCTTGCTCTGCCGGAGGTGCTTGATGCTGAGCTCATCCAGCAACGACTCGAGCCGGTTTTTACGCTCCTCCGCCGAGATGGGGAGGGTCTCGAGAATCGACAGGATGTTGTCCTCGACGGAGAGTTTCCGGAAGATCGACGGCTCTTGCGAGAGGTACCCGACGCCGCGCCGTGCCCGCTTGTACATGGGCATGGAGGTGATGTCCTCTCCATCGAGCAGAATACGCCCGGAGAGCGGCTGGATGAGCCCGACGATCATGTAGAAGGTCGTCGTCTTCCCCGCCCCATTGGGGCCGAGAAGGCCAACAATCTCCCCCTGTTGCAACCTCAGGGCCACGTCATTAACGACGCGGCGCCGTCTATACATCTTGACGAGCGAGTGGGCCTCGAGGATGCTCGCTTTCGCCGGGGATGTGACGGCCGCCACGCGTGCCGGCGTGGGGTGCTCGCCCGTCTGCCGAATGAGCTCCGAGACGCTCGCCCGCTGCGGGGCAAGCTGCGCCCAGAGGGCCTCGACGATCCGGATCCGGGCGTCCGGGGAGGCGAGGCCGGTCGGCGGGAGGACGACGACGCCGTCGCTCGCCAGACGGGGGAGGACGGAGTGTGCGAGGTGCTGGCGAACCTCGTCGAGCGAGAGGCGCCCGGCCTCCCGTTCGGCATCGCGACCCTCGACGCGCAGCGACGCGAGGTAGTCGTCGCGGTAGCGGATCGCGAGGTCGTTGAGGCTCATCGTCCCGTCGGCGCTCGCGCTGTCGCAGAGCGCGTGCAGCGCGAGGGCAAGCGAGCGATCGCCGGACGCGTACTGGTCGATGAGCGCCCGGATGCGGCTCGGGATGCGCCCTTCACTCATGGACGCCGTCCTCCACTGGTGGTGTCCGGACGCGTCGCCGCGGCAGCGTCGCGAAGCGGCTCGAGGTAGACGCCACTGGCCCTGTCGGTGACCGTCACGCGATCGACCGCACGATTGGCGAATGCGACGGTGATCTTCCCGCCGCGCACGTAGTTGATGGCGGGGCGCTCAGGGGGCGACCCCGCGACCGCGACCTGATAGAACGAACGCGCGGAACCATTCGCGACGAGCTCGCGGATCTGCGGAGAACGGCTGGTGTCGGCGCTGGTAGCCGCCGAGTCGAAGCGAGCGATGATGGTGTCGCCACGGAGCCAGTCGCGCTCCTTCGAGCGGATCTTCGTCGAATCGGGATCGCTCTGCGCCCAGGCATTGCGAAGCGCGCGAACCTCGCGCACGCGCTGCCCGGGAAGGCGGACGTCGAGCGAGTCGGCGCTGATGATCTGAGTCGGCGATACCGCGCGCGCTCCGGAGGGCCCCCACGCGTAGGCGCGCTCGAGCCGGTTGTCGGTGACGCGAAGGTCGATGGTATCCGAGCGGAGGTCGAGGTCGGCGCTCGTCGCACGCGCATTCGCGGCTGACAGCACCCGCTCGAGCCGGCGCGCGCGTGACCAGATGTCGATGACGCCTCCCGCCAGGGTGAAGGGACGCTCGGACTTCCCCTCGATGATCGGGCCGCGCATGAGCCGCGCGAACTCGGTTCCGCTGTCGAGGTACGCGGAGTCGCCGGTCGCGTGGAGGTCGGGGCGGACGATGTCGACGCTGCCGCCGGCGTAGACGAGGCTGTCGGCTTCCATCGTCACCCGATCGGCGCGGAGGTCCACCGGTGGCTGCGCCCGGCCCGCCGAGTCGACCTGGACGAGCGTGATGAGGGGCCGTCCGGTCGCGACCATACGCGTGCGCGGGCGCACGTTCGGAACCGCGCGCCAGTATTCTGCGCGGGGCCCGCGGAGCACCGTGCCGCTCGGCAGCGTGGCGACGACATCGCCTTCCGAGAGGAGCCGGTCCTCGTTCTGGAAGTAGGTCATCCGGCGCGAATCGACGCGCACGCGCGCTTCCGTGTAATGGACGTTGCCGATGAGATAGAGAACGCCCGCGTCCCCGTAGTACTCGGCACTGTCCGCCCGCAACTGGTTGCCCTGCCCGCGACAGATGTACGTCACTCCCCCGCCCTGGTAGGCGTTGTACTTCCCGCTCGGCAGCTTGATGAGCTGCGTGCGGGTGTTGCCCCCCTCGAACTCGAGGATGCAGCGCGCGGGCTCCGCGGGCGCGCCCTGCGCCGTCAGGCGAGTCGCGGCCGCGAGCGAGAGCAGGGCGAGGCTTCGGCGCATGGTCACTGATTGGGGATCGTGACGCGACCGGTCGAGCCGCTCGTGGTCTGCAGGATCTTGATGTTGCTCATGGCGGGGTCGGACCGGAATCCGATTCCCGCCACGGTGCGTCCCGGCTCGGTGAGCACGAACTGCGAGTCGCTGGAGATCTCGTTCTGCACCTGGTCGTAGCGGAGCTGGGGCGTCGTCAGGCGGCGGCCGTCCTCGGACACGACGACGACGTTTCCGCGAGCCTCCATGCTGCCCTGCGTCCGGTAGGTCCCCTCGCGCGAGGTGAGGGTCGCGTTCTTCGCCCCCTGCGTCGTGAAGAAGATCGTGCGGACGTTGCGCATCTCGATGCGCGTGTTGTCGTCGAAGAAGAACGCCGTATCGCCGAAGAGCTCGGCGCGCATCAGCCCGCGGTCGGTGAGGATCGCGCGCGCGCCGAAGATGATCTGGTCGGAGCTGTCGGCGAGGGGGGTGCTCACCACCGCCGCCGGCTCGCGGTCGCGCCGGCAGGCCGCGGCGGCGATCACCGCCACCGCCATCGCGATGAGCGCGTGGGTCCTCATGCGAGCCTCGCGCGCATCAGGTCGTGCAGGTGCACGACGCCGACCACCTGGCCCTTCGCATCGACCACGGGCATGGCCATGATGCCGTGCGTCTCCATCCGGTAGACGACGCCGCTCGCGAGCTCATCGTCCTTCGCGACCTTCGGTGTCTTCGTCATGACCTCGCCGACGAGTAACGGAAAGACGTCCACGTTCCGCTCCATCAGCCGCGCGAGGTCGCCACCGGTGACGACACCGAGTACGCAGCTCCGCTCGTCGACGACGATGGCGATGCCGCGGCGCTCGGCGAGCAGCACGACGGCGGTGCGCATCGTCTCGTCGGGCTTGATGAGTGGCAGCCGGTCCGTCTCCATGATCTCCGAGACCGTGGTCACGAGCTTGCGGCCGAGCGACCCTCCGGGGTGCAGCCGCGCGAAGTCCTCGCGACGGAACCCCTTCTCCTCGAGCAGTGCGACCGCGAGCGCGTCACCGATCGCGAGGGCGGCAGTGGTGCTGGTGGTCGGCGCGAGGTCGTGCGGGCATGCCTCCTCCCGCACCCATGCGTCGAGCGAGACGTCGCACGCCTTCGCGAGAGCGCTGTCGCGGCCCCCGGTGATCGAGATCGTCTGGACGCCGAACCGCTCGAGGTGCTGCACGAGCGCGAGGAGCTCGTCCGACTCGCCGCTCTTGGAGATCAGGATCGCCACGTCGTCGCTGCCGACGATGCCGAGATCGCCGTGCACGCTCTCGACCGGATGGAGAAAGGTCGCCGGCGTCCCGGTGGACGTGAGCGTCGCGGCGATCTTGCGGCCGATGAGCCCCGATTTGCCGACCCCCGTCACGATGACGCGGCCGCGCGAGCGCGCGATGAGCTCGACGGCGCGCACGAAGTCGTCGCCGATGCGGCGCTCGATCTCGGCGAGCGCCTCCTGCTCCATGCGCACCACGCGGCGCCCGCGCTCGGCGATGTCGACCCGGCTCACGCGATCGCCCCCTTCGGCACGTGCGAGCGCTCGCGCACATAGCGCTCGGTGATCTCCTCCCACTGCCCGCGTGCCTTGAGCAGGACCTCGGCGAATTCGCGCACCGCGCCGCGGCCGCCGTCGCGCGCGAGGCGGAGCTTCGCCATCGCCCGTATCTCCGGCACCGCGTTCCCGACCGCGACAGGGAGCCCGACCTCGCGCATCACGCCGGCGTCGGGAAAGTCGTCGCCGACGAACGCGGCGTCCTCGGCGCGCACGCTGTGTCGCTCGAGCAGCTGGCGGAACGCGGGCAGCTTGCGTGCGGCTGCGTCCTGGACGACGTCGTCGAGCTCGAGCTCGATCGCACGCATCCGGACGCTCTCCGACACACGGCCGGTGACGATGACGACCTTGAGGCCCGCGTCGCGGAGAAACCGGATGCCGAGGCCGTCCTGAATGTCGTAGCGCTTCAACTCGACGCGCGCGCCTTCCGCATCGCCGAGATAGATGCCACCGTCGGTGAGGACGCCGTCCACGTCGAGGCCGACGAGCCTGATGCGCTTCGCGAGCGCGGCGTCGATCATGCGCGCACCCCCGACCAGACGTCGAGCGCGCGCATGATCAGGTCGTCGAGCCGCTCGAGTGGGAGCATGTTGGGCCCATCGCTCGGGGCGCGATCCGGATTGGGATGCGTCTCGAGAAAGAGGCCGTCCGCGCCCGCGGCGACCGCCGCGAGCACGAGCGAGGGGATGTACTCGCGCGCGCCACCGCTCGCACCGCCTTCGCCCTTCCCCGGTTGCTGCACGCTATGCGTCCCGTCGAAGATCACCGGAGCCGTGCACGCCTCGCGCAGGCGCGCGAAGTTGCGCATGTCCACGACGAGATCACCGTAGCCGAAGAAGGTCCCGCGCTCGGTCACCGCGACTTCGATCTCCTCGTCGCCGGCGGCGCGACGAACCTTCTCGAGCGCGCCGCGCATGCCCTCCGGGTGCATCCACTGCCCCTTCTTCACGTTCACGGGACGCCCCGTGGCGCCCGCGGCCTCGAGCAGGTCCGTCTGCCGGCAGAGGAATGCAGGGATCTGCAAGACGTCCACCGCCTGCGCAGCGGGCGCGCACTGCTCCGGAAGGTGGACGTCGGTGAGCACGCGCATCCCCGTCGCCTCGCGCACGCGGGCGAGTGCGGCTAGCCCGCGCTCGAGTCCCGGTCCGCGCATCGCGCCGGGATTGGAGCGATTGGCCTTGTCGAAGCTCGCCTTGAAGACGATCCCGCCGGGCACGCGCTCGGACAGCCGCGCGAGATGCTCGGCGACGCGCAGGTTGAGCGCGTCGTCCTCGAGCTGGCAGGGGCCGGCGACGAGAAAGAGCTGCGTCGTCGGGAAGACCGACGCGACGCGCGGAGCCGTGGTGCTCACCGGGCGCGTGCCGTCTCGAGCTGCGGACGCCGGTCATCGACGCGCGTGCGCTTCGACTTGAGCGCCGCGGCGATGAAGCCGGCGAAGAGCGGGTGCGGACGCGTCGGCCGCGACTTGAGCTCGGGATGGAACTGGCAGCCCACGAACCAGGGATGCGCGGGAAGCTCGACGATCTCGACCAGCGATCCATCCGGGGAGAGCCCGCTCAGCTTCAGCCCGTTCGTGACGAAGCGGTCGCGGAACGCGTTGGAGACCTCGTAGCGGTGGCGGTGCCGCTCGCTGATCTCGGGCACGCCGTACATCTCCGCGGCCTTCGACCCGCGGGCGAGGCGACAGGCATATGCACCGAGGCGCATCGTGCCGCCCATGTCGGTGACGTGCTGCTGCGTCTCCATGAGCGAGATCACCGCATTGCCGCATTCGGGAGCGAACTCCGACGAGTTGCTGTCGGTGATCCCGAGGACGTTGCGCGCGAACTCGATGATCGCGACCTGCATCCCGAGACAGATGCCGAAGAACGGGAGGCCGCGCTCACGCGCCGCGCGAATCGCCTCGACCATGCCCTCGACGCCGCGCACACCGAAGCCGCCCGGGACGAGCAGGCCGTGATACTGCGAGAGGATCTCGTTCGCGCGTTGGTCGCTCGTGAAGAGGTCGCTCGAGACCCACGACAGGTCCACGCCGACGTCATTGGCAATGCCACCATGGATGAGCGCTTCCTTCACGCTCTTGTAGCTGTCCTCGTAGTCGGTGTACTTGCCGACGATGGCGATGCGCACGCGCTCGCGCGGCTCGACGACGCGGTGGACGAGCGACCGCCAGGCCGTCAGGTCGGCCGGCCGCCCGCCGAGGTTGAGGCGCTCGACCACCCAGCGATCGAGTCCCTGGTCGGCGAAGGAGAGCGGGATCTCGTAGATCGTCGGGACGTCGCGGCTCTCGATGACGGCGCCGAACTCCACGTTGCAGAAGAGCGCGATCTTGCGCTTCACGTCGTCGGTCAGCGGCCGTTCGGTGCGGCAGATCAGGATGTCGGGCTGGATTCCGATCTCCATCAGCTCGCGCACCGAGTGCTGCGTCGGCTTCGTCTTCACCTCGCCGGCGGCCGCGATGTACGGGACGAGCGTGAGGTGGATGAAGATCGCGTTCTCGCGGCCCACCTCCTGGCGGAACTGACGGATCGCCTCGAGAAAGGGGAGCGATTCGATGTCGCCGACCGTGCCGCCGATCTCGACGATCACGACGTCGTTGTCGGGGGAGATCCGCTTCATCGACGCCTTGATCTCGTCGGTGATGTGCGGGATCACCTGCACCGTGGAGCCGAGGTACTCGCCGCGGCGCTCCTTGGTGATGACGCTGAGGTAGATGCGTCCCGTGGTGACGTTGTTCGACTGCGTGAGCGCGCGATCGAGGAAGCGCTCGTAGTGGCCGAGGTCGAGATCGGTCTCGGCGCCGTCGTCGGTGACGAAGACCTCGCCGTGCTGGAACGGCGACATCGTGCCCGGGTCGACATTCAGGTAGGGATCGAACTTGAGCATGGTCACGCGCAGGCCGCGCTCGACGAGCAGCCGTCCGAGCGACGCTGCCGCGATCCCCTTCCCGAGCGACGAGACGACGCCGCCGGTGACGAAGATGTACTTCGTGGTCTGAGAGGTGTTCGAGTCCATCAGCCCCCTGCTCGTCTGAAGTCATCCCACCTCGCGCTCGCGAGCGCGAGATCTTCTTCGGTATCGATGCCGCCGATCGGCGCTTCCTTCACCGCGGCGACGCCCATCGCCAGGCCCGCCGCGAGTGGCCGCAGCTGCTCGAGACGCTCGGCGCGCTCGAGCGGATGCTCGGGAAGCGAGACCCAGCGCAGCAGTGCCTCACGCGTATAGGCGTAGACGCCGATGTGCTGTCGTACGAGTCGATCCGCGATGGCCGCGTCGCCATCGTCGCGGCGGAACGGAATGCCGGCGCGCGAAAAGTACATCGCCCGGCCATCGTCCGCGGCGACGACCTTCACGATGCTCGGCTGCGCGAGCGCACTCGCGGGTGCGGGGCATGCCGCCGTTCCGAGCGGGAAGCGTCCCGACGAAACGACCCCGGCGGCCCCCGCGACGGCGTCGCGCTGGACGAACGGCTCGTCCCCCTGGACGTTGACGATCGCCTCGTAGCGCGCATACTCCGGGCGCCGCGCGACCTCGGCGACGCGATCGGTTCCCGAGGGGTGCGCCCCGCTCGTCATCACGCACTCCGCACCGGCGGCGCGGGCCACGGCGGCGACTTCCTCGCTGTCGGTGGCGATGACGCACCGGTCGGCGAGCCCGAGCCCGGCGAGTCGCTCCCAGACCTGAACGACGAGCGCCCGACCGCCGAGGAGGCGAAGGGGCTTCCGGGGGAGCCGCGTCGACCCGAGACGGGCGGGGATCACCGCCAGCATCATCGGGGGCTTCGCTCCCCACGGGGGTGAAGCGGCGCGCGCGCGGACGCAAAATTCACGCCAGCCAATATACCCCGGGGGACGGGGCGATGCAACGCGAAATCAGCGGAAAAACGTCAGACCAAACGTGGTCTTCGACTTCCGGCTCGACGGGTCGACCACGTAGTCGACCCGGATCAGGCTGATCGCGAGGCGCACGCCCACGTTCTGCTCGAGGGTCGGCAGCGCGCCCACTCCCGCCCCGCCGATCATGTATCGGAGCGTGAAGGTGGGTGAGCCGAGGACGCGGATGCGGACCCGGTCCACCGGCACGATGTATCGCCCCTCGGCGAAGAAGAGGTGATCCCCGCCGAACTCCAGGACGTCGAAGGTCGGCAAGGTCCCCGCTCCGCCGAGGTAGGCATACCGCTGCGGCGGCGTGACGTCGCCCTGGGTGAGGACCGCATGTGTCTCCAGCTCCATCCGCTGCGTGCCGAAGGTCGGGAACTGGGCCCCCCCGTCGACCGTGGTCTGCACCCAATGGCCGCCCCCCACGACCTCGAAGGGGACCTCGGTCTCGGTGCGAAGGGTCGCCGTGAGCCCCTGGTCTTCGTACTCGACCCGCGCTCCGCCGAGTCCGGACATGATGCGGCCTCGCGCGACGCGCGGGTTGGGGCGCAGCATGCCGTCTTCGCGGTCGCGCCGCCCGAAAAGGCTCCACGGACCGCCCTGCGCTCCCGTGTCAGGACGGGCCGACCGCGCCTCCTCGGCGAGTCCGCCGGCGAGGAGCGTGAAGCGGGACGTCGCGGACTCCCAGGCGTACGCGACGCGCCCCTCCGCGCGATCGGCCCGGTAGTAGTTGCGCGTGTCGCGGCCGCCGAAGAGCGAGGCGAAGGAATTGGAAAAGTCGCCGTAGATCCAGCGGTCGTTGGTCGCGGTGGTGCGGCCCGCGCGCGCCGTGACGGAGAGGCGGCGCCCGATCGTCGCGCGGAGATCGAGCCGCGGATCGACTTCGCCGAGCTGCGAGCGGTAGATGCCTAACGCGTCGATCTCGATGCGTCCCGTGTCGATCGTGAAGGTCGGACCGAAGGGGAGCGAGACGCCGTTCGTGCGGTCGTACGTCGGGATGCGCACGCCGTAGAAGCCGGGAAAGCTGACGAGCCGTACGTCGCGAACCTCGAGCGGCTCGTAGTCGAGGACCAGCGTTCCGTCCGGGAGCTCCGTGATGCGATAGGTGAAGTCGCGGTTCGCATACAGTCCGCCGGCGACGCGGCCGAGCGTCGTGCGGTAGACGCCACCGCCGATCGCGACCGCGCGTCCGCCGACGTCCACCCCCGGACGAAGGAACAGGTCGCCGCCGACGACGAAGACGTCGCCCCGCACCGCCGCGGCGACCCTGGCCGGCCCGCCGACGACGATCACGGTGCGATCGAAGGTCGTGTCGCGCGCGAGAAGGACCGGATGCAGCGAGTCGGAGCGAACGAGCACGTGCGGCCGGGCGAGCGCCTCGCGCAGCCAGCGTCCGGCGCGACCCGGCCCCAGGTCCCGGATGACGATCCGCGGTCCGGGCGTCTGCGCTCCCACTGCGACAGGCGATGCGATGACGGCCGTCGCGGCGAGCGCGGCGACCGTCAGCGATCGCGCCCAGGAGGGTACGCTCACCGTGCGATCTGCATGAAGTTCGCGAGCATGCGCTTGCCGTGCTGCGTCAGCACCGACTCGGGATGGAACTGCACGCCGTAGACCGGGTGCGTGCGATGCCTGACGGCGTGAATCTCATCCGGACCGTCGGTCGCCGTGGCGACGACGGTGAGCTCGGCGGGGAGCGATTCCGGCTCGATCACGAGCGAGTGGTAGCGCATGACCTCGACCGGTGAAGGCACCCCGGCGAAGACGCCGCTTCCGTCGTGCTCGACGAGCGACGTCTTGCCGTGCATGACCCGCCGCGCACGGACGACCTTGCCGCCGTACGCCTCGCCGATCGCCTGATGGCCGAGACAGACGCCGAGGATCGGCAGGTGGGCGCCCCACCGCTGGATGATCGGAACGGTAACCCCGGCCTCGGCAGGGGTGCAGGGCCCCGGGGAGAGCACGATCGCCTGCGGATCGAGCTCGCCCACCTCCTCGACCGCGATCGCATCGTTGCGCCGCACCTCGACCTCGGCACCGAGCTCTCCGAGGTACTGCACGAGGTTGTACGTGAAGGAGTCGTAGTTGTCGATGACGAGGATCATGGACTAGCCGCGCGGATGGAACTGCTTGTGTACCGTCCGAAGATACTCGCGATCGACGTGGGTGTAGATCTGGGTGGTCGAGATGTCCGCATGCCCAAGCATCTCCTGGACCGCGCGGAGATCCGCTCCATTTTCGAGGAGGTGGGTCGCGAAGGAGTGCCGGAGGGTGTGCGGGGTGACCTTCTTCGTGAGGCCCGCCGCCTCGACGTGCTTCTGCAGGATCTTCCACGCCCCCATGCGCGTCAGTGGCATCCCCCGGGCGTTCAGGAAGAGCACCCCTTTCCCCTCGCCGCGCTCGAGACGCGGACGGAGCTCGCGCAGGTAGACCGCGAGGGCTCCGATCGCGCTTCGCCCGATCGGGACGAGCCGTTCCTTCCCTCCCTTCCCGAAGACGCGGACGAGCGCATCCTCGAGCGAGACGTCCTTTACGCCGATTCCGATCCACTCTGACACGCGCAGCCCGGCTCCGTACGCGAGCTCGAGGAGCGCGCGGTCGCGGAACACGAGCGAATCCTCGATGCTCGGCGCCGCGAGCAGCCGCCCGACCTCGTCGACGGTGAGCACGTCGGGGAGGGTGCGCCAGCGCTTCGGTGTCTCGAGCCGATCGCTCGGGTCGCGGACGACGTGTCCTTCACCGACCAGGAACCGGAAATAGGTCCTCACCGCCGACACGTTGCGGCGGATCGACGCCGGGGCGAGGCCCAGGTCCTTGAGGTGATAGACGTACTCGCGAACGAGCCGCGCCTGAACGTCGGTCGGCGAGCGCGCGCCCTTCACGACGGCGAAGAGCGCGAAGCGAGCGACGTCGCGACCGTAGGCGTCGTCGGTGCGCGCCGAGAGCCCGCGCTCGAGGCCGAGGTAGTCGCGGAACTGCTCGAGCAGGAAGGCGCGGGCGACCTCGTCGGGAAGGTCGTTAGGCGCCGCGATCACGACGCCCTCCGGCGGCGGCGCACCAGCCAGGCCACGACACCGAGCGCGACGACGAGGGCGGCGACGACGACGAGCCGCCAGCTCCAGTGGGCGATGCTGCGCTGCAGGACCTCCCAGTTGCTCCCCGCGCGGTAGGCAAGCCAGGTGACGAGCCCATACCAGATCCCCGATGCGCCGCCGACGATGACGAGCGCGCGCAGCGGCGAGATTCCCGCCGCGCCGGCAAAGGGGGGCACGAGCGCACGGACGCCGGGAAGGAAGCGGCTGATGAAGAGCGCGAGCGTGCCGTAGCGGCCGTAGAGCGCCGCGAGCCGCTGCGACCCACCTCCGCCGTCGAGCCGGCGCTGGAACCGCTCGGCGCCCCACCGCTGGCCGGCCCAGTACATCGCCATGGCACCGGCGATGTTGCCGCACCAGGTGGCGAGAAATGTGGCGAAGAGGGGCGCCTCGCCCCGTGCGGCGAGGAAGCTCCCGAAGGCGACGACGGTATCGGCGGGAAATGGCGGGAAGATGTTCTCGACGGCGGCGACCGCGGCGAGCACGAGATAGAGCACGGCGGGGGGCAGCGCCGCGAGCCAGGCGAGCAGCTCCTGCATGGATCAGCGGTCGCGCGCGGGCAGCAGTGTCGCCGTCGCGACGCAGGCGAGTCCCTCTCCCCGCCCGATCCAGCCCATTCCCTCGTTGGTCTTGCCCTTCACCGAGACGTGGTCGGCCGGGATGCCGAGCGCGATGCCGAGCGCGGCGCGCATCGCCTCGCGGTGGGGGCCGATCTTCGGCCGCTCGGCGATCACCGTCACGTCGACGTTGCCGACGCGCCAGCCGCGCCCGTGCACGCGCGCGACCGCGACGCGCAGCATCTCCATCGAATCGCGTCCCTTGTTGGCCGGGTCGGTGTCGGCGAACATCTCGCCGATGTCTCCCGCGCCGGCGGCGCCGAGCAAGGCATCGGTGACCGCGTGGGCGACCGCATCGCCATCGGAGTGGCCGGCGAGCGAGACGTCAGAGGGGACGCGAACGCCCCCGAGGACCATCGGTCCACCGGGGGCGAAACGGTGCGAGTCGTAGCCGATTCCGGTGCGCGGAGCCGGGCCACTCACGCTCGCCATCCTCAGCTCTCGAAACGCTTCATGGCGATCGACACGTTGTGCCCGCCGAAGCCCGCGCTGTTGCTGACGACGGCGCGGACCTCGCGCCGCTGCGGCGCGTTAGGCGTGTAGTTGAGCTCCGGGCACTCCGGGTCGGGCGTGCGGTAGTTGATCGTCGGCGGGACGATCCCGTTGCCGATCGCGAGCAGCGAGGCGATCGCCTCGATCGCGCCCGCGGCGCCGAGCATGTGTCCCGTCGCCGACTTGGTCGAGGAGATGTTGAGCTTGCGCGCCGCGTCGCCGAAGACCCGCGCGATCGCCTTCGCCTCGTTCGAGTCGTTGAGCGGCGTCGACGTCCCGTGTGCGTTCACGTAGTCGACGTCCTCGGGGCTGAGTCCGGCGTCCTCGATGGCGCGGCGCATCGCGCGCTGCAGCCCCTCGTGCTCGTCGGGCTGGCTCGTGAGGTGGAAGGCGTCGCCGGTCGCGCCGTACCCGGCGACCTCGCCGTAGATCTTCGCGCCACGGCGGACGGCGTGCCCCAGCTCCTCGAGCACGAGCACGGCGCCCCCCTCGCCCATCACGAAGCCGTCGCGAGTCGCGTCGAACGGGCGCGATGCGGTCGCCGGGGAGTCGTTCCGCTCCGAGAGCGCCTTCATGTTGGCGAATCCGCCGATCGCCATCGGGGTGACCGTCGCCTCGGCGCCGCCGGTGATCATGACGTCGGCGTCGCCGTACTGGATGGTGCGGAAGGCGTCACCGATCGCGTGAGCGCTGGTCGCGCAGGCGGAGACTGTCGCGTAGTTGGGTCCCTTCGCCCCGAAGCGCATCGAGACGATCCCCGAGGCGATGTCGGCGATGAACATCGGGATGAAGAACGGCGAGATCTTGCTCTGCCCGCGCTCGCGGTAGATGTCGTGCTGTTCCTCGAAGCTCGTCAGCCCGCCGATGCCGCTGCCGATGATCACCCCGACGCGGAAGGGATCGGCGTCGCCGCCGTTCTCGAGGCCCGCGTCGCGCATCGCCTGCACCGACGCGGCGATGGCGTACTGCGTGTAGGGGTCGGCGCGCTTCGCCTCCTTCCGATCCATGAAGTTGAGCGGGTCGAACCCCTTCAGCTCACAGGCAAACTTCACCGGGAAGTTCGTGGTGTCGAACTTCGTGATCGGTGCGGCGCCGGACTTCGCGTCCAGCAGCGACTGCCAGGTCGTCGCCACGTCGTTCCCGACGGGCGAGAGCGCCCCCAATCCCGTGACGACGACCCGTCGCTTCATTACGCGCCCACCTTCTGATTCAGGTAGCCGATCGCGTCACCGACGGTGCGCAGCTTCTCCGCGTCCTCGTCGGGGATGTCGATGTTGAACTCCTTCTCGAACTCCATCACGAGCTCGACGATGTCGAGGCTGTCGGCGCCGAGATCCTCGATGAAGCTCGCGTTGTCGGTGAGCTTCTCGCGCTCAACGCCGAGCTCCTTTTCGATGATGTCCCGCACCTTGTCCGCGTTCGCCATGGCTTCGTCCTCGAGAGTGATGTTTGAAAGAAGGTGAAGAAGAAAAAGCTAATCGATACCGGCGTCGAGTGTTACGCCCGACACCCTCATGTCACCAGGCCGCCGTCGACGACGAAGACCTGACCGGTGATGTACCCGGCGTGCTCCGAGGCGAGGAACGCGACCACGCCCGCGATGTCCTCCGGCTTGCCGAGGCGCTCCAGCGGAATCTGCGCGCTCATCGCCGTCCGCGCCTCGGGCGTCATCGCGGCCGTCATGTCGGTCTCGATGAAGCCGGGCGCGACCGCGTTGCACAGGATGTTCCGCGACGCGAGCTCCTTCGCGACCGACTTCGTCAGTCCGATCAGCCCCGCCTTGCTCGCCGCGTAGTTGGCCTGCCCCTTGTTGCCGGTGATGCCGACGACGCTCGCGATGTTCACGATCCGCCCCCAGCGGCGCTTCATCATCCCGCGCGACGCGGCACGTATCGCGACGAAGGCACCGCGCAGGTTGGCGTCGAGGACGGCATCCCAGTCGTCGTCCTTGAGGCGCATGAGGAGGTTGTCCTTCGTGAGCCCCGCGTTGTTGACGAGGATGTCGACGCCGCCGAAGGCCTTCTCGACGTCCTCGATCAGCTTCGTCACCGACGCCGGGTCGGAGACATCACACGCGAAGCCCATCGCCTGCCCCTCAAGCTCGCCCGCCGCCTCCGCTGCTCGACCGGGATCGCGGCCGACGACTGCGACACGGGCGCCGGATTCGGCGAGGGTGCGCGCGATCGCCCGGCCGATCCCGCGCGTGCTGCCGGTGACGATCGCGTTCCTGCCCGAGAGATCGATATTCATGCGGCGGCCCTGGTGAGGAGCTGGTCAACTTCCGCCGCCGTCCCGCAGGTCGCGGTCGCAACGCCGGGGGCGATCCGCTTCACGAGCCCGACGAGCACGTTGCCGGGTCCCATCTCGACGAAAAGCGCTCCCGGGTGGTCTTTCGCCAGGCGCGCGACGAGATCGGTCCATCGAACCGGCGATGTGAGCTGGTCGAGGAGGAGCGACGAGGCCTCGGCGGCTTCGCTGACTGGGGATGCCGTGACGTTCGAGTACACCGGGAAGCCGGGCCGCTCGAACGCCGCCGCCTTCAGCGCCGCCTCGAGACCGGGGCGCGCGAACTCCATGAGTGGCGAGTGGAACGCGCCACTCACATTCAGCTTCACGACACGCTTCGCGCCCGCCTCCTTCGCCAGCTCCATCGCGCGATCCACTCCCTTCACCTCCCCGGACACCACCACCTGCTCCGGCGAGTTGTAGTTCGCGGGCACGACCACGCCGGACTCCTTCGCCGCGCGTGCACAGAGCTCGTCGATCGGTTGCTGGAGTGTGCCGAGCACCGCGGCCATCGCCCCCGGGCGCTTCACGCCCGCCTCGTACATGAGCTCACCGCGGCGGCGTACGAGTCGTGCCGCACGCTCGACGTCCAGCGCGCCAGAGGCACCGTACGCCGTGAACTCGCCGAGCGAGTGTCCCGCCGCCGCCTTCACGCTCGCGCGCAACCGGTCGCGAACCGTGGCCCAGACTGCCAGTCCGTGAGCCAGCAGCGCGGGCTGCGCGTTGTGGGTGAGGGTCAGCTCGTCGGCGGGACCCTCGAAGCAGAGCCGCGCGAGGGGCGCGCCGAGCGCGCGATCCACCGCGTCGAACACCGCGCGCGCGGCGGGATGCGCGTCGGCGAGATCCTTCCCCATGCCCGGCTTCTGCGAACCCTGGCCGGGAAAGAGCAGTACGAGATCCATGGACTAGAGGCGGACGACCATCGACGCCCAGGTGAATCCCGCGCCGAAAGCCACCATCAGCACCGTCGATCCTTCGCGAAGCCGTCCCTTCTCGATCGCCTCGTCGAGCGCGATCGGAATCGATGCCGACGACGTGTTGCCGTACTTGTCGACGTTGACGTAGACCTTGTCCATCGGGATGCTGGCGTGCTTCGCCGTCGCCTCGATGATGCGGATGTTCGCCTGGTGCGGGATGAGCATGTCGATGTCGGCGCCGGTGAGCCTGGCGGCGTCGAGCGCGCGGTCGGCGGCGTCGGCCATCGAGCGGACGGCGTGCTTGAAGACCTCCCGCCCCGCCATCTTCACGTAGTGCGAACGGTCGGCGAGCACCTCGGCGGAAAACGGCGTCGTCGCGCCGCCGTTAGGCCGGTAGAGCAGCTCGGCGAGCGTTCCATCGCTGCGCATGTATGCGGAGAGGATGCCGCGCGCGTTCGCACCTTCCGTGGCGCGCTTGAGCACCACCGCCCCCGCGCCATCGCCGAAGAGCACGCAGGTCGAACGATCCGTCCAGTCGGTGATCGCGCTCATCTTCTCGGCGGCGACGACGAGGATCGTCTCCGCGGTTCCGGAGGTCATCATCCCTTCGGCGACCGTCATCGCGTAGAGCCACCCCGAGCAGGCGGCGGAGAGGTCGAAGGCCGCGGCGCGCGACGCGCCGAGCTCCGCCTGGAGATCGACCGCGGTCGCGGGAAGGAGCCGGTCGGGGGTCGCGGTGCTGACGATGATGACGTCGATCTCTCCGGCGTCGACGCCGGCGCGCTGCATCGCCTGGCGCGACGCGTCCGCGCCCATCGAGCAGGCCGTCTCGGTCCGCGCGATGTGCCGGGTGTGGATCCCCGAGCGCTCGACGATCCACTCGTGCGACGTCTCGATCCCGATCGCCGCGAAGTCGTGGTTCGTCATGACGTGGGCCGGGAGGCCGCGCCCCGTCCCCGCGATGTAAGCGACGGGACGCTTCATGCCTTCATCTCCGCGGCGGCGAGGCGACGTCCGATGTGCGCATCCATCCCGGAGTCGGCCGCCTGCACGGCCTTCTTCAGAGCGTTCCTGATCGCGCGTGGGTTCGACCGCCCGTGACAGATGATGCTGACGCCCTTCACGCCGAGAAGTGGCGCGCCACCGTGTTCCGAGTAGTCGAGCGACTTGAAGGCCTCGCGCGCCTTGTCGACGCTGAGCGCTTCACCGGCGAGCTTCATCATCATCGGCGCGACTGACTCGTAGAACTTGAGGAGCACGTTGCCGACGAACCCGTCGCAGACGACGACGTCAATCGCGCCGCGGTCGCTCTCGCCGAGCGGGATGTCCCGCCCTTCGACGTTACCCTGGAAGTTCAGCCCCGCCTGCGAGAGCAGCTGGTTGGCTTCCTTCACGACGCCGTTTCCCTTTTCCGGCTCTTCGCCGATGCTGAGCAGCCCGACGCTCGGGTTCTTCCGGCCAAGAACGTCCTCGGCATAGACCACGCCGAGCCGCGCGAACTGCACGAGCTCCTCGGCGGAGCAGTCCACGTTGGCGCCGGAATCGAGGACCACCACCGCCTGTTTCGCGGTCGGAAAGAGCGTCGCGATCGCGGGACGCGTCAGTCCCTCATGGAGTCGCAGCGCGAAGAGGGAGGCGGCCATCTGGGCGCCCGTGTTGCCGGCGGAGACGAAGCCGTCCGACTTGCCGTCGGCCTGGAGCTTCAGCCCGACGAACATCGAGCTGTTGGGCTTCCTGCGGACATCGGTCGGCTTGTCGGTCATCTCGATGACGTCCGGCGCCTCGATGATGTCGATTCGTTCGCGAGTGGAGCGCGCTCCGCCGCCCTTCAGCTCGCCGAGGGTGCGCTCGATGACCGCGGTCTGGCCGACGAGCTGGATGCGGTGTCGTGCGTCGAGCTCCCCAAGCGCCTCGAGGGCGCCGGCAACGGGAGCGTGGGGGGCGTTGTCGCCCCCCATCGCGTCCAACGCGATCCGCGCCAAGCTAGGCTTCCGCCGCCTGGACGCGCTGCTCGCCGGCGTAGAAGCCACACTCCTCGCACACGTGGTGCGGGCGCTTCATCGCGGAGCAGCGGGGACACTTCTGGAGGACGATGGGCGCGGCGGCCTTGTGGGTGTTGCGCGCGCGCTTCTTACGCTTCGATGTACGTCGCTTCGGGACGGCCATGGGAGTCGGCTCTCGGAAAGTAGAACGTCAGTGTTTCGGATGACCGCTCTTCGCGCCACGGAGCGCGTCCCAGCGGCTGTCGGTTGCGGGGGCGCAGTCGCAGTCGGTCACGTTGCGATCGGCGCCACAGGTGGGGCAGATGCCTTTACAGTCCTCGGTACAGAGTGCGAACGACGGGGCGAGGAGAAGCCACTGCTCCCGCACCGCGGGACGCAGGTCGAGCTCCTTCGCGCGCTCGTCGAGCTGGTAGACGTCGGGATCGATCTCCGCATCGGCATCGCCTGCTTCGGCGAAGATGAGATGCAGCTCGTCGTCGATGTCGTCGTCCACATCGGCGAGGCACCGCCGGCACTCGGTCCGGAGCTCCCCTTCGAGGTGGCCGTGGAAGTAGAACTTCCCCGCCCCGGCCTGCGAGAGGCGCCCCGTGACCTTGATCGGTCCGGCGGGACGGACGTCGCCCTCACCCCACACGGGATCGTCCGGCGCGAGCTCGCCGGCGACCTGCACCGGCTGGCTCTCGATTTCGCGGAGGTCGAAGGACAGCATAGCCAAGGAATTTACCCGCGCCCGGGAGCGCAGGCAAGTCGTGAAGCTATCGCCGTTTACGCGCGCCGGGCGGCCCGGATCAATTCGCTCTCGCTGAAGAAGAAGCGCGCCTCGCGCTCGGCGTTCTCATCGGAGTCGGAGGCGTGGATGGCGTTCCGCTCCTTGCTCTCGGCGAAGAGCTTCCGGATGGTGTCCGGCTCGGCCTGGGCGGGGTCGGTCGCGCCGATGGTCTTGCGGAAGGCCGCGACGGCGTCGGGCTTCTCGAGCACGAGCGGCATGCACGGCCCGGACGTCATGAACTTCGTCAGCGAGGAATAGAAGGGGCGCTCGCGATGGACGGCGTAGAACTCCCCCGCCTCCGCGTCGCCGAGCCAGGTGACGCGCGCCGCGACGACGCGGAAGCCCGCGCGCTCGATGTGCGCGAGGATCTTCCCCGCCTTTCCGGCGCCGAAGGCGTCGGGCTTGATGATCGCCAGCGTGCGATTGCCTGCCATGTTCAGGATCCGATGAGTTTGCGAACGATGTCACCGCGCGTGAGGAAGCCGATGAGCCTACCCTCGCGCACGACGGGGACGCGGTCGACATCCTTGTTGGCCATGAGCGCCGCGACCTCAGACAGGGGCTGCTCCGGCGAGACGCAGAGCACCTGTCGTGTCATGACGTCGCGCACGAGGCGGGGCGGCGCGCTCCCCGTCTTTCCTCCGGCTGCGGCGTCCGCAAGATAGCGGGTGAGGAGGTTGCGAAGCAGGTCGCGCTCGCCGAGCATGCCGACGACGCGGCCCGAGTCGTCGACCACCGGCAGTGAGCCAAGTCCCCAGCGCACCATCTCGCGCGCTCCCTCGCGGGCGCGCACGTCGGGCCCGATCGTGCGCGGATTCTCGGTCATGATGTCGCGCACGAGGAGCTGCTCGGGGATGTCGGCGTCGCGGAAGGCCGGCAGGGCCGCCAGCTCGGCCGGGTTGCGCGTGTCGAGCACCGCGTCCACGACGTCCTCGCGCGAGAGCAGCCGCGCCAGGGCGCCGACGAGCTGGAGGTAGCGCGCCGCCATGCGCGGCGGCGCGACGATGAGCAGCACGATGCGCGCGCACTGCTCCTCCTCGTCGCCGAGCTGGCGGCAGATGGGCCGCGGCGCGGTCCCGATCGCGACCGCGATGTCCGCCACCGCGTCCGTCCGGTAGTGGAGGAGGAAGGCGCGGTCCCCCATCGCGACGATGTCCTCCGGACGCTCATCCGCGACGCGCTCGAGAAGCGCGCCCGGCGACTGCACCGCTCCCGAAGCGATGAGACGGTCGGCGAGCACGCGGGCAGCGACGGGAAGCTCGGACGCGACGAGCGGGACGACCGCCCGCTCGGCGACGACGTGGTCGGAGAGCCTCATCGCCCGCTCACGATCTCAGCGGAGGCGAGCCTTGACCAGCTCGACGAAATCGACCGGACGGCGGGCGACGCCCATCCCCGCCGCCTCGAATGCGGCGATTTTTTCTGCAGCCGTGCCGGCGCTTCCCGAGATGATCGCGCCCGCATGGCCCATGCGGCGACCCGGAGGCGCGGTCTGCCCCGCGATGAACCCGACGACCGGCTTCTTCATCTTCTTCGCCACGAACTGCGCGGCCTCCTGCTCGTCGGTGCCTCCAATCTCGCCCATCATGCAGACGGCCTTCGTCGCGGGATCCTTCTCGAACGCCTCGAGGCAGTCGATGAAGTTCGTGCCGTTGATCGGATCGCCGCCGATGCCGACGCACGTCGTCTGGCCGATGCCCGCGCGCGTGAGCTGGTAGACGATCTCGTAGGTGAGCGTGCCGGAGCGCGATACGACGCCGACGGGACCGGGCGTGCAGATGCGGCCGGGGATGATGCCGACCTTGCTCTTGCCCGGGGAGATGAGCCCGGGGCAGTTGGGACCCAGCAGCCTGACGCCCTTCTCCTTCACGAACGGATAGACTCGCGTCATGTCGAGGACGGGCACCCCCTCCGTGATGGCGACGACCAGCCTGACGCCGGCTTCGGCCGCTTCCATCATCGCATCGGCGGCGAACGTCGGCGGGACGTAGATGACGCTGGTGTTCGCGCCCGTCTCCTTCACCGCCTCGGCGACGGTGTTGAAGATCGGCACCTTGCTCTCGAACTTCTGCCCGCCCTTTCCGGGAGTGACGCCGGCAACGACCTTCGTGCCGTACTCCATCATCTGCTTCGCGTGGAACGAGCCGTCGCGGCCCGTGATCCCCTGGACGATGACGGTCGTGTTCTCGTCGATGAAGATGCTCACGCCGCCTTACCTCCCGTCGCGAGCTGCACGGCCTTCTTCACCGCTTCGTCCATGTCGGATGACGCCGAGAAGCCGTTCTCCTGGAGGATCTTCATCGCGATCTCCTCGTTGGTTCCGGTGAGGCGGATGACGATGGGCACCTTGAGCGGGTTCTGCTTCGTCGCCGTCACGATGCCGTTGGCGACGTCGTCGGTGCGGGTGATCCCGCCGAAGATGTTGAAGAGGATGGCCTTCACGTTCGGGTCGGCGGTGATGATGCGAAGCGCGTTGACGACCTTCTCCGGATTCGACGAGCCGCCAATGTCGAGGAAGTTCGCCGGCTCTCCGCCGTAGTACTTCACGAGGTCCATCGTCGCCATGGCGAGCCCGGCACCATTGACGACGCACCCGACGTTTCCATCGAGCTTGATGAAGGTGAGGTTGGCGTTGCGGGCCTGAACCTCGCTCGGGGCCTCGGCGCTCTCGTCGCGGAGCGCGGCAAGCTCGGGATGGCGATCGAGCTCGTTGTCGTCGATGACCATCTTGGCGTCGAGCGCCAGGACCTCGCCGGCGGGGGTCACGACGAGCGGATTGATCTCCGCGAGCGACGCTCCACTCTTCGCGAACGCCTGGTAGAGCTGCTTCATGATCTTCGCCGCGGCGCGGGCGAGCTTCGCGTCCTGGTAGAGGAAGAAGCCCATCTGCTGCGCCTCGAAGTCGAGCAGGCCATAACGCGCGTCGACCGGCAGGTACATGATCTTCTCCGGCGTCTTCGCAGCGACCTCCTCGATGTCGATGCCGCCGGCGGCGCTCACCATGAACACCGCCTTCTTGCTGGCGCGATCGACGATGATGCCGACGTAGGCTTCGGTCGCGATGTCCGCGGCGGGAGTGACGAGGACCCTCTGCACGGGCAGGTCCTTGATCGTCAGCTTCAGGATCTTATCGGCTACCGCTCTGGCCTCCTCCGCCGACTTGGCGAGCTTGACGCCGCCGGCCTTGCCGCGGCCGCCGGCGTGAACCTGCGCCTTGACGACGACGGTGCCGCCGAACTTGCGCGCGATGGCCTCGGCTTCAGCGGCGGTCGTCGCAACCTCGCCCGGCGGAATGGGGATTCCAGAGGCGCGGAAGATCTCCTTCGCCTGATATTCGTGAATGTTCACGCCTGCTCCGCTGTGATGGTGGTGCCCGCGTCGCCGGTGACGGCCTCGCGGCCGCGGCTCAGTTCCGTGATCACCGCGCGGCCACCGGTGCGCCGCACGAAGTCTATCGCAGCCCTCACCTTCGGGGCCATGCTGCCCTCGCCGAACGCCTTGTCGGCGTCCATCTCCTCCGCCTGCTCGACGGTCAGCGTGCGCAGGGGACGCTGCGTCGGGGTGCCCCAGTCGACGTAGATGGCGTCGACGTCGGTGAGGATCACGAGGAGCTCGGCGTTGAGGTCGCGCGCGAGGACGGCCGACGCGAGATCCTTGTCGACGACGGCGTCGACTCCTTCCCATCCCTGCAGCTTGTTGTCGTAGTAGATGGGTGCGCCGCCGCCGCCGCAGGCGACGACGATCGTCCCGCGGTCGACGAGGTGGCGAATGACCTCGAGCTCGTGGATCGCGAGCGGCGCCGGACTGCCGACGACGCGCCGCAGCCGTTTCTTGCCGTCCGGCTTGATGGCCACGCCCTCGCTCGAGAGCGTCTTCGCGCGATCGGCCGGGACCTCGTGGCCGATGAACTTGACCGGATTCGTGAGCGCGGGGTCGTCCGGAGCCACGTGCACCTGCGTGATGACGGTCGCGACGTCGCGGCGACTACCGCTCCGGCGAAGCAGGTTCTCGAGCGACTGCTGGATCATGTAGCCCATCCAGCCCGCGGTGGCCGCGACGAGCACACCGAGCGGCAACGGGCTGACGTCGTGCCGCGACATCTCGTTGCGGAGCAGCTCGTCTCCGACCTGGGGTCCGTTGCCGTGGACGAGGCAGACGTTCCAGCCGTCGAGCGCGAGGTCGACGATCGGTGCGAGCGCCTCGCGCGTGTGCCGGAACTGGTCGTAGATGGTCGAGTGCTTCGCGGGCGACAGCGCGTTGCCGCCGAGCGCGATCACCGCCGTGTGGCGGGGCTCCTTTTCAGCCATATGCGAGGACGCGCAAGCTAGACGGTGCCAGGGGCCGATTCAAGCGACGCATCGCGCTCAGCGCGGGGATCTGCCGAGCAGGCGACCGAGCGCCTCCCAGTGATCGGCGTAAGCACGCCAGTCGCCACGGCGCTGGGCCGCACGCAGGCTGTCGTACAGCGCGCCAGCCTGCGTCCGCAGATCGGCCGCGCGGCCACCGACGGGCGGCAGCGCCGGCACGCCAGCGGTACCGGGCCGAGCGAAGGACACGCTGTCGCCGCGAAGGGTGCTGACGGCAGCGAGAGTCGGAGCGGCCGGCGCGCGCACGAAGTAGACCGACTGCTGCAAGGCCAGCGTCGTGTCGAGCTGCGCGGCGCGGACCGGTCCGTGGAGGAGTTTCACGTCGCGCGTACCCGCCGCGACGAGGCTGTCCGAACCACGCAGTCGCTCGATGCCCGCGGTCCAGCGGAGCGTCGTGCGCGCAGGAAGCCAACGGCTGACGCGGCGAGTCCCCGCCGTGGCGACGATCAGTCCGTCGACGCGATCGTCTTCGGTGAGGATGGGAAGCGTTGCGGCGAGCGCCCCCTGCCCGAGCGAGACCCGGGTCGGTCCGCTGCGAACGACGGCGCTGTCCGCGCCGTCGGTGGCGGGGAGCGTGCGCGGCGTCCGTCCTGGTGTCGCCGCGCTCACCTGCGTCCAGGCCGCGCGCTGCGCGACGGCGGCGTCGACGAGCGGCGGAAGCTGCGACGCGAGCGACGCGTCGAGCGAGCTGACGTCGCGGTACAGCGAGCCGAAGGCACGCCGCCAGCCGCGGCCCAGCGGGTCGAGGGGCGCGACGAGCGTGTCGACGACGAGGGTGACGCGCGCCGTGACGGCGTTGACGACGCCGGTTCCCGCGTGGCGGAGGTACGCGTGCGTCGCCTCGCCGAGCCGCACGCGCGCGCTGAGCGGATAGTCCTCCGAGGTCGCGTAGAGATCCACGAGCCAGTAGAGGGTGTCACCGGCGAGCGCCGGGGTGACGACGCTTCCCTGATCGAAGAGGGGTGCGACCGCGGCGACGATGTCGCGGACATTGCGGTGCAGGACGAGCCGCGCGTCCGGGTGCGGCAGGTCCTGGGTCAGGAGCCGGAAGTTCTGGAGCGCGAGCGCTGGAACGAGCCGTGCCGTCCCGCCGCCCACGGGAACCCCCGCCACCGTCCCGGCGCTGTCGGCGACGACCGCATGCCCGTCGCCGGAGTCCACGACGACCGTGGGCACGAGCTCGGACCACTCGTCCACCGCCGCGCCGTCCGCCCGCAACAGCAGCGGGAGCCCCCGCTCGTCGGCGTGCTCGAGGGACACGAAGGCCGCACGCAAGCCGGGCTCGTCGCCGCTGCCCGTCCCGGACACCGCGAGCATCGCCAGCGCGCCGTTAGGCAGCGTGACCTGGCCCTGCGACGGAGCGGCCGACGTGGCACGTGCCGCGGCCGCGACGTCCCACGCCGGCAATCGCATCGACGTGGCGGCGAGCATGCTGTCGACGGGCGCGAGCTGCTCGAGCGCGAAGGCACGCCGGGTGTAGGCGGCACGCGTCGCGAGGTACGGTCGCTCGCGCGCCACCGGGTCGCGCTCCGACGCCGATCGTCGCGCGATCGCCGGGGCGATCTGATGGAGCACCAGCGACACGAGCAGCAGCACCGAGATGGTCGCGAACGCGGCGCGGAGCTGGCCCTGCCAGCCCGTCCACGCGAGCACGAGCGCACCCGCGATGGTGAGGACGAAGAGCCCGGCGTTCGCCGGGATCAGCACCCGGTGGTCGGCGTAGCTGAACGCCTCCGCCGCGCCCGAGCCGCGGCCAAGCAGCTCGAAGCCATCGATGCGATAGCTCCACGCGAGGAGCAGGAGCAGCAGCGCGCCGAGGATCGAGAGGTGTCTCCTGACGTACTGCGAGACGCGGAGCGAGCCACGCTCCCACTTGAGGCTCGGCGTCAGCGCGTAGAGGAAGACGACGACGGCGCCGACGAGCAGCACCGCCAGCAACGCCCAGAGGTACATCGCGCGCTCGAGCGGCAACCACCCGACGAAGAAGGCGAGGTCGCGGTCGAAGTAGGGGTCGCTCTCGTTGAAGCGCTCGGTGTAGAGCACGCGCGCGAGCGGTGTCCAGTCGGTCTGCGTCAGTGCGATGCCGAGGAGGATCGAGAGGAGCAGCGCCCCCGCGAGGAGGTAGCGCGACGGCACCTCCTCGCCGATCTCGAGGTTCGCGAGGCGGCGCGGGAGCACCAGCGAGACGACCGAGCCGCGCACCGCATACAGGTTCGCGAACGCGAAGAGGGAGCCTAACCCGCCCGTGACGAGGACGGTGATCGCGATCGCCTGGGCGCGCGCCCACCAGACGGTGCCCGCGCCGAGCGCGGCGTACCAGCGATAGTCGAGGATCATCGCCGCGAGCGCGCGGCCCGCGAGCAGCACGAGCGCGACGGCGCCGAGGATGAGGAGCAGCCTGCGGCGCGCACTCATCGGTCAGACCTTCACGCCCTCCGACCGCAGCCAGGTCTCCATCTCCCCCTGGATCTCCGCCAGTCGCTTCTGCGTCAGCGCCTCGTAGCGGGTGACGAGGATCGGCTGGGTGTTCGACGCGCGTATGAGCCCCCACCCGTCGCCGAAGAGGACACGCGCCCCGTCGACGTCGATGACGTCGTGCGTCTTGCGGAAATGCTGCACCGCGCGATCGACGATGGCGAACTTGCGCTCCTCGGCGACGTCGACGCGGATCTCCGGCGTCGAGACGAACTTCGGCACGTCCGACAGTAGCTCGCCGACGGTGCGTCCCTTGCGCGCGACGATGCCGAGAAAGCGCGCGGCGCCGTAGAGTGCATCGTCGTGGCCGTAGAAGCCCTCGCCGAAGAACATGTGCCCCGACATCTCGCCCGCGAGTGGCGCGCGCAGCTCGCGCATCTTGTCCTTGATGAGCGAGTGGCCGGTCTTCCACATCACGGGGCGACCGCCCGCGCGCTCGATCTCGTGCGGCAGCGCCTGCGAGCACTTCACGTCGAAGATGACCGGCTGCCCGCGCCCGGTCCGCTCGAGCACGTCGCGCGCGTAGATGATCAGGATGTGGTCGCCCCAGACGATGTTCCCCTTCTCGTCGACGACGCCGATGCGGTCCGCGTCGCCATCGAACGCGATCCCGAGCTCCGCCTTTTCCTTCCGGACGGCGGCGATGATGTCCTCGAGATTCTCGACGACGGTCGGGTCGGGGTGATGGTTGGGGAAGGTGCCGTCGCTCTCCCAGAAGAGCGGGATGGCGTCGACGCCGAGCTTCGCGAAGAGCTTCGGCGCGACGATCGCGCCTGCGCCGTTGCCGGCGTCGATCGCGACCTTCATCCGCCGCGGCATCTTCCCGACGCGTTCGACCACGTCATCCACGTAGCGATCGACGATCTGCTCCTCGCGCACGGTGCCCCGCTTCGCGGCCTTCGTCGTCCCGCGCTGCCAGATCTCGTACAGCTCCTGGATCTCCTCGCCGTGCATCGACTGGGTGCCGACGCAGAGCTTGAAGCCGTTGTACTCGGGCGGATTATGGGAACCGGTGATCTGGATGCCGCCCGCGACCGGAAGGTTGTGAAGCGACCAGTAGACGAGTGGCGTCGGTACGACCCCGACGTCCACGACGCTCAGTCCATGCTCGGTGAGCCCCCGCACCAGCGCATCGCGCAGCATCGGTCCGCTCGGCCGGTTGTCGCGGCCAACCGCGATCTCGCCAGACGCACCGTGCGACGCGAGGTGGGTCGCGTAAGCGCTGCCGAGCGCGTACGCGGCCTCCTCGGTCAGATCCTTCCCGACGATGCCGCGGACATCATACTGCCGGAAGATTCCCCGAGAGACCGTCATGACAGAGGAGGCGAGAAGACCAGGCATTGCGGGGCCGCCAGGGCGGTCCCGCGAGCCTCAACGGGCGGGAGCGCCGGGCAGCGGCACCGCCGATTGCGCTGTCGGCAGCGTGAGCCCGCTGACCGGTGCGCCACCACGCGTCAGCCGCACGAGCTGTTCCGGGAAGATGCCGAAGCCGATCAGCGCCACCGCGGAGACGGCGATGACCGCCTTCGTCAGCCCGCGCGACGGGGCTGGCACCCGCTCCTCAGCCACCCGCGGCCGCATGAACATCACGCGCACGACCTCGAGGTAGTAGCCGGCCGAGATGACGCTCGTGATCACGAGGATCACCGCGAGCTTGGTGTGAGGACTCGGCGAGTCGAGCGCGGCCTTGATGATGTACCACTTGGCGAAGAAGCCGGCGCCGCCGAAGAGCGGGAAGCCGAGCAGCGCGAGCATGAAGATCGCCATCGCGACGGCGAGCCAGGGACGCAGCGTCCAGAGGCCGGCATAGTCGTCGAGGCGCAGCGATCGCTCGCCGACGTCGCCGAGCGCGACGACGACCGCGAACGCGCCGAAGGTCGCGATGGTGTAGATCAGCGCGTAGAAGAGAAACGCCTCAGACGCACCCGGCGTGTTCACCGTCAGCGGGACCAGCAGATATCCGGCGTGGGCGATGCTCGAGTAGGCGAGCAGGCGCTTCAGGTTGCGCTGGCGGAGCGCGATGACGTTGCCGACAATCATCGTGATCGCGGCCAGCCACCAGAACGCCGTGTGCCAGCGCTCGAAGAGCGCGGGAAAGGCCTCATACCAGACGCGGAGAAAGGCCGCGAACGCCGCCGCCTTCACCGCCGCCGCCATGTACGCCGTCACCGGCGTCGGCGCACCCTCGTAGACGTCGGGCGCCCACATGTGGAAGGGCACGGCGGCGACCTTGAACCCGAAGCCGACGAGCATGAGCGCGATGCCGATCACCAGCAGCGGGCTGCCGAGCAGTGCGTACTGCACGACGCGCTGTCCGATCGTCGCGATGTGCGTATCCCCGGTGGCGCCGTAGACGAGCGCCATTCCGTAGAGAAGAAACGCGGTCGAGAACGCGCCGAGCAGGAAGTACTTCAGCGCCCCCTCGGCGGCGCGGATGCTGCGCCGGTTCATTCCCGCGAGAACATACACAGCGACCGACATCGTCTCGATGCCGAGGAAGACGACCATCAGGTCGCGCGCCGCGGCCAGAAGCATCATTCCCGCCGTCGCGAGGAGGATGAGGACGTGCGCTTCAGGCGCGGTGATCCCCTCCCGCTCGTTGTAGTCCATCGAGAGCATGATCGTGCCGATCGTGCCGACGATGAGCACGAGGTCCACCACCCAGCGGAAACGATCGACGGCCACCGGGCCGAAGCCGGCGGCAACGCCGCGGACCATGAACCAGACGATGGCCGCCGCGGTGAGCACGAGCAGGGCGATGCACGCCACACCCACCGAGCGCTGATGGCGCGCCGACTCGGGACGCCACGCGGCCCAGAGGAGGAGAAGGAGCGCCCCTCCCATCAGGAGCAGGTCGGGGAGCAGCGCGTAGCTGAGCTGCGCCGGGACCGAAAGATCGAGATTCATCGTATTCACGGGGCGCGTGCCACCGAGGTCGCGGCTCCCGCCGAGACGTGCGAGACGAAGGCCTCGGCCGAAGCCTCCATGCGCCGCAGCACCGGCGCCGGATAGAGGCCGAGCCAGAGGATCACGACGACGAGCGGCACCATGATCGCGATCTCACGGCCGTTCAGGTCGGGGATGTGCTCGTTGACCGGCTTGTCGAGCGAATTGAAGAGGATGCGCTGGATGGCCCACAGCAGGTAGGCGGCGGCGAAGATCACGCCCGTCGCCGCGATGGTCGTCAGCCAGGGCGCGGTGCGGAACGAGCCGAGCAGGACGAGGAACTCGCCGACGAAGCCGTTCGTGCCCGGAAGTCCGATCGAGCTGAGCGACACGAACGTGAGCAGCGCGGCGAAGAGCGGAACCGTGCGCGCGATCCCGCCATAGGCCTCGATCTCGCGCGTGTGCCGGCGCTCGTAGATCATCCCGATGAGAAGGAACAGCGCGCCCGTCGAGATGCCGTGGTTGATCATGATCATCAGCGCCCCCTGGACGCTCTGCGTCGTGAGCGCGAAGATGCCGAGCATGACGAAGCCGAGGTGGCTGACCGACGAGTAGGCGACGAGCTTCTTGAAGTCCGGCTGCACCATCGCGACGAGCGCGCCATAGAGGACGCCGATCACGCCGAGCACGAGGAAGGTGGTGCGGATTCCCGGACTCATCGCTGCGTCCGGGAAGAGCGGCAACGCGAAGCGAATGAAGCCGTAGGTCCCCATCTTCAGCATGATCCCGGCGAGGATCACGGAGCCGGCCGTGGGAGCCTCGACGTGCGCGTCGGGCAGCCACGTATGGAACGGGAACATCGGGACCTTCACCGCGAACGCGAGCGCGAAGGCAAGGAACATGAGGACCGATGCCGGCACGAAGGTGCCGAACATCGTCACGCCGCCCGCGCCGGATGCCGCCGCCGCGCGCAGCACCGCGTCGTAGGAGAAGTCGGGTGTCGCCCCGCCCGCCTTGATCCCCAGCCACACGATCGCGACCAGCATCAGCAGCGAGCCGATCATCGTGTAGACGAAGAACTTGATGCTCGCGTAGAGCCGGCGCTCGCCGCCCCATATGCCGATGATGAAGTACATCGGCACGAGCATCATCTCCCACATCACGTAGAAGAGGAACAGGTCGCGCGCCATGAAGACGCCGAGCATTCCCGTCGTGAGGAGGAGCAGCAGCGAGTAGTAGCTGTGCCGCTTGCCGCGAATGCTCGTCCAGCTCCCCAGCGCCGCCAGCGGCATGAGGAAGGTGGTGAGCAGGATCATCATCAGCGCGATGCCGTCGATGCCGAGCGCGAACCTGACGCCCCAGCTCGGGATCCAGTCGCGGACGAGCGTCGCCTGCATCGCGGCCGTGGACGCGTCGAAGCTCCACCAGAGGCCTGTCGAGAGCAGGAACTCGAGCACGAACGCCCAGAGCGCGATGTGACGCGCCGCGCCGGAGCCGCGCTCGCGTGCGTCGGCGTCGTTGCCTATCACGGCGCCATGGACCCAGATCCCGATCGCGGCGAGCGTCGGTAGCGCGAGGAGCGCCAGGAGGATCCAGCGGTCGTAGCCGATCGAATCGAGAAACTCGCGCATGCGTCAGCGAAGAGTGAAGGCGCCCAGCACCGCGAGCACGCCGAGGACCAGCACCCAGGCGTAGGATCCGACCTGGCCTGTCTGGAGCGATGAGCCGAGACGGCCGACGCTGCGCGCCAGCCACGCCGAGCCGTTGACGAGCGCGCCGTCGATCAGCCCCTGATCGACCCCGCGAGCGAGCACGCCGCGCGAGACCGCGACCGTGGGCTGCACGATGGCGGCATCGTACGCCTCGTCCACGAAGTACTTGTTGAGCAGCACGCGCTCGAGGCCTTCCTCCGCGGGTGCCTGCGCCTTCGGGACCAGCCTCGCCGGCTTGAGCCGCACGACGGCGATCAGGATGCCGACGACCGAGACCGCGACAGCTGCGCCGATGAGCGCGACCTCCGTACCGTGCTCGACGTGGGCGGGCGAGCCGCCCGTCAGGCGAAGCGCGTTCTCGCCGACCACGGGCTCGAGCCAGTGATCGAGCGTTCCGACGGGCCCGAGGAAGCCGAACAGCTCGGGCAGGTTGAGCCAGCCCCCGAACGCGCTGAGAACGCCGAGCACGAGCAGGGGTCCGGTCATGATCCAGGGCGCTTCGTGCAGGTGGTCGCGCTCCCCGTCGCCGGTGCGGTTCGGACCGTGGAAGGTGTAGAGCATCATCCGCGTCATGTAGACCGCGGTCAGCAGCGCGGTGAAGATGCCGATGCCGTAGATCGCGTAGAGCACGATGGGCCCGGGAATCCCCAGCCAGCTCATCTCGGCGAAGGCCGTCCCATGGGTGCGGGCGAACACCGATCCGAGGATCTCGTCCTTCGAGAAGAAGCCGGAGAAGAACGGGATGCCCGCGATCGCGAGCGTCGCGATCCACATCAGGATCCAGGTCACGCGCATGTACCGCGCGAGCCCGCCCATGTTGCGCATGTCCTGAGCGTCGTCATGCCGCCCCGTCGCGTGATAGGCGGCGTGCATGCCGTGGATGACGGAGCCCGATCCGAGGAAGAGGAGCGCCTTGAAGAAGGCATGCGTGACCAGGTGGAACACCCCTGCCACGTATGCGCCGACGCCGACGCCGATGAACATGAAGCCGAGCTGCGAGACGGTCGAATACGCGAGGACGCGCTTGATGTCCCACTGCTTGAGGCCGATCGTCGCCGCGAAGAGCGCGGTGAGCGCGCCGACCACCGCGACCGTCAGGCTCGCCACTGGCGAGAGCGCGAAGAGGGCCGAGCTGCGCGCGATGAGATAGACGCCCGCCGTCACCATCGTCGCGGCATGGATCAGCGCCGACACCGGCGTCGGACCGGCCATGGCGTCGGGAAGCCAGACGTAGAGCGGGATCTGCGCGCTCTTGCCCGCGCAGCCGAGGAACATGAAGAGGCAGATCGCCGTCACGAGCGCGCTGCCGAAGCCGAGCTGCGCGGCCGCGGAGTTGACGCCGACGAAGTCGAGCGTGCCGAGGTTCGCGAGCAGCAGGAACATCGCGACGAGCAGCCCGAAGTCGCCGATGCGGTTGACGATGAACGCCTTCTTGCCCGCGTCCGCGTTCGCCTTCTCGCTGAACCAGAAGCCGATCAGGAGGTAGGAGCAGAGACCGACCCCTTCCCAGCCCACGAACAGCACCGGGTAGCTCGCGCCGAGCACCAGCACGAGCATGAAGGCGACGAAGAGGTTGAGGTACGCGAAGTATCTCGGATATCCGGGATCCTCGCGCATGTAGCCGACGCTGAAGAGGTGAATCAGCGTGCCGACTCCGGTGATGACGAGGATCATCACCATCGACAACTGGTCGAGATGGAAGCCGAAGGTGAGGTCGAACTCGCCGGCGGGCATCCACGAGTAGTAGTTCTGGACGAATGGCGCGTGCATCTCCCCTGCCCCGCGCATCGCGATCCAGATGGCGAGGGCGAGCGCGAACGACGCCGCGAGCACTGCCGGGCCGACGAAGCTCACCAGTCCCGCGAAGCGGTGCCGCTTCACGGCATGATGGTCGTCGCCGTGTCCCCCGTGCGCGTCGCTCTCGTGCGCGGAGACCGCGACGGCGTCATGCGCCGCGGCGTGCGCGTTGGCATCCCCGTGGCCGACGTCGGGATCCGAGGGACCGAGGTGCGTCGCCGGAACGAGCGACAACAGGCCGTTGATGACGAAGCCGGCGAGCGGAAGGAGCGGCAGGAGCCACATCCACTCCGCGATCGATCCCGCGAGCGGATGCGCGGCGGCTTCGGCGGCGTGCTGGAGGAGCATCAGCCCTTGAGAAGGTTGATGTTCTGGAGATTCACGGTCTGCCGGTGCCGGAAGATCGAGATGATGATCGCGAGGCCGACCGCGGCCTCCGCGGCGGCGACGGTCATCACGAAGAAGACGAAGACCTGCCCCGCCACCCCATAGGCCCGCGAGAAGGCGACGAAGCTCAGGTTCACGGCGTTGAGCATCAGCTCGACGCACATGAAGACGATGATCGCATTGCGGCGGGTGAGCACGCCGATGACGCCGATCGTGAACAGCACCGCGGAGAAGAAGAGCGCCTCAGCCAGCATCGCCCACCCTCCGGTGACGTCCGATCATGACCGCACCGACGATCGCGGCGAGCAGGAGCACGCTGGTGATCTCGAACGGGAGCAGGTAGGTCGTGAAGAGCGGCCCCGCGACCGAGCCGACGGCGCCATACTGCTGGAGCTGCGCGCTCGCGGTGCCCGCGGGCAGCGTGAGCGCCTCGACCGTGCGAACGCGGGTCAGCGCGAAGATCTGCGCGAGGAGCACGAGCCCGACGAGCCCCGCGGCAAGCCGCCAGCGGTGGGACCTGACGTCCGCGAGCTCGCTCGCATGCCCCAGGTTGAGGAGCATGATCACGAAGAGGAACACGACCATGATCGCGCCCGCGTAGACCAGCACCTGGATAGCGCCGATGAAGTGCGCATCCATCATCACGTACAGCGCGGCGATCGAGAACATCGTGTTCACGAGCCAGAGCGCCGCGGCGACGGGGCTCTTGCGGGTCACGAAGCAGATCGCCGAGGCGATCGCGATGACGCCGAAGAGATAGAAGTGGAAGGTGTAGAAGAGCGGGTAGTGCTCCATCACTGCCCCTTCGGATCGGAGGGGTCCCAGAGCTCGCTCACCGGATGCGTCTGTGCCATCAGCCGCTCGAGGTCGTACACGAAGCCCTCGCGGCTGTACTCCGAGTTCTCGTAGTGCCGCCCGAGGTGGATCGCCTCTTCCGGGCACACCTCCTGGCAGTAGCCGCAGAAGATGCAACGGAACTCGTCGATCTCGAAGATCAGCGGATAGCGGTTGCCCTGCTCGTCCTCACCGGGGACGAGCTTGATGCAGTTCGCGGGGCAGACCGTCGGACAGAGGCCGCAGGCGACGCACTTCGCCTTGCCGTCCTCGGTCGTGAGCATGCGGTGGGTGCCCCGCCAGCGCGGCGAGAGCGGCCACTTCTGCTCCGGGTACTGCACCGTGACCTTGTGGGTGTTGAGCAGGTGCTTGAGGGTGAGCGCCATCCCCTTGAGCGTCGCGCGGACGTAGCTCGTCTGCTCGATGGGGCGCTCCATGACCTTGACGCCGATTGCCATATCAGTCTCCGGACTGCTGCTGCCGGGGTACGAGCGTCGAGCGCGACGCATACTGACGCAGCTTCGCGATCTCGCGTGCCTCGATGCGCGACGACGCCGGGCTCACGATCCGGCCGCGGTCGAGCCAGCCGAACACGGCGACGACGATGATCGCGTTGAGCACGAGCATCGCGACCGTGAACCGCCAGTCGCCCTGGGGGATGTCGAACGAGTTGAGGGCGAGGATCGCGCCGGCGATCACCATGATGTAGGCGAGCGACATCGGCAGCAGGATCTTCCACCCCAGCGACATGAGCTGGTCGTAGCGGAACCGCGGCAGCGTCCAGCGGATCCACATGAAGAGGAAGAGGAAGAAGAGCAGCTTGACGACGAAAGCGCCGAGCGTCAGCACCGCGATCCACCAGCGATAGGGCGCGACGTTGTCGCGTCCCCAGAACGGGATGTCCCACCCGCCGAAGAACAGCGTCACCATGAGCGCGCTCGCGGTGACCATGTTCGCGTACTCGGCGATGAAGAAGAAGCTGAACTTCATCGCCGAGTATTCGCTGTGGTAACCGGCGATGAGCTCCGACTCCGCCTCGGGCAGGTCGAACGGGAGCCGGTTCGTCTCGGCGAACGCGGCGACCATGAAGATGAAGAAGGAGAGCGTGAGCGTCACGACGTTCCAGGCAAAGCCACCAGCGGCCTGGTTCGCGACGATCGTCGTCAGGGTCACGTTCCCCATCAGCATCAGCACGGGGATCGTCGAGAGTCCCATCGAGATCTCGTACGAGATCATCTGGGCGCTCGAGCGGAGCCCGCCCAGCAGGGAGTACTTGTTGTTCGACGACCAGCCCGCGAGTACGATCCCATACACCCCGAGCGAAGAGATCGCGAGGATGTAGAGGAATCCGACGGGGAGATCGGCGAGCACGAGGTCGACGCGTCCCCATCTCGTCGGCCACGGCGCGCCGAATGGGATCACCGCCCACGTGATGAGCGCGGGAATGAACGAGAGCGCGGGCGCGAGGATGAAGATCGGCCGGTTCACCATCCCCGGCATCGTCTCCTCCTTCGCGATGTTCTTGAGGCCGTCTGCGGCCGGCTGCAGCCATCCCTTCCCGACCCGGTTCGGCCCGTGACGATCCTGGATCCACGCCGAGATCTTGCGCTCGGCGAGGGTCAGCATCGCGACGCCGACCATGTAGACGGTGAAGACGATGATCAGCTTGAGCAGGGTGAAGCCGAGCCAGGCGCCGAAGTGCGTGGGAGGCGCCTGCGGGTCGGCCACCTGCAGCAGCGCGAACAGCTGCGACGTCATCATGCGCGGCCCTCGGCGCCCGCGATCATCCGCCCCTTGAGGCCGAGCGCGTCGTAGGAGAGCCCCGCGAACGCCGACTCGCTCTTCGCGAGCGCGTCGAACGCGTCGCTGGCGAGGAAGAATCCGGTCTGCTCGCCGAGCTGCGCGAGGAGGTCGCCGAGCACCGCGAAGCTGGGACGCGCGTAGCCGGGTGCCTGACGCGCCTGCATGAAGCGCTGGACCCGTCCGCGCACGTTGGTGAAAGTGCCCTCTTCCTCGGCGAAGTTCGCGATCGGCAGCACGACCGAGGCGCGGGCAGCCCACGCCGGGAGCGTCGTCCCGATGACGACGATGTCGCGCGGCGTTCCCATCGCCGAATGGTCCATGCCCGCCAGCTCTTCGTCCGCGACGACGAGCACGTCGCCGGCGCCGAGGTTCCAGAGCGGCCGGTCGCTTCGCGTGAAGCCGAGCAGCTCGGCGCCCCGCACGTTCGCGGCGAGATCCTCACGGCGCGCGAGGTCCGGAACGCCCGGGAGCGGCGCGACGTCGCCACGGTTCACGTGGAAGGTGCCGCTGCCGCCGGTGAGGCGCACGAGCCGCGCGAGGAGCCCGAGCGCCTCGTTGGAGAGCATCGGCGACGCGACGACGCGCGCTTTCGCGCCGCGGATCGCGTCGGCCGCGGCGCGGAGCGCGGTCTCCCAGTCGGCGGCGACGAGGCCGTCGCCGCGGCGCACCATCGGCTGCTCGACGCGGTCGCTGCGGTTGATCCAGCGGTAGTTGAGGCGCCCGTAGTCGCACATGAAGAAGCGGTTCACCGCCTCGTTCGGGCGCGGACGGAGCCGCGCGACGACGTTGTCGCGCGTCTCGATGATCATGCTGCAGCCCTGGGTGCAGCTCGGGCACACCGACGCGGTGCGATCGAGCTCCCAGGCGCGGACCTTGTTCAGCGAATCCTTGGAGAGCAGCGCGCCGACCGGGCAGAGGTCGATGACGTTGCCTGCCCACGGGTGGGTGAGGTCGTGTCCCTCGAACTTGCCGATCACCGCGCGATCGCCACGCTCGCTGACGTTGAGCACCGGATCTTCCGCGACCGTGTCCATGAACCGGACGCAGCGCGTGCAGAGGATGCAGCGGTTGGTCACGTACAGGACGTCGCCGCCGAAGTCCTCGACGGGGTTGAAGCGCTTCGGATCGCGGAGCCGCGAGTCCGGACGCCCTTCCACGTACGTGTAGTCCTGCAGCTCGCACTCGCCCGCCTGGTCGCAGATCGGGCAGTCGAGCGGATGGTTGATGAGCAGCAGCTCGAGCACGCCCTTGCGCGCCTCGAGCGCCTTCTCCGAATGGACGTGCACCACCTGCCCCTCGGCGACCGACGTCGCGCACGACGGCGCGAGCTTGGGCGCCTTCTCGACCTCGACGAGGCACATCCGGCAGACGCCGGCGACGGGAAGGCCGGGGTGGTAGCAGTAGTGCGGGATGAGGACGCCCGCGGCCTTCGCCGCCTCGAGGATCGATGTCCCCTCGGCGACGCTGACCTGCCGGCCCTCGATGGTGAGCGACACCATCTTCGTCGCCGCCGGTGCGGCGGTAGCGGGGGCGGTCATCAGGCGGCGACCGCGGTGCGCATGGGGCACCGCTTCTGGGTGATGTGGGCCTCGAACTCGTGGCGCCACTTCTGGATGCCCGAGACGACAGGCGTCGCGCAGGAGTCGCTGAGGACGCAGATCGTCTTGCCGGTCATGTTCTCGGCGATGTCGAGCAGGGTGTCGAGGTCTTCCATCGTGCCCTCGCCGACCTCGATGCGCTCGAGGATGCGCGTCGTCCACGCCGTGCCTTCGCGGCACTGGGTGCACTGCGCGCAGCTCTCGTGCGCGTAGAAGCGCGAGAGGCGGGCGATCTGCTTCACCATGCACTGGGAGTCGTCGAAGACGATGACGCCGCCGGAGCCGAGCATCGTGCCCTGCGCGACGAAGCCCTCGTAGTCCATCATCGTCGCCTCGGCTTCCTCGAGCGTCTGGATCGGCACCGAGGAGCCGCCGGGGATGATCGCCTTGAAGCGACGCCCGGGAAGCGGCCCGCCGCAGAGATCATAGAGGAAATCCTTGAACGGGAATCCCATCACGATCTCGTAGTTGCCGGGCTTGCGGATGTTGCCGCAGACCGAGAAGAGCTTGGTGCCCGTGCTCTTCGGCGACGACAGCGACATCCCCGTGTACCACTCGGCGCCGTTGGTGAGGATGTGGGGCACCGCGGCGAGCGTCTCGACATTGTTGATCGTCGTCGGCTGACCGAAGAGTCCCGCGACCGCCGGGAAGGGCGGCTTGATGCGCGGGTTGCCTCGGCGCCCCTCGAGCGAGTTCATGAGCGCCGTCTCCTCGCCGCAGATGTAGGCGCCTGCGCCACGGTGCACATGCACGTCGACGCGCTTGCCGGTGCCCATCGCGTTCTTCCCGAGGATCCCGTCGCGGTAGGCCTCCTGCACCGCCTGCTCCATCACCTTGATCGGCTCGGTGAACTCGCCGCGGATGTAGATGTACGCCGTCTCGGCGCCGATCGCGTGCGCGCCGATCGCGCAGCCCTCGATGAGGGCGTGCGGAGTCCAGCGCATGATCTCGCGGTCCTTGAAGGTGCCGGGCTCGGACTCGTCGGCGTTGCAGCAGAGGTAGTGCGGCTTGCCGTCGCCGGGCTTCATGAACGACCACTTCATGCCCGTGGGGAAGCCGGCGCCGCCGCGGCCGCGGAGGCCCGACTCCTTGACGACGTTGACGATGTCGGCGGGGCCCATGCCTAACGCCTGCTCGAGCGCGCGGTAGCCGCCGCGCTGCCGCCAGCCGGCGAGCGAGCGCGCCTCGGGGTCGCCGAAGTGCTTCGAGAGCACCGTCGTCTCGCGCGGGTGCGACTTGTGGGGGTAGCCCATTACTTGAGACTCGCGAGGATCTGCGGGACGCTCTCCGGCGCCACCGACTCGAGGAACTCGTCGTTGATCATCACCGGCGTGGCGAAGCCGCACGCGCCGAGGCACTCGACCTCGATGACGGTGAACTTCCCATCGGCCGAGGTGACACCCAGCTCGCCGCAGCCGGTGTGCTTGAGAAAAGCGCGTGCGACGTCTTCGGCGCCGCAGGCGCCACAGGGCGACGTCGTGCAGACCTGGATGAAGTGCCGCCCCACCGGGTGCTGGTGGTACATCGTGTAGAAGGTGACGACGCCCTTCACGTAGGCGGGGGTGAGCTCGAGGAGCTCGGCGACCTCCGCCATCGCGGGCTCGCTCACCCAGCCGTGCGTCTCCTGCACCATCCAGAGTGCGGGGAGGAGGGCGGCCATCTTCGTGGGGTAGCGCGTCAGCAGCTCGTCGAGCTGGCGGCGACGCTCACCGGCGAACACCGGCGTATATGGCTGGTCGTGGCCGTGGCCGCGAACGCCGTGCGAGGCGTGGGCGGGTGCGTGGAGCGCGCCCTCTTCCCGTCCACTCATCTATCTATCTCTCCCATCACGATGTCGATCGAGGCGTTGATGGCGATGACGTCGGAGAGGAGGTGTCCCTCGACCATCTTCGGGATCGCGCTCAGGTTCACGAACGACGGCGGACGGATGCGCCAGCGCACGGGCTTGGAGCTGCCGTCGGAGACCATGTAGTAGCCCTTCTCCCCCTTCGGGCTCTCGACCGCGACGTAGCACTCGCCAATCGGCGGACGCGGCCCCTCCATCACCTGCTTGAAATGGTGGATCATCGACTCCATCTCGCTCGTCGCCTTGTTCTTCGGCGGCAGGATGACGCGATGGTCGTCGACGTTGACCGGCCCGTCGGGGAGGCGGCGCACCGCCTGCTCGAGGATGCGCACCGACTGGCGGAGCTCCTCGAAGCGCACGAGGAAGCGATCGTACACGTCGCCGTTCGTGCCCACCGGGACGTCGAAGTCGTACGTCTCGTAGTCGAGGTACGGAAAGTCCTTCCGCACGTCGTAGGCGACGCCCGAGGCGCGCAGCATCGGACCGGAGAGGCCCCAGTTGAGCGCCTCCTCCTGGCTCATCGCGCCCAGTCCGACCGTCCGGCCGACCCAGATGCCGTTCTTCGTCAGCATCCGGTCCACTTCGTCGAGCGTGCGTGGGAAGAGCTTGATGAAGGTCTCGAGCTGCTCGACCCATCCCGTCGGGATGTCGGCGGCCATGCCCCCGACGCGCGTCGCGCTCGTCGTCAGGCGCGCGCCGACCCAGCGCTCGAGCAGCGCGTAGACGTTCTCACGCTCCTGGAAGCACCAGAGGAAGGGGGTGAAGGCGCCGATGTCGATGCAGGTCGTGCCGAGCCAGACGAGGTGCGAGATGATGCGCGAGAGCTCCATCGCGATCACGCGCAGCACCTTGCAGCGCTCGGTGATCTCGATGCCGAAGAGCCGCTCCGCGCCTAACGCGAAGGCGCAGTTGTTCCCGATCGAGTTGAGGTAGTCCTCGCGATCGGTCCAGGGGATGATCTGGTTGTACTGGCGGTACTCGCCGATCTTCTCGAAGCCGCAGTGCAGGTAGCCGATGTGCGGGATGCAGCGCACGACCGTCTCACCGTCGAGCTCGAGCACCAGCCGGAGCACACCGTGCGTCGCCGGATGCTGCGGGCCGATGTTGATCAGCATGTGCTCGCCCTCGAGCTCCGGCTCCAGCGGGGGCGGCGCGGCGACGGCAACGGCCGAGCCGTCCTCGGTCACGGAGAGGGGCGTGCGGATCGGCCGTCCCTGGGCGTCGAGCCCGCTCGTGGACAGCTCGACTTCGACGGTGCGCTTGATCGTCGCCATCCCTATTCTCCCGTCTTCTCGCCCGAACGGAGGCGCGCGCGCATCTCGCTCGGCAGATCCTCGAAGGCGTCGGCAATGGAGAGCTCCTCCATCGAGTAGCGCGCCTCGGGGTTGGCGGCCAGCGCCTGGCGCAGCTGCTCGGCGCGGCTGAAACGGCCGCGGAGCGGGAAGTCCTTCCGGAGAGGAAAGCCTTCGCGGTACTGCTCCCACATCAGGATCCGCCGCAGGTCGGGATGGCCGACGAAACGGATGCCGAACATGTCGAAGCACTCGCGCTCGAGCCAATCGGCGGTCTTGAAGACCGGCCAGACGCTCGGCACCTCGAGCGGTGCACCCTTCGGCAGCTCCGCCTTGAGTCGCAGGAAGCGGCGGTGCGCGAGCGAGCGGAGGTGCCAGACGACCTCGAGCGGCTGCTCGACGTCGCGGTACTCCACCGCGGTCACGTCGGAGAGGAATTCGTAGCGCTGCGACGGCTCGTCGTGCAGCCAGCGCACGATGTCGAGCGCGCGAGCCGGTTCGATGACGACCGTCGTCTCCCCCCACACCACGTCGACGCGGCGGATGGAGCCGCCGAACTTCGCGCGGAGCGCCTCGGCGCTCGGGTTGGGTTCGCCCCCACGGTGCGGGACGTTCTTCGGGGTCGCCGGTTGCGCGCTGCCCTCTGGAAGCGCGCTCCCCGGTGCGTACGGCGTGAACGGCGCTGTCACAGTCCGGAGCGGGTCTGGTGGACCGAGTTGCCGAACGGCTCCGAGAGCTCGTTGATCGCCGTCGGCGGGATGTAGAGCTGGCTCGTCGGATCCGGCTCCATCTCCGTGCGCAGCGACTCGTCCTTCATCCGCTCGCGCTTCACCTTCTCCTGGAGGAGCATGATGCCGTAGATGAGCCCCTCCGGCCGGGGCGGGCACCCAGGAACGTAGACGTCCACCGGGATGATCGTGTCGATCCCCTGCACCACCGCGTAGTTGTCGAACATGCCGCCCGTCGAGGCGCAGGCGCCCATCGAGATGCACCACTTCGGCTGCGGCATCTGCTGCCAGATGCGGCGGATGACCGGCGCGAGCTTGAAGGGCACCCGTCCGGCACAGATGAGGACGTCGGACTGCCTGGGCGAGAACGACATGCGCTCCATGCCGAAGCGCGCGAGGTCGAACTGCGACGCGGCCGTCGCCATGAACTCGATGGCGCAGCAGGCGGTGCCGAACGGCATCGGCCAGAGCGAGTTCGCGCGGCCCCAGTTGACGAGGAAATCGAGGCGAGTCGTGATCCAGCCCTCGTTCGCCTTCGGCTCGACCGAGACGACGTCAGGGCGAGAGGTCAATCCCATTGTAGCGCTCCCTTCTTCCAGACATAGAGGAATCCGACGAGGAGGATGGCCATGAACACGGCCATCTCGCCGATTCCGAAAAACGACACGTGCGCTGCAGGGCACGCGCCGCTGGGAGTCAGAGGCACCCCGCAGGAGAGCTGCCGATAGGCGACGCCCCACGGGATCATGAAAACGGTCTCGATGTCGAAGATGATGAACAACATCGCGACCATGTAGAACTTCACGGAAAACCGCTCGCGGGCGTCGCCGAGTGCGGGAATTCCGGACTCGTAGGCGCTCTGCTTGACGGGGGTCGGACGATGCCGGGTGACGAGGTGGGAGAGGACGAGGATCAGCACCGCGTTGGCGATGACGAACCCCATGAGGAGCAGCACCGGCACGTAAGTCTGCATGGCCTCAGCGACCCGAAACGGACTTCGTGAAATATTTCACTTGCGTCGGAACGTAAGCTAACCGATGCAGTTACGCAGGGTCAACTCGTGGAATCCCTAGTGAATACGTCGTGATTCAGACGGCTGCTTCGCGGCCTGGTTCGGTGGTGCGAGAAGGTGGTCCGGCTCTCGAACCCCGCACCCGACCACCACGACAGTGGCGGCGAAAGCCGGGAGCACGATAGCTTGCCCGCTCACCCGAACCCTGCCCCCGCATGTCGATAATGTCCGACCGCTGGATCACCCGGATGGCCCGCGAGCATGGAATGATCGAGCCATTCGAGGACCGGCAGGTGCGCAAGGGGGTGATCTCGTACGGCGTCAGCTCGTACGGCTATGACATGCGCGTCGCGAACGAGTTCCGGATCTTCACCAACGTCATGAACTCGATCGTCGATCCCAAGGAGTTCGACCCGAAGTCCTTCGTCGAGTTCGAGGGCGACGTCTGCATCGTGCCGCCGAACTCGTTTGCGCTCGCCCGGTCCGTGGAGTATTTCCGGATTCCGCGCGACGTCCTCACGATCTGCGTCGGCAAGTCGACCTACGCGCGCTGCGGCATCATCACGAACGTCACCCCCTTCGAGCCGGAGTGGGAAGGCTTCGT
>DATAIS010000211.1:0-8330 GCA_036262535.1 Gemmatimonadaceae bacterium | reverse complement strand
CCGCCTCGCGCGAGGACGCGATCCGGCGCGGGCTGTCGCCGCGCGTGGCGACGTTCGCTCTGACGCGGGATGCGGCGGGGCGCGTCCAGGTGTCGGTGTTCGTCAACGGCGGCCGAGCCGCCGAGGCCGCGGTCTCGGCGTTAGGCGGCAGCGTCGGCGCCCGTGCCGGTGGCTGGTTCACGGCGCGGGTACCGGTCGAGCGGCTCGGTGATCTGATGCAGGCGCGGGGCGTGCGCGGGATCGAGCCGGCGCGCTACGCCGAACCGCTCGACGACTGGTCCAAGATCGAGATCGGCGCGACGGAGGTGCGGCGCCGCGGGATCAACGACCAGTGGGAGGGTGCGACGGGGCGCGGCGCGATCGTCGGCATCGTCGATACCGGCATCGACTACGAGCATCCCGACTTCTTCGACGACGACGTCGGCCGCTCGCGCGTGCTCTGGCTCTGGGACCAGACCGGAATCGGCTCCGGACCGGGGACGGTCGGCGGGACCAGCTTCGCCTACGGGTCCGAGTGCACGCGTGAGATGATGGGCGGCTCGCCCCCCGCATGTAGGGTGCGAGACGTGGAGGGCCACGGAACGCACGTCTCTGGCACCGCCGCCGGCGACGGATCGGCATCGCGCCGCGGCCCCTCGACGTATTCGTTCACGGGCGTCGCGCCGGGGGCCGACCTGATCGTCGTGAAGACGGACTTCAGCTTCACGGGGATCGCAGACGGCGTCGCCTACATCTTCGAGCGGGCCGCGCAGCTCGGCCGGCCGGCGGTGGTGAACCTGAGCCTCGGCGCCGATTTCGGTCCGCACGACGGCCGCGAGGTCCTATCGCTGATGATCGACTCGCTGAGCGGAGCGGGGCGCGTCGTCGTCGCGGCGGCGGGGAACTCGGGACGGAACATCCCGAACCCGCCCACGACCGTGTACCCCTACCTGCACGGGGACACCGTCGCCGCCCCCGGCGACTCGGCCGAGCTCCGCTTCGCGGTGCCGTCGTACTCGCCGCGTCCCAGCTTCGCCGACATCGCGCTCGTCACGGCGTACTACCCGCCGGGCGACGAGTACAGCCTGACGGTGGTGAGGCCTAACGGCAGCCGCGTCCAGGTCCCGTTCGCCCCGGCGGCGGTAGTGACGAGCCACGACGCCGACGGGAGCGTATATGCCTACAACGGCACTCCCGCCGCCGAGGATGCCGCGGTCGGCGCGGTGCTCGGGGGCGGCAACACGTTCTCCGGATTCCTCGCGCCGGCGTCGCCGCTGCGCGTCGTCGAGCTCTACCTCGGCGAATGGCGTGCCGGTTCCAGCGCGCCGCGCCGCGGGATCTGGCGGCTGATCTGGCGGCGTGTGGGCGCGGGGGCGAGCGGGCAGGTGGACGGCTACATCGCGCTCAGCAACCTCGTACGCGACACGGTCATTGGCGGGCAGGTCTACCAGGCGGAGATGACGTTCACCACGGGCGCGACCAACCGCCGCCTGATCGGTCCGCCCGGCGACGCGGGGCGCGCGATCACCGTCGCCGCGTACAACACGGACAGCGGCAGCTACACGGCGGCGAATGGAGTGACCGGTGACTTCCGCGGATTTCCGACGCCGAAAGGGGAGCTGCTCTACTTCAGCGCGCCGGGGCCGCGCACCGACGGTGTGCTAAAGCCGGAGATCTCGGCGCCGGGACGCATCTTCTCCTCTCTCTCGAAGTACGGGCTCGAGGATCCGGGCGACGTCTTCTCCGACAGCGCCCACGTGATCTACGAGGGGACGAGCATGGCGGCGCCGCACGTGACCGGATCGGTGGCGCTGCTGCTCGCGGAGCGGCCGTCGCTGACACCCGAGCAGGTGCGGTCGGCGCTGACGTCCACCGCGCGCTGGGACGCGCAGACGGCGGTGTCCCATGCCAGCGGCGACCCAGGCGGACAGCCCAACTGGTCGTGGGGGTACGGGAAGATCTGGGTTCCCGGCGCTCTCGCGGCGGTACGACCCGGAGCGCCGCTTGCCGGCGCGGTGCGCGCGGCGGCCGGGGACGTCTCGCGCGCGCAGGCTGAGCCGGCGTCGAGCCGGCGCACGACGCTGGTACTCGTGCAGACGCTGCGGCTGAGCGCGAGCGACGCAGACTCGCTCGACGTCAACACCCTCGCCTTCTCGGTCACCGGATCGGACACGAGCTTCAGGCTCGCGATCGCCGTCGACGCGAACCGCAACGGCCTGCTCGACGCTGGAGAGGCGCCCGTCGCGACCTCCTCGCCGGTCAACCTCGGCGCGGGAGCCGCAGCGACGGTGGTCGTCACGCTGCCGGCGGGAAGCGCGCGGATTCCGCGCGGTGGAACGCTCGACGTGCTGGTGCTGGGCGTGATGTCCGGCTCGCAGCCCAACGGCGCGACGATCGGCGCCACACTCATCGCCGAGCAGAGCACGGCGACGGGAATGCGCTCCGGAACGACGGTAAACTTCGCCGGGCAGGGAACGGGGCCGGCGATCGCGCGCACGACGGTGCTTGGCGCCGACGAGCGGTTCGAGATCAACCAGAATCCGGTGCGGCGCTCGCCGCTGATCATGAACTACCCGGTGGCGCGCCGGATCGAGGTCTACGATTTCTCGGGCCGGCTCGTGCGCCGCTTCGACCTGCCGGCGGGATCGGCGCGAACGACGTGGGACCTCACCAACGAGAGCGGCCGCAGCGTGGCGAATGGCGCGTACGTGATCGTCGCCGACCTCGGCGACAGAGTCGTGCGCCGCAGGTTGTTCGTGGTCCGATGAGATTCCTGCTCTACATCGCCGCCGCCGCGCTCGTGCCGGCGGTCGAGCTCGAGGCGCAGGAGGGCGGCGCCACCGCGACGGTCGTGCTCGAGCACGTCGCCAGCCCGCGAGCCATGGCGCTCGGCGGCGCGGTCGTCGCGTCGGGCGATGAGGACGGCTCGCTCTTCGCGAACCCCGCGGCGCTGCCGGGGCCCGCGCTGCATGGATCGGTCTCGGGGCAGCAGTGGATCGCCGGGTCGAAGCTGGGCGCGCTGTCCGCCTCGTACGGCATGGCGGGAGGCACGATCGCGCTCGGCGTGCGGGCACTGTCGTACGGGAGCGAGCGAGAGATCGTTCCCGACACGATCAACTTCGGCGGCCAGCGCGGCATGGAGACCGGCCGCACCATCGCGGCGAACGAGATCGCGGCGAGCGCAGGATACGCGCGGGCGTTAGGCAGGGCGCGGGTCGGGATCGCGCTGGGCTGGGTCCGGCAGCAGATCGCCAACGTCTCGGGGGGCGCGCCGTTCGTCGATCTCGGCGCGAACGCGACGCTCGGCCGCGGCGTGACGGCGGGAGTCGCGCTCCAGAACCTCGGCGGATCGCTCGAGCTGGCGTCCACGGCGAGCCCGCTGCCCCGGCTGGTGCGCGCGGGTCTCGCCGTACCGCTTGCGGCGGGGCCGCTGCGGCTGCTCGTCAGCGGCGAGGGAGTGCAGCCGCGAGCGGGCGGCATCGAAGGGCGCGGCGGGCTCGAGGCGACCTGGCGGTCGGCGAGCGGCGTCGCGGTGCAGGGACGCGCCGGCGTGCGCGGCGGCTCGGCGGAGAGCACGATCGGCAGCACGACGTTCGGCGGGTCGGTCGGCACGGCGCGGGTCGCCGCGGACTACGCGTACCAGAGCCTGGGAGCCCTTGGCGGCGGAACCCATCGCATCGGCATCCGCTTCGCCCGCTGAGGCCGCACCGGCGGGCACGCCGCGCGTGACGAGACCCCGGTGGTGGCGACGCCGCTGGGCGAAAGTCGCCAGCGCGATCCTCGGCGTCCTCCTGGCGCTGCTCGTGGCTCTGCCCGTGGGACGCTACCTCCTCCGTGCCGGCTGGGAGGAAGCGCGCATCCTCGCGTCGCGCCGCGACATCGACGACGTCATCGCCGATCCCGCCACCGACGAGCGAACGCGGGCCAAGCTGCGCCTCGTCCTCGCGGCGCGCGCATTCGCCGCCGACTCGATGAAGCTGCGAGCGAAGCACAGCTTCACCACCTACACGCGGCTCCGCCGCGACACGCTCGTGCTCGTGCTCTCCGGCGCGTATCGCGACCGACTGAAGCGCTACACGTGGTGGTTCCCGGTCGTCGGCCGCGTCCCCTACAAGGGATTCTTCGACTTCGACGCCGCCCGGAGGGCCGAGCGCGAGATGAGCGACGACGGCTTCGACGCGTCGCTGCGGCCGGCGTCGGCGTTCAGCACGCTCGGCTTCTTCAACGACCCGCTGCTCTCGACGACGCTGCGCACCGACTCGCTCGAGCTCGCGAACACCGTCATCCACGAGCTGACGCACAACACGTTCTATCTCCCCGGCCAGGCGGTCTTCAACGAGTCGTTCGCGAACTTCGTCGGATCGCGCGGCGCGGCGTGGCTCTTCCGCACGCGCGGCTCCGCGCGTGCGGTGGAGCAGACGAACGACCGATGGTCGGACGAGAGGCTGCTCGCCGGCTTCTGGGAATCGCTGTACGCATCGATCGACTCGGCGTTCGACGCCCGCCCGGGCGAGGAGGCGGACGCCGTGCACGCGCGGCTCGTCGCCCGCGACTCGATCTACGCCGCGGCGCGGCACAGGCTCGTGGAGACGCTGGGACCCAAGCTGCGCACGATCGGGCCGCGGTATCTGGAGCGCGTCCCGCTCAACAACGCGGCGCTGCTCGCGCATCGCGTCTACCTCACCGACCTCGACCTCTTCGACGCGGTCTACGCGCGCGAGCGATGGAATCTTCCCGCAACGGTACAGCGTATCATCGCGCTGGCGAAGGAAGACCCGAAGAATCCGTACGGGGCGCTCCGTCGCTGGCTCGGTGTGCCTGAGGGCGCCGCGACGGCTGCCGCGGGCGGCTGACGGTCAGGCGCCGAAGCGCCCGCGCAGCAACGCCCGGAGGTCGATCAGAGGCGCGGGCCGCGGCGGTGCATCGACCGGCTCTCCCGCGCTGGCGCCGAGCACGACGCGCTGCATGTGCTCGCGGACGCCGCGGTCGATGAAGCGCGAGAGCTGGTCGATCGAGTACTCGGCGCCGCGTGCCGTAGTGTAGGCGTTGAGGGGATAGACCACGGCGAGGTCGTTCCGCGCCCGCGTCAGGGCCACGTACATCAGTCGCCGCTCCTCCTCCAGCTCGTCGTCGTCGCCGAGCGCGCGCGACGAGGGGAACCAGCCGTCCACGGCCCAGATGAGGAAGACGGCGTCCCACTCCTTTCCCTTCGCGCTGTGCGCCGTGCTGAGGACGAGGATGTCATCCTCGGTGTCGGCGCCCGCCGCGAGGTCCTGCGTGCTCGCGGGCGGCTCGAGCGTCATCTCGTCGAGGAAGGCGCGTCGCGATGACGAGCGTGCGGCGATCGTCTGCAACTGGTCGAGGTCGGCAAGCCGAGGCTCGGGGCGGTCGTAGCGCTCGCGGAGGATGTCGTCGTAGAGGACGCGAATGCGGGCGATGTCGCTGGCGACGATACCCTCGTCGGCGCCGCCCGGCGCGCCCTCGTCGGTCGTGGGGACGTCGCGAAGATCGCGCAGCATCGCGACGAGCCGCGCGTGGGCATCGCGCGCGCGCGGTGGAGCGGAGAAGCTTGCCAGCGACTCGAAGTCCCAGCCTCCCGACGCCATCGCGGCGATGACGTTGCGCGCGGTCACGTCGCCGACGCCGGGTAGGAGGGTGAGGATGCGCGTCCAGCTGACGTCGTCGCGCGGGTTGTCGAGCACGCGGAGGAAGGCGAGAACGTCCTTCACGTGCGCCGCCTCGAGGAACTTGATCCCGCCCCACTTCTCGAAGGGCACCTTCCGGTTGGCGAGCTCGATCTCGAGGTCGGCCGACATGTAGCCGGCGCGGAAGAGCACCGCGATCTCGCGGAGCGGCGTGCCGCGCTCGTGAAGGTCGAGGATGCGGTCGACGACGAAACGCGTCTGCTCGTGCTCGTCGCGCGCGGTGACGAGCCAGGCTCGCTCGCCGCCGCCGCGCGTCGTCCAGAGGGTCTTCGAGAAGCGCTCGGCGGCGCGCGAGATGAGCGTGTTGGTGACGTCGAGGACCGGCTGCGTCGAGCGATAGTTCTGCTCGAGCGTCACCACCGCCGCGCCGGGAAACTGCTTCGGGAAGTCGAGGATGTTGCGGAAGCTCGCGCCGCGGAAGGCGTAGATGCTCTGTGCATCGTCGCCGACGACGGTGATGTTGCTGTGCGTGCGGCACATCCCGCGGAGGATGCGCGCCTGGAGCAGGTTGGTGTCCTGGTACTCGTCGACGAGGATGTGGTCGTAGAGCCCCGCGATGCGCGTCGCGAGCGCCTCGGAGTTCTCGAGCATCAGCGCCCACATCAGCAGCAGGTCGTCGTAGTCGAGGAGGTTGCGCTCGTTCTTCCGCGAGACGTATTCGGCGCAGATGCGCGTGATCTCGGTGGTGTACTCGACGAACTGCGGGTACTCGTCGCCGAGGATCGTCTCGAGCGGGCGCTCGGTGTTGATGTGGCGCGAGTAGAGGTAGTGGAGCGTCTCCTTCTTCGGAAAGCGCTTCTGCGCCGACGCGCCGACGCCGAGCTGGCTGCGCACGAGACCCATGAGGTCCTCGGCGTCGCCCTGGTCCATTATCGAGAAGTCGCGCGCGAGCCCCGCCGACTCGCCATACGCGCGGAGAAGGCGATGACCGGTGGCGTGGAAAGTCCCGCCGTGGACGCGCCCGCTCGCGCTGCCGACGAGTCGCTCCGCGCGCGAGAGCATCTCCTGCGCCGCGCGGCGCGTGAAGGTGAGGAGGAGGATCCGCTCCGGCCTCACGCCGCGCTCGATGAGGTGGGCGACGCGGTAGACGAGGGTGCGAGTCTTCCCGGTGCCCGCGCCGGCGATGATCAGCAATGGTCCGTCGCCGTGAGCCGCGGCCGCCGCCTGCTCGGGATTCAGCCCCGAGAGCAGCGCCGCCGAGTCGCGCGGCTCCGTCTCGCGCTCGCGTGGCTGATAGACGCGCGTCTCCACGACCCTGCTCAGGCGGCTGCGCCGCTGGAAAGCGCCAGCTCGGCGAGGGCGACGGTTCGCGGCACGAGCTCGAAGACCTGGCCGAAGGCATCCGCTGCCGCGCCCTCGACCGCGGACATCCCGACTGCGGTACCGAGCTCCCGCGCCATCGACGTCATGTCCACACCCGCGATGCCGCAGGGGATGATGAGATCGAACCAGGAGAGGTCGGTGACGACGTTGAGCGCGAAGCCGTGCCAGGTTACCCAGTCGCGCGCGTGAACGCCGATCGATGCGATCTTCCGCGGCGCGTGTGGGTCGCCGGTCAGCGGGCCGCGCGTCCAGACGCCGGTGTAGCCAGCGCTCCGCTCGCCGCCGATGCCGAAGCCACCGATGGTGCGGAGGAGCGCCTCCTCGACCTGGCGCAGGTACCAGTGGAGATCGCGCTTGTGGCGCTTGAGGTCGACGATCGGGTAGCCGACGAGCTGGCCGGGGCCGTGGAAGGTCACGTCCCCACCGCGTTCCACCTCGTGTACCTCGACGCCGCGCGTGGCGAGAAACGACGGGGCAGCGACGAGATGCTGCGCCTTCGCCGTCCGACCGAGGGTCACGACCGGGGGATGCTCGAGGAGGATCAGCAGATCCTGCGGGAGCGCCCCGGAGATGCGGGCCCTCGCCGCGGCGCGCTGGAGCTCGAGTGCGTCGAGGTAGGAGGTGCGACCGAGGGAGAGGACCCAGAGCTCTCGAGAGGTGTCCAACATCCCCGGGAATATAGGCGTAGAATTCGGTGTCCGTGTATCATCCCGAGACCTTCGTCCCCCTTTCGATGCAGCGAATCCGCAGCAGCGTGATCGCCGTCGCACTCGCCGTTCCGGCGGCGATGGCGGCCCAGACGCCGACGCAGGCACCCGCCACGCCGCCAGCGGGCGCCGTGCGTCCGCAGGCGCCTCAGCTCCCGCCCAACACCTGGGGGATCGACAAGACCCACTCGGAGCTCTCGTTCCGCATCCGCCACTTCATGTCGCGGGTGAGCGGAACCTTCCGCGACTGGCGGGGGACGATCGCCCTGCCGCTCGCCGACAGCGCGAAGTGGGAGAACGCGGTCATCGACGTCAGCATCCAGACGGCGAGCATCTTCACCGACAACGAACGTCGCGACGCGGATCTGAGGTCGTCGAACTTCTTCGCCGCCGACAGCTTCCCGACGATCACGTTCAAGAGCACGAAGATCACGCGCGCGGGGAGCCGGGCGAAGATCGAGGGGCTGCTGACGATGCGCGGCGTGACGAAGCCGGTCGTGCTCGACGGCGAGTATCTCGGCATGCGCCACTTCCCGAACAACATGCATCGCGTCGGCTTCGCCGCGACGACGACGATCAACCGCCTCGACTACGGCATCACGTGGAATCGGGTCGT
>DATAIS010000210.1:0-16005 GCA_036262535.1 Gemmatimonadaceae bacterium | reverse complement strand
TGACCTGACGGGTCACGCCACGGATCGTGAGGTCGCCGAGCACGCGGAAGTCGTCGCCTTTGCGCTCGACCTTCGTGCTGCGGAAGGTGATCGTCGGGAACTGCTCGGCGTCGAAGAAGTCAGCCGAGCGAAGGTGACCGTCGCGCTGCTCGGCGCGGGTGTCGATGCTGGCGACGGCGATCTCGGCGTTGATCTGCGCCGACGCCGGGTTGGACTCGTCGGCGACGACGGTCGCCTTGACGTCGCTGAAGCGGCCGCGAACGGTGGAGATCATCATATGCTTCACGGCGAACTCGACCGTCGAGTGCGACGCGTCGAGGTTCCAGGTCGTGACGCCGGTGGTGGGAGCAGTGGTGGCCATGGTTGCTGTTCTCCGTCGTGCGGTATCGAGTGCTGGGGCGACGCCCCGGTTACGAACGATGGGTAACTATACTTTCGTAAGTTACTATTGTCAAGTAGATAACTTTTCGTTAGTTTGTCCCCATGGCTGATAACCCCCGGGGTCTCTGTCCCAGATACCACCGCGCCGTCGAGCTGATCGGTAGACGGTGGGCCGGGGCGATCGTGCGCACGCTCCTCGCGGGGCCCGCGCGCTATCACGAGCTGCGGGACGCGATCCCCGACATCAGCGACCGGATGCTCTCGGAGCGCCTCCGCGAGCTGGAGGAGGAGGAGGTCATCGCGCGCTTCGTCATCCCGGAGACACCAGTGCGCGTGGAGTACGCGCTCACGGCGAAGGGGCGCGACCTCGAGGCTGCGGTGCTCGCTATCGGCGAGTGGGCGGAGCGCTGGATTCCGGCCGCCGAGGACGAGCCTCAGTCGATGGCGAAGAGCCGCGAGGCTTCGCGCTCGTAGCTCGCCAGCGCGAGGTCTCGCGCTCGCGCGTCCCATCCCAGCGTCGCCGCAACCAGCTCCGCCGCCAGTGGCGCGACCGCGCGCCCGTTGTCGCGCGTCTCGAAGGCGACGTGCGTCCGCCTGACGAGCAGGTCGGCGATAGCGAGTGCCATCTCCTCGGCGGCCGCGTACGGCAGCTCCGCTCGCAGGTAGGGCAGCCCTTCCACCAGCGGCTCGGCGAGCGACGCGTCCCGGTGCGTCGCCTCCCACACGTTCGCCCAGCGATTGCCGTAGGCGCGGACGAGATGCTCCGCGGTCGCGTGCGAGCCGGTCGCGCGATAGGCGCGCTCAGTCTCCTGCTCGAAGCTGTCGAGGTCACCTCCCGGGAGCGGGACGCGGGCCGTTCCCGTCGGTGTCGGCCCGCGCCCCAGCTCGCGTTCGACGACGTCTACCACCTCCGCCGACATCGCGCGGTACGTCGTGAGCTTGCCTCCGCTCACCGACACGACGCCGTGAGCACCGACCTCGATTGCGTGCTCGCGAGACGCCGACGCGGGCGCGCCGGCGCCGAAACGCCCGGCGACGAGCGGGCGAATCCCCGCCCATGCGCAGACCACGTCGTCGGCGACGAGCCGCGCCTCCGGCAGGAAATGGTTTGCCGTGTGGAGCAGGTAGTCGACGTCGGCGCGCGACGCGCGTACGTCGTCGGGTGATGCGGTCGTCTCGGTGTCGGTCGTGCCGACGATGGTGTGCGTCGTTCCGGGGAGGATGAACATCACCCGTCCGTCCACCGGCGAGAGCAGCGTGAGGGCGGCGCGGTTGCCGACGCGCTCGGTGGCGACGGTGACGTGCACTCCCTTCGTACCGCGGACGGTGGCGCGCGCCGCGGGCTCCTCGAGGCGGCGGATCTCGTCGCTCCACGGTCCCGCGGCGTTGACGACGGCGCGCGCGCGCACCGCGATCTCCCCCCTGCCGCCGTCGTCGGCGACGATGGCACCGGCGGCGCGGCCGCGCGCCGAGAGCAGGCGTCGCACACCGGCGTGGTTCGCGACGACCGCGCCCGCCTCACGCGCGCCGATCGCCGTCGCCAGCGTCAGGCGCGCGTCGTCGGTCGCGGCGTCGAAGTAGCTCGCGCCGCCGGTGAGCCCCTCCGCGCGCAGCCGCGGTTCGCGCGCGAGCACCTCTTCCGGATCGAGCCGCCGGTGTGGGGCGACGTTGCGGAAGAGCGCGAGCAGGTCGTACAGGAAGAGACCGGCGCCGAGCTTCCAGCGCGGCACTCGCGATCCCTCATAGACCGGCCAGGTGAACTCGAGCGGTCGCACGAGATGCGGCGCGAGGTCGAGCAGCCGGCGTCGCTCGAGGCTGGACTCGAAGACGAGATGGAGATGGCCGTGCTCGAGGTAGCGAAGGCCGCCGTGAACGAGCCGCGAAGACCGGCTCGAGGTGCCGCTCGCGAAATCGTCGCGCTCGACGAGCGCCACCGAGAGCCCGCGCAGCGCCGCATCGCGCGCCACGCCCGCGCCGGTGATCCCGCCCCCGATGACGAGCACGTCGAAACGGCGCGACGCGAGCGCGTCGAGGGTGCGCGCGCGCTCGGCGACGGCAGCGGGGCGGGAAACGACTGGGCTCGACATGACGTTGATCTTACGACGTCTCGGGGAACGAGAAAGGGGGCAAGGGAACTGCCCTGCAACGAGGAAACGAGCAGGTAAACCAGCAACGAGCAACGAGCAAAACGAGCAAGGCAAGCAACGTTGCTCGTTTTGCTCGTTCAGGCTTGCTCGTTTACCCGCTCGTTTCTCGTGGCCCGCAGCGTTTCCCTTGCTCGTTGCAAGAGGTAGAATTCAGACATGCTATCGACTGCCCCTGGCCGCCGCGTCGCGATCGTCGCCGGCGTCCGGACCCCGTTCGTCAAGGCGGGGACCGTCTTCAGGAACATCTCGGCGATCGACCTTGGCCGCCTCACTGTGGCCGAGCTGCTGCAGCGCTCCGGGATCGACGGCAAGGAAGTGCAGGCGCTCGTCTTCGGCACCGTCATCCCATCGGTCATCGCGCCGAACATCGCGCGCGAGGTCTCGCTCATCCCGCAGCTCCCCAAGGGCGTCGAGGCCTTCACCGTCAGCCGTGCCTGCACCTCGGCGAACCAGGCGATCACCGATGGCGCCGACCAGATCGCGCTCGGCCATTACGACGTCGTCGTCGCCGGCGGCTCGGAATCGCTCTCGAACGTTCCCATCCTCCACTCGCCCGGCTTCGCGGAAGCGCTCGTCACGGCGAGCAAGGCGAAGTCGCTCGGCAAGCGGCTCCAGGCGTTCGCGCAGATCCGGCCGAAGGACCTGGTGCCCATCGCGCCCGCGATCGCGGAGCCGAGCACGGGCGAGACGATGGGGCAGAGCGCGGAGAAGATGGCGAAGATCAACCACATCCCGCGCGAGGAGCAGGATCGCTACGCGCTCGGCTCGCACCAGAAGGCCGCCGCGGGGACGAAGGATGGCCGCCTGACGAAGGAGATCTTCCCCGTCTTCGTCCCGCCGAAGTACGAGACCGCGCAGACCGACGACAACGGCATCCGCGTCGACTCGAGCTACGAGGCGCTGGCGAAGCTGCCGCCGGTGTTCGACCGGCGTTATGGCACGGTGACGGCGGGCAACTCGTCGCCGCTCACCGACGGCGCGGGGGCCGTCGTGCTGATGAGCGAGGCACGGGCGAAGGCGAGCGGCATCCAGCCGCTCGGCTTCATCCGCTCGTATGCATACGCCGCGCTCGACCCCGGGGAGCAGCTCCTCATGGGGCCAGTGCTCGCGGCGCCGGTCGCGCTCAAGCGCGCGGGGCTGTCGTTAGGCGAGATGGACCTCGTCGAGATGCACGAGGCCTTCGCGGCGCAGGTGCTCTGCAACCTCCGCGGGTTCGAGAGCAGGCAGTGGGCGGAGCGCGCCGGCTTCTCTCACCCGGTCGGCGCGGTGGATCCGGCGAAGCTCAACGTCATGGGCGGCTCGATCGCGATCGGCCACCCCTTCGGCGCCACGGGGGCGCGAATCACGACGACGCTCCTCAACGAGCTGCGTCGTCGCGATGGGCAGTTCGGCCTGATGACCGTCTGCGCGGCCGGCGGGATGGGCTTCGCGATGGTCGTGGAGAGAGCATGACCGCCACCCTGCCTCCGGTCCACACCGCGTTCGAGACGTTCCGCACCGAGAACGAGTCGGGAATCCTCGTCGTCACCCTCGACCTGCCGGGCGAGTCGGTGAACACGCTCACGGCGAAGGTGACGGAGGAGTTCGCGCGACTCTTCGACCTCGTCGAGAGCGACGCCTCGATCCGCGGCGCGGTGCTCATCAGCGGCAAGCCCGACATCTTCGTCGCCGGCGCCGACATCGAGCAGTTCCTGACGCTCAAGCGTCAGGCGGACGCCGAGCAGCTCAGCCGCGCGGGCCAGATGCTGCTCGCACGCCTCGAGTTCCTCCGCGTTCCCGTGGTCGCCGCGATCAACGGCGCCTGCCTCGGCGGCGGCCTCGAGACGGCGCTCGCCTGCACCTACCGCATCGCCACCGACTCGCCGAAGACGGTGCTCGGCCTGCCCGAGGTGAAGCTCGGCCTCATCCCCGGTGCCGGCGGGACGCAGCGGTTGCCGAAGCTCATCGGCCTCACGGCTGCGCTGGACATGATCCTGACGGGGAAGAACGTGCGCGCGAAGAAGGCGCTGCAGCTCGGCCTCGTGGACGAGATGGTGCACCCGGCGATCCTGCGCGACCTCGCGGTGCGCCGCGCGCGCGAGCTGGCCGACGGCACGCGCGAGCGCTCGAAGGGAGGGCCACACGGCATCGCCGCCCGCGCGCTCGAGGCAACGCCTCCGGGGCGGGCCATCATCTTCCGTCAGGCGCGGCAGCAGACGCGCGCGAAGACGAAGGGCCAGTACCCCGCGCCCCTCGCGGCGATCGACGCGATCGACGCGGGCTACGCGAAGGGGAACGACGAGGGCTATCTCGAGGAGGCACGCCTCTTCGGCGAGATGTCGCAGACCGAGCAGTCGCGGCAGCTCATCTACCTCTTCTTCGCGACGACGGCGCTGAAGAAGGACACGGGGGTCGCCGATCCGGCGGCGAAGCCGCAGCCGGTCCAGAAGATCGGCGTCCTCGGCGCTGGCTTCATGGGTGCGGGGATCGCCGCCGTCGCCGCGCAGGCGGGGACGACCGTGCGCCTCAAGGACGCCGACGTCGCACGCGTCGGCAAGGGGCTCGCGTCGGTGCGCGAGGTCCTCAAGGAGCGCCTGACGAAGAAGCAGATCACGCGGCAGCAGTTCGACAGCCAGATGATCCTCGTCAACGGCACCGTGGACTACAGCGGCTTCGCCAACGCCGACGTCGTGATCGAGGCGGTCTTCGAGGACGTCGCGGTGAAGCACCAGGTGATCCGCGAGGTCGAGCGGGTCATGAAGGAGACGGCGATCTTCGCGTCGAACACGAGCACGATCCCGATCGGCCGCCTCGCCGAGGCTTCGGCGCGCCCCGACCGCGTCATCGGCATGCACTTCTTCTCGCCGGTGCACAAGATGCCGTTGCTCGAGGTGATCGTGACGCCGGAGACGAGCACCGAGGTGACGGCGACGATCGTCGCGTACGGGAAGAAGCTCGACAAGACGGTGATCGTCGTGAACGACGGCCCGGGGTTCTACGCCAACCGCGTGCTCACCCCGTACATCAACGAGGCGGGGCGCCTGCTCGACGACGGCGCGAGGATCGAGGACATCGATCGCGCGCTCGTCGACTTCGGCTTCCCGGTCGGGCCGATCACGCTCGTCGACGAGGTCGGCATCGACGTCGCCGGGAAGTCGGGCGCGATCATCTCCGAAGCGATCGGCGCGCGACTCCAGCCCGCGCAATCGCTGGTGCAGGTCCACGCCTCGGGGCGGCTCGGGCGCAAGAACAGGAAGGGCTTCTACCGCTACGACGCCGACGGCAAGAAGGGAGGAGTGGACGACTCGGTCTACGAGTCGATCCCGGGCGGCGCGCAGCGGCGCGACATCCCCCCCGAGGAGATCGTCGAGCGCACCGTGTTCGCCCTGCTCAACGAGGCCGCCCGGACGCTCGAGGAGGGGATCATCCGCAGCGCACGGGACGGCGACATCGGCGCGGTCTTCGGCTTCGGCTTCCCGCCGTTCCGCGGCGGCCCCTTCCGCCACATGGACACGTTAGGCATCGGCGAGGTCGTGCAACGGCTCGAGGACCTGCACACCCGCTTCGCGCCGCGCTTCGAGCCGGCGGGGATCCTCGTGCGCATGGCGCGCGCGAACGAGCGCTTCCACAAGGGACCGAAAGGCGACTGAGCGTGACGCGCGCGCAGGGGGTCAGCTTCCGCGAGGCGGTCGCCGCCGACGCGGAATGGCTCGCCACCTTCGGGCGCGAGATCTTCGACGCCACCTTCGGCCCGCACAACACCGCCGACGACATGCGCGGCTATCTCGATTCGCACTACACGGTCGAGCGCCAGGCAACCGAGATCGCGCGTCCGGCGTCGAGGATATGGATCGCGGAGCTCGAGGGTACCCGGGTCGGGTACACGCAGCTCATGCTCGACGCGCCGCGGGTCGAGCTCGCCGGCGAGCGGGCGACGGAGATCAACCGCTTCTACGTCGACGCGTCCTGGCACGGCCGGGGGATCGCGGCGGCGATGATGGCGCACTGCCTCGAGGAGTCACGCGCGCTTGGCGCGCGGTGGACCTGGCTCGCGGTGTGGTCGAAGAACGAGCGCGCGGTCGCGTTCTACCGCAAGGCGGGCTTCGAGATGATCGGCGAGCAGATCTTCGTCCTCGGGACCGACCGGCAGCTCGACTGGGTCATGGCCAGAGATCTCTTCGCCCCGTCGGGGTCGACCGTGCAACGAGAGACGAGCGAGGGACGGGCGCAATGAAGAGCGTTCGTGCGACTGCGATCCTGGCGACGCTGGTGGCGGCATGCGCACCGCGCACGGGCTCGTCTGATTCGGCGTTCGCGGCGGTGCAGGAACGCGGCACAAGTGTCATGGGTGTGGACCAGTACACGTCGCGCCACGTCTTCGAGGACCTGCCTGACGGCGGGCGCATCGTGCTCGACCGCGACGACGCACGCGACAGCGCCGACATCGCGACCATCCGCGCCCACATGCGCGAGATCGCGGAGCAGTTCGCGAACGGCGACTTCACCAACCCCGCGCTCGTGCACGACCGTGCGGTGCCGGGCACCGAGGTCATGCGGGCACGGAAGGACGCCATCCGCTACGTCGCGATCGACCGCCCGCGCGGCGCGGAGGTGCGGATCTCGACGCGCGACGGCACGGCCATCCGCGCGGTGCACGCGTTTCTCCAGTTCCAGCGTAGCGATCACCGCGCGCAGGGGCACGAGCAGCATTCCCGGGACTGACGACGCCGCTTCGCGGCGACGTCGATGGCGTGATTCTTCCGAACGTGCGCGGGCACATTCGTGCATCGGAGGAAAGCGTGTCTCTGCTCGACATGATCCAGCAGCAGCTTGGGCCGCAGGAGATCGACCAGATCAGCAAAGAGCTCGGCGAGGATCCCGCGACCACTCGCAACGCCATCTCGGCCGCGCTGCCGATGCTGGTCGGCGGCATGGCCAACAGTGCCGCGGACCCAGCCGGCGCGCAGGCGATCCATCAGTCGATCGAGGCGCACAGCGCCGGCGCGAACGCGTTGGGCGCGAACGCGTTGGGCGCGAACGCGTTGGGCGCGAACGCGTTGGGCGCGGAGGGGGGGATGCTCGGCGGACTCGGCGGCCTGCTCGGCGGAGTCCTCGGCGGCGGCACCGCGGACGGGGGCGGAGGGTTGCTCGGCCGCGTGCTCGGCGGACAGCAGGCGCCGGTGAAGGAGGGCGTCTCACGCGCGAGCGGGATGGACCCGTCCAAGGTCCAGCGGCTGATCACGATTCTCGCGCCAATCGTGATCGCCGCGCTCGCGCGGCGGCGACAGCAGCAGGGCCAGGCGCACGCGGGGGCGGGGTCGGTCAGCGATGAGCTGCGCCGTGAGAGCGAGGCGGCGCATCGTCAGGCAAGCGAGCGCCATCCTCAGCTCGGCGGGCTGCTCGGGCAGATCTTCGGGCAACGCTGACGATCGGGTCCTCTGAACTGTCTTTACCGCAGAGACGCAGAGGGCCGCAGAGAACCGCACGCAGAGAAAGCGTTGGGCGGCGTAGGGTGAGACGAGCTCGCCTTACGCCCCCAAAGCTGTTTCAGTTCTCTGCGTGAACTCTGCGACTCTGCGCCTCTGCGGTAAGGCAGTTCCCGAGTTACGGCACGATGCCGAGCCGCTCCAGCTCCTCCTCGTCGATCTCCTCGTCATCGTCACGCGCGACGATGGTCGGCGCGCTCGCGGTGCGCTCGACGCGCAGCACCTGGCGATGCGTGCGGTCGCCGACTTTCATCGACACCAGGTAGTCGCCGTTCTCGACCAGCGGTGCGCCTCCACGGCCGCCGCCGAAGCTGAGCGGCACGCCGGCGCGGCGAAGCGCGGTCGTGAGCTGGCCGAGCGATTCGGGGTCGATCTGAGCCTCCTCGCCGCCGCCTGACGGCCCGCCGCCGACGCGCGCAGTGGTGTCGGCACGCTGTGCAACCCGTTGCGCACTATCGGCTTCGCGGCGAGTGGTGTCTCGACCGGCGCGCTGACCGGGCGCACGCGGCGCCGCGCCTTCACCCGGGCGCTCGACGAAGCCCGACTGTCCGCCACCGCGGTTGCCGCGGAAGAGGCCCGCGACGTCGCCGGTGAGGAAGCGCGTCTTCAGCCGGTCGAGCGCGGGACGCGGCGCGAAGCCGGCCGTCGCGAGCGAGTCGAGCACGCGCTCGATCTTGCGCAGGTTGACGATGCTGTCGCGCTTCTGCGCCGGTGAGAGGGGCGATGGCGGCGGCGTGCGGCCGCGGAAGTCCCAGGTGACGCGGTGAATGCCCGGGCCCCCCGGGCCCTCGATCGTGCGCACCGTGTCGCCGCGCACGTCGGTGATGACGAGGCGCGTCCGCTCGCGCGGATTCCCCGATGCGAGGCGGTAGGTGATCTCGGCGCCGACACCGGGCGACGAGACCTCGAAGTGCTTGTGGCCACTCGACGCATCGGCGCCCGGCCGGGAGCCGAACTGCCAGGCGACGCGCGGCGTGAAGAGGTGCGCCGACGCCGTCAGAATCGAATCCGACAGCTGCTCCAGCGGCGCGATGTCCACGATCCAGATGCTGCGGCCGTGCGTGGCCGCGATCAGCTCGTGATCGCGTGGATGGATCTGGAGATCGTGCACCGGAACCGTCGGCAGCCCCGTCATGAACTTCTGCCAGCTCTGGCCGCGGTCGCGCGACAGGAACACGCCGACGTCCGTACCCGCGAAGAGGAGGTCACGGTTGACGGGATCCTCGCGCACGACGTGCATGAAGTCGGGCCCGCCCGTCGGCAACCCTGCCGCGATCGAGCGGAAGCTGCGGCCGAAATCGGAGCTCGCGTACAGGTACGGCTTGAAGTCGTCGCGCCGGTGGTTGTCGAAGGCGACGTAGACGGTCGCGCTGTCAAAGTGCGACGGCTCGATGCGCGCGACGTAGGTCTCGGCCGGCACGCCGGGAAAGCGCGTGGTGAGGTCCTCCCACGTGGCGCCGTCGTTGCGCGTGACCCAGACCTTCCCGTCGTCGGTGCCCGCGTAGAGGATCCCCGGTCTCACCGGCGACTCGGCGAGCGTCGTGATCGTGCCCCAGGTCTCGGCGCCGGTCGCGTCGAGTGTGATGCCGCCCGTCGAGTCGGTGCTGAACTTGATCCGCGCGTACTGCCTGGTCGACAGGTCGGGCGAGATCGGCATCAGGTTGTCGCCGCGAGCGGTGCTCTTGAGCACGCGGTTCGCGCCCGTGTAGAACGTGGTCGGCGAGTGCGGCGAGAGGATGAAGGGCGCGTTCCAGTTCCAGCGGATGTCGAGCGAGATCGAGTCGGTGCGCTGCTGCGCGCGGAGCGCCGCGATGCGCTGCTGCTGCTGGCGCGTCGCCGGACGCGCCGTGTCGCCACGCTCGATGATGATCGAGTCCTCGAACTGCAGGTAGCGGTTGCGCCAGCTCGGGCGCACGAGCGCGGTGCGCTCGCCGCTCCGGAGATCGAGGCGCCCGATGTTACCGCCCTGCGACTCGGAGTAGAGGACATCCGAATCGACGGGATCCTGCGCCGTGTAGAAGCCGTCGCCGCCGCCGACGGTGAACCAGTCTGCGTTGTTGATCGAGCCGGAGCGGGAGCGACTCGGCCCGCACCACGAGCCGTTGTCCTGGAGACCGCCGCAGACGCGATACGGCACCTCCATGTTGTAGCTCACCTCGTAGAACTGGCCGAGCGCCATCACGTCGAGGAAGTCATAGTTGCCGCCGCGATCCCAGGTCACCGCCACGCCGCCGTCGTTGCCGACGACGAAGTGCTCGGGGTCGCTCGGGTCGATCCACATCGCGTGATGATCGACGTGAATGCCGTTCGTCGCGGTGCGGATGGTCTTGCCGCCATCGTCCGAGAACTGCACCGGCGTCGACGACCAGTAGACGCGGTCGGGGTTCTTCGGGTCGACGCGAACCTGCGAGTAGTAGAAGGGCCGCACGTTGCGGTCGTTCATCCAGCGCCAGGTGCGTCCGCCGTCGGCGGAGCGATAGAGTCCGCTCAGCAGCCGCTGCGTCGGCGCGATGCGCGTATTGCCGCTGTCGCTCACCGGCACGCCCGTACGCGCCGCGGCATCGCGCCCGCGGATCGAGTCCGCCTCGACGAGCGCGTAGACGATGTCGGGATTGCTCGCCGAGACCGCGAGGCCGATGCGACCCTTCGTCGTGGCGGGGAAGCCGCCGCCTTCGACCTTCGCCCACGTCTCACCGGCGTCGGTGGTCTTCCAGAGCGCGGAGCCGGGACCGCCGCTCTTCAGGTAGTACGGGCCGCGGACGCGCTCGTAGCTGGACGCCCAGAGGACGTTGGGATCGCGCGGGTGGATGACGATGTCCACGAATCCGGTGCGCTCATCGATGAACTTCACGAGCCGCCAGCTCTTCCCGCCGTCGGTGGTCTTGTAGAGGCCGCGGTCGCGGTTCGGCCCCCAGGCATGACCGAGCGCGGCGACCCAGACGGTGTTCGGGTCGGTCGGATGCACGACGATGCGGCCGATGTGCTGCGTCTCGGCGAGTCCCATGAACTGCCACGTCTTCGCGCCGTCGGTGGTCTTCCAGAGGCCGCCGCCGGGGGAGATGGAGTTGCGCGAGTTCTGCTCGCCGGTGCCGGCGTAGACGACGTTGGTGTCGGAGGGCGCGATCGCGAGCGCGCCCATCGAGATCACCCTCTGGTCGTCGAAGACGGGGCGGAAGGTCGTCCCGGCATTGGTGGTCTTCCAGATGCCGCCGGCGGCGGCGGCGACGTAGAAGGTCTTCGACGGGCTGGGAATGCCGACGATGTCGGCGATGCGCCCGCCCATGTTCGCCGGCCCGATGCTGCGCCAGCGGAACCCGGCCAGCGTCGCCGAGTCGAGCGGCGCGCGACGAGAGGGAAGGGACTGCGCGACCGCACTCGCGGCCGTAGTCGCGACGAGCGCCGCGACAGCGAGAGAACGAAGGATCATTTGACCCCGACAGGAGGGTGGTTGTGAACGGAATACGTGCGCTGTAAGTAACTCGTTGTCCAGAACGCGGAGATTCGGATGGAGCGCTCGCTGGTGAACTCCTCGGCGATCCGGTCGGTGGGGTACGACCGGTCGGAGCAGATCCTCGAGGTCGAGTATCAGAACGGGTCGGTCTACCAGTACCTCGAGGTTCCGGAGGCGACCTATGCCGACCTCATGACGGCGTCGTCTCAGGGGCGCTTCGTCGAGGAGCAGGTGAAGCGAGCCGGCTTCGGATTCAGGAAGGTCGAGCGCGCCGACTGATCCGGGCCCGACTGCTCCGGAGCAGTCGGAGCCGGAATGGGGTTTGCGCTGTCGAGAGGCGATGTCACGCGCATTCGTCAACGAAGACGCCGGCGGCGGCGGACCGCGACGCGCCTACGGCTTGCCGCCGCGCGACGACCCCGGCTTCGACGCCGCGGCCGCCGCGACGCTTCTCGAGGCTGCCCGCGCCGGCGAGACCGAGAGCGCCGAGCAGGCGACCGGCTATTACTGGGGCGAGCCGAAGCTGCACGAGCACGTCCGCCGCATCCTCGTGCGCGCGGAGAAGGAAGGCGACGAGCGACTCGAAACGCTCGCCCGTCGCTTCCTTCGCTGACCGCTAGCTCTTGCGGTCGAGAACGATGAACGGCACTTCGTCCTTGGCGATCGCCCGCAGCCAGTCCTTCAGCTCGCCCACCTTCTCCTTCGGCAGCCAGATGTCGCGCGTGCCGGTGATCCGGCGCGTGACGAGGAGCTCGCGGCCCTGCTGCTTGTAGTGGGACTCGTAGGTGCCGAAGACGCCCTTAACGACCACGTCCTCGGGAACGCGCGCCGTCCAGCCATCGGGAAGCGTGACGCGGAACTCGCGGTAGCTCGTGATCGGCGGCAGGGCCTCGCCAATGGGGTAGTGACGCTCCGGCTTCTCGTCGAGCAGGTTGACGCGGGACTCCGCCCAGGCGCCGAGCCCGCCTAACGGCAGCGTGAGGATCTCGGTCGCCCCGGAGCGGCGGGTCGCCTGGCCGTTCCGGATCAGCATCGAGACCTTCGGCTCGGCGGCGAGGTTCTTCCCCTCGAAGCCGACGAGACTGTCGCCCGCCGCGCCGCGGAACATCCCCTGCGCGATCGAGCGCGACACGTTCGCGCGCTGCACCGAGTCGAGCGGGGTCGCGAACGCCTCGCGCAGTCCGTACTGCGCGGAGCCCGTGCCGCGCTCGAGGTAGCGCCCGTTGAACTTGCCATCGGGGGAGAGCTCGCCGCTGACGAGCGTCTCGCTGTAGTTCGCGCCGATCGACTCGAGCGGGAACCGGATCTCCTCGGTCACGCCGTCGTCGTGGACGACGATGCCGAACTCGCCCTGGTAGGGCGTCGGGATCGAGCCGTAGGGCGTGAGCTCGGACGTCAGGTCGAAGTAGGTGTACTTCCCGTCGGCGTTCCGCACCGCCGCGATCGCGTGGTCGAACTGGTCGATCGACGGCATGGTGGTGTCGACGCCGCCGCCGGAGGCGAGCAGCACGGGATACGCCGTGCGGCCGAGCGTGCGCGCCGCCGCGACGAACATCGTCGCCTTGTCCTTGCAGTCGCCGAATCCCGTCTCGAACATCTTCGCCGGTGTCCGCGGCTGGTAGCCACCGATGCCGAGCGAAACGGACACATAGCGGAAGTCCTGCGCGACCCAGCGATGCACCGCGCGTAGCGAGTCGTCGGCGGTCTTCGATTTCGCGACGACCGTGTCGAGCACGCGCCGGATCTCGGGCGTCAACGCATAGCGGTCCTTCGCGAGCCCGGCGTACCAGCTGCCGATACGACTCCACTGCATCGGCGCCGCGATCGCGACGGACATGTAGAAGTCGTTCGAGTCCGCGGCGAAGGGCTCGGGGCGCGGCGGGCGCGCGATGTCCCTGGTCGCCCAGGTGTAGACGCGGCGACCCTTCACCGTCTGGGTGAGGCGCGCGAAGTTCAGGTTCCGTTCGCGGATGCGCGGCGTCAGCGACTCGGGAAGGTCCACGATGTAGCGCGAGCGCCGCGTCGGCCGCCCCGTCGTGATCCCCCACGTCTCGTAGAAGTCACCCTCGAGGTAGGGCTTGATGCGCTCGCGCGTGTAGCTGTAGTCCACGATCGTCCCCGGCGCGACACCGGTGAGCGACATGCGCAGCACCTTCCGCTCCTGATAGACGGGCGACGACATCGCCGCCGGCACGTCGGACGTCTGCTCGATCGTCGGCTTCGACGAGATGACCTCGCCGTTCGGCTTGAGGACGCGGATCCAGTTGACGGTCAGCTTCTCGCGGTCGGGGGAGTACGAGAACGACTGCTCGGCCCAGCTCTCGACGGCGTCGTCGGTCAGGATCTGGATCACCTGGCGGAAAGTCGACGTCCCGCGGCCGTCCGCGTCGTAGCGGACGACGCCGTCGTCGAGCAGGTAGACCCAGTCTTCGTCCGGGTAGTCCTCCTTCTTCACCGTCAGCGAGTAGATCGTGTCGTTGCGGACGGAGGGATCGCCCTTGGCGGTGATCTTCGGCGCCTGGGCGGCGGCGGGGATCGACAGGAGAACGAGCGCGACGAAGGAGCAGTGCAGCGGGATGCGACGCATGTGCAGCCGGACCAGAGTGAAAATGTGAGGCCCAAACATCTGGCAGGAGCACGGGGCCGTCAACGTTGCGGGCGGGCTTCGGGGCGGGGTAGACCGTCGGCGCGGCCCCGGGGTACGTTTGAGGACCTGTACGGTGCCGGCCCCTCGGGCGCGCGGCACCCGGCGTCCTCCGATCGAGCGATTCGCATGCCTTTCCGGCTCCTGCCCGCACTACTTCTCATCGTCACCGCCCCCGCGCTCGGCGCGCAGGCGGGCGACACCTCGCTGACCGTCGACCGGATCTTCCGTCGCGGCGACTTCCGCAGCGCGCCGCTGCCGAGCATCCACTGGCTGAAGGACGGCCGCTCCTACCTCGATCTTCGTGAGAACGCGCAGGGTGGGTCGGACATCGTGCGCATCGACGCCGTCACCGGCCAGGCGAGCGTCGTCGCCGACGCGCGCTCGCTCAGGGACGAGCGCGGGCAGCCCATCGAGATCGAGGACATCGCCCTCTCGGGCGACGAGAGCAAGGCGCTCCTCTTTCACGGGTCGGTCCGCGTCTGGCGCCAGAATACGCGTGGCGTCTTCCACGTTCTCGACTTCACCACCGGCAAGGTGACCGCCGTCGCGCGCGTCAGCGACCGCGACGCCCCCGCCGAGCGTGCCGAGCGCGCCGACACCGCCTCGCAGCCGATGCTCGGCAGCAACCCGAGCTTCATCGCGCCGCCGGTGCGCTCGGGACTGCAGATGTTCGCCAAGTTCTCACCCGATGGGCGGCAGGTCGCGTTCGTGAGCGACAACGACCTCTACGTCACCGAGCTCGCGAGCGGACGCACGCGCCGCCTGACGACGGATGGCAGCGCCGACATCATCAACGGCACCACCGACTGGGCCTACGAGGAGGAGCTCGACCTCCGCGACGCCTTCCGCTGGAGCCCGGACTCGCGGCGCCTCGCCTATTGGCGCTTCGATCAGTCCGCGGTGCCCGCGTTCCCGATGGTTGACGAGCTCTCGCTCTACCCGCAGGTCGCGGTGTTGCGCTACCCCAAGGCGGGTCAGCCGAACAGCCGCGTGCGTATCGGCGTCATGGACGTCGCGAGCGCGAAGACGACGTGGCTGCAGACGGGACCCGATACCGGCGTGTACCTCCCGCGCGCCGGGTGGGTCGGCAACGACAGCGTCGTGGTGCTGCGCATGCCGCGCCGCCAGAATCGCATCGAGGCGCTCATGCTCGGCGCGTCCAGCGGCGCGGGACGCACGCTCTTCGTCGACAGCGACAGCGCGTACGTGGACGTCCAGGACATCATCTGGCTCGCCGGCAACCGGCAGTTCCTCTGGCTCTCCGACCGGAGCGGCTGGCGCCAGATCTTCCTCTTCGACCGCACCGGCCGGCAGCTTCGCCAGCTGACGCAGAACGGGATGGACGTGCTCTCCATCGCCGGCGTCGACGAGAAGCGCGGCGACGTCTACTTCATCGCCGCCGCGCCGAACGCGACGCAGCGGCAGCTCTTCGCGACGAGCCTGCGCAACGGGCGCGTGCGGCGCGTGTCGCAGGCGGCGGGGGCGCACAACGTCAACATCTCGCCGGACGCGCGCTGGGCCGTCGACATCCGCTCGACGCTGCGCACGCCGCCGACGGCGACGCTCTACGAGCTCCCCGGCTTCACGCAGCGCCGCGTGATCGTCGACAACGCCCAGCTTCGCGATCGCGTCGCGAGCATCGGCGTGACGAGCGAGTTCTTCCAGGTGCCGGTGCCCGACGGCACCAAGCTCGACGCGTATCGCATCCTCCCGCCCAACTTCAGTCCGACGACGAAGTATCCGGTGCTGATGTACGTCTACGGCGGACCCGCCTCGCCGCAGGTGAACGACCAGTACGGTGGCTCGCGCTGGCTGTGGCACGCGCTGCTCGCCCAGCGCGGCTACGTCGTCGTCGTGGTGGACAATCGGGGCGCGGCGTGGCGCGGGCGCGACTTCCGCAAGATCACGCAGCTG
>DATAIS010000209.1:0-9509 GCA_036262535.1 Gemmatimonadaceae bacterium | reverse complement strand
CGGGCACCGTCGCTCTCCCGGCTGGCGTGACGCGCGACGATTACGAGTACCTGGTCAGTCGGCAGATCCTCATTCCCGTCGCGAACGCGCGGCTCGCGCGCATCCCGGACAGCTTCGGCGACATGCGCGGCGGGAAGCGCGTCCACGGCGCGGTGGACATCATGGCGCCGCGCGGCACTCCCGTGCTCGCCGCCGACGACGGCAAGGTCCTGAAGATGCGAAAGGGAGGCGCCGGCGGGATCACCCTGTATGCACTGGAGCCCCGGGAACGGTTCGTGTATTACTACGCGCACCTCGACCACTACCGGAAAGGGCTCGGCGAAGGCGACCGGCTGCGGAAGGGCGATACGCTCGGCTTCGTGGGCACCACGGGCAATGCGCCACGCGACGTGCCGCATCTGCACTTCCAGATCATGCGGATGCCGGCCGATCGACGGTGGTGGGCGGGGGTGCCGGTGAACCCGAGGCCTCTCTTCTCGGAGCAGCCTTCGGCGGTGCGTGCAGAGAACGGAGAACGGCAATGACCGACTCGCTTCGAGGGAAGGACCGGGCGGCGCTGCGCGGCGAGGCACATCACCTCACCGCGATCGTGCACGTCGGCAAGGAGGGCATCACGCCGACGCTGCTCGCGTCGCTCGAGGACGCGCTGCGCACGCGCGAGCTCGTGAAGGTGCAGCTCATCAAGTCCGCCGAGCTGCGCGCGAAGGACGCGGCGCGCGAGCTCGCGTCGGCGACGGGCGCGGAGGTCGTCCAGGTCATCGGCCGCACGACGACGCTCTACCGGGAGAACCCCGACCTTCCGCGAAAGCCCGGTGCCGAGCCGCCGTGGCGTGCGCGATAGGTCGCGGCTACTTTCCGATAAGCGCCCTACTCAGCCGCCATGCCCTACGTCATCACCGAAGCCTGCGTCAACACGAAGGACAAAGCGTGCGTCGACGTTTGCCCCGTCGACTGCATCTACGAGGGGCCGGAGCAGCTCTTCATCAATCCGGACGAGTGCATCGACTGCGGTGCCTGTGAGCCGGAGTGCCCGGTGACGGCGATCTTCCCGGAAGAGGATGTCCCGCAGCAGCTGCGGCAGTACATCCAGATCAACCGCGACGTCTTCGCCGGACCGAATCCGCCGACGCGGCCCACCCGCTAGCTCCGCCGCGTGCCGGTTCGCGCCGTCACGTTCGACTACTGGGACACGATCTTCATCGGCGCTTCCGCGCCGGAGCGTGCAGTGCTCCGGCAGGGGGCGCTTCGTCGTCTCCTCGCCGCCGTCGGTCACTCGCTCCCCGACGACCGCATTCGTGAGATCTACACCGCGGCGAACAGCGAAGCCGAGCGCTGGTGGCGCGAGGAGCATCGCGGCTACACGACCGACGAGCGGATTCGCTGGATGCTCAGGCGCATCGACGTCGACCGTCCCGCCGACTGCGAGCACGTCGCGCAGGCGATCCGCGAGGTGGACGACGCGCTCCTCGCCTACCCGCCACCGCTGATCGCCGACGCCGACCAGGTGCTGGCGCGCCTCGCGTCGGTCTACACGCTCGCCATCGTCTCCGACACCGGCTTCGCCTCGGGACAGGCGCAGGACCGGCTCCTCGAGAAGCATCAGCTGCTGTCGCTCTTCTCCGCGACCGTCTACTCGATGGACATCGGCTGGGCCAAGCCGCGCCCCGAGCCCTTCGCCGCCGCGAGCCGCGCGCTCGGTGTCGCTCCCTCGGAGATCGTCCACGTCGGCGACAACGAGCGCACCGACATCCGCGGCGCCCTCGCCGCCGGCATGCGCGCCGTGCGCGTCGACTTCCTCACCCCCGGCGGTCCGAGCGAAGCCGAGTACGTCGCGCGAAGCTGGAACGACCTCGGCGACTATCTGCTGTCCCTGCGCGCGTAGTCGCGGCCGCCGTGCGGCCTGCTGGTGCGGAGTACTCACTGCGCGCGGCCGCCGTGCGGCCGCTGGTGCGGAGGTGCGAGAGGACCCGTTGCGAGGGTGCGGAGGTGCGATGAGCACGTCGGCACCGTCTTCGCTTCCAGCCAAATACTTGGTTCTGCCGACCGCTCTCGCCCGGGGAGAGCGGAGCAAGGTTAGCTCGGCGAGGGTGACACGGCGCGCATCACGACGCGTCCGCTCTCCGCACCCTCGCATCACCGCACCGGCTCCTCTCCGAACCTCCGCACCAGCTCGCGCCACGGGCGCGGCGTGCCGTGCGTACTCCGCACCAGCTCGCGCCACGGGCGCGGCGTGCAGTTCAGCCGAAGAATCGGTCCTTCACGACAAACGCGACGATCAGCACCACGTACTGCAGCAGCGTGCTGATCTCGCTCTTCCACGCCTCGCCCCAGTCGTGCGGCCCCGTGGACCTGGTGGACGGGGGGCGGGGAATCCAGCGCGGCGTGCGCGACTTGTAGGCGAGATACTCGGCGCCGAAGATCGACTCGAGCACGCCCTCCTCGTAGCGCACGATGAGTGAGTACTCGATCGCGAAGACGAGGATCGCCACCGGGATGAACCAGTACACCCCGGAGATCACCGCGAATCCCATCCAGGCGAGGAAGTTCCCGATGTAGAGCGGGTTTCTCGCCCACGCGAAGATGCCGTAGTCGACGAGCCGCTGCACCGTCCGCGAGCGGCGCCGCGTGACCGTGCCCGCCGCGGCGACGCCCGCGAGGCGCACCGCTTCGCCGAGTGCCACGAGCAGAAGACCGGCGATCCACTGCGCCGTCGACATGTGCCCCGGCACGAGCAGCGGCACGGCGAGAAAGAGGACCGGCAGCCAGCCGCGGTTCCTGAACAGCACGGCGCCGAGCCGCGCGGCGCTGGTCTGCTCGGCGGCACTGACGTTCGAAGGCGACGTCACTTTGGAGGATTCGGGGTCAGGCGTAGTCGAGTCGGGCGATGAATTCGGATAATAAATGGTTCACGGCCGCGGGGCGCTCGAGGCTGCTGAGATGCCCTGCGCCGCCGACGATCTCGAGACGGCTGCCGCGAATGCCCTCGTGCAGCCGGCGCGCCTCCGCGGGCGGGGTGACGGTGTCCTGCTCCCCGACCACGACCAGCGTCGGCACGTCTATCGTCGCGAGCGTCGGCGTCGAGTCGGGGCGCGCGATCATCGCCTCGAGCGCACCGACGATTCCTTCCACCGGCGCGCGCGCGAGCATCGTGCGCACGACCTCTACGATCTCGGGGTGTCGCTCGCGAGTGCGCTCCCCAAGCTGGCCGGAAAGCAGCTGTGCCGCGAGCACCTCGGCGCCCTGGCTGCGCGCGACCTCGATCTGTGCCCGCCGCCGCTCGCGGGTCTCGTCATTGTCGGCGCCGGCGCGGGTGTCGATCAACGCCATGGCGCGAATGCGGCGTCGATGCCGGCGCCACATCGCGAGCGCGACGTAGCCGCCCATCGACAGCCCCGCCACTACCGCGCGCTCGATGCCCAGCCGGTCGAGCAGCTCGAGGACGTCGTCGGCGTAGCGGTCCATCGAGTACGGCGGCGCGACTGGCGACTCGCCGAAGCCGCGCAGGTCGGGCGCGATGCAGCGGCAGTGCGACATCAGCCCCGCGAGCTGCGGCGCCCACAGCGTGTGGTCGTGCGGGAAGCCGTGGAGAAGGAGGAGCGGCGTGCCGACGCCGCTCGACTCGTGTGCCAGGACCGTCACGGCGAGGGCAGGATGATCGAGCGCGCGTCGAAGGTGAGCCAGAACAGCGTCGGCGCCCCGCGGCGCGCCGTGGTCATGGCCGCGGCGAGCGCCTTCGCGCTGTACGTCGCGTCGACGTCGATCCTCGCCGCGCTGCGCAGCCAGCTCGCGGCGGCGCGTCCCGATTCGGTGGCGCGGCCGTAGGCGCCGCCGTACTCATCGTGCGTCGCTGTCACCGCATCCGCCGATGGGCGCGGCACGGGATGGCCCGTCGAGCTCTCGATCAGCCGCGCGGTACTCGACGCCAGCCGCAGCACGCGCCGTCTGTTGGCGACGATCCGCGGCGCGACGGCGACCGCGAGGACGCGGGTGCGAACGCCGGCGATGGCGAAGCCGAGGGCGAGTCCCGCCGCCGTTCCCCCGCTGCCGAGCGGCACGACGACGTTCGCCGGCGCGGGAAGACGGCCTGCGGCGATCTGCTCGGACAGCTCGAGCGCGGCGTTGACGTGGCCGAGGACGCCGAGCGGGGTGCTGCCCCCCGCCGGGACGCGGCGGGTACGCGGCCGCAGCGATGCCAGCCACGCACCGGCCATCGCCTGGAGCGGATGGATGACGTCGTGGATCTCGCTCGCGGCGCGCTCGACAGCGCGCGCCACCCGCGCCGACTGCGCGTTCTCCTCCTGCGGCCAGCGCCAGACGACCGCCCGCGCCCCGAGGGCGCGGGCGTAGGTCGCGGTCGCGAGGGCGTGCGTCGAGCCGCGGGCGCCGACGGTGATCACCGTGTCGCCGCGGCCGATCCCCGCGAGGAGGAACTCGAGGCCGCGCACCTTGTTGCCGCCTAACGGCGACGCCGAGAGGTCGTCGCGCTTGACCCAGAGCGTCCCGCCGCCGGGGAGCGTCACCGGCTCGACGGGCGTCGGAAAGCTCCCCAGCCGGACTCGGGGGAGCCAGGCGAGCGCGGGGTAGCGGAGGAGCAGCGGTGGGGTGAACGGGTCACCCGCCACGACGTCAGCCCGTGTCGGAGTCGTCCGCATCGTCGTCGTTCTCGAGCACCTCGACGCGATCGCCGATCACGCCCTCCACATAGAGCATCTTGATCGGCACCATCACGGCGGCGAGCAGCGGCACGGCGACCATCAGGCCGATGAAGCCGAAGATGAGCGCCATCAGCGCCTGCGAGACCACCGTCAGCGCCGGTGGCAGGTCCACGCCCCCGCGCATCAGGAGCGGGATCAGGATGTGGTTCTCGAGGAACTGGATCGCGACGTAGACGAGCGCCACCGCGAGCGCCTTCTCCGGCGAGTCCACGAATCCCATCGCCACCGCCGGCACGGCGCTCAGGATCGGCCCGACGGTCGGGATGAACTCGAACAGTCCGGCGAGGATGCCTAACGCGACTGCCGCCTTGACCCGCAGCACGAGCAGGGCGATGGTCGTCACGAGGCCGATCGCCACCATCGCGATGAGCTGCGTGACGAGCCACTTCCGGAGCGCGACCGCCATCGCGCCCAGCACCTCGTCGGCGCGGCGGCGGGCCTGGCGCGGGAAGAGGTGCATCAGCCCCGTGCGATAGAGCCGCGGCTCGGCGCCGATGTAGGTGGCGAGGAAGATGATCAGCAGCACGCCGCCGAATACGGCGATCGTGGAGGAGAGGAAGGGGAAGAGATACCGCGTCACGCCGCCGATCTGGGCGCCGATGCGCTGCTTGAGCTGGGCGCTCGGCGCGACGGGTCCCGGCTTCGCCGTGCTGTCGTCCTTCGTCGCGGTCGTGCTATCGGGCGCTGCGGTGGTGCTGTCGCGCCGTGCCCCGCCGCTGTCGCGCCGTGCCGTGTCGCCCGGAGTGGCTGGCGATCGCCCGCTCGCCGTGGCCGGCGCGTCGTCGCCGCCGCGGCCGAGGAGGAGGCCGATGAGTCCCGACTGATGCGTGTCAACCCAGCTCTCGGCCTTGTCCATCGCCTGCGGCAGCCGGGCGCGCAGCTCGCGCGATTGCTCCCGCAGCGTCGGCGCCATCCAGGCGAAGAAGCTGCCCAGCACCGCGAGGAAGCCGACGACGACCAGCGCCGCCGCGATGCCGCGCCGGATGCGAAAACGCTCCAGCCGATCCACCGCCGAGCCCACGGCGAGCCCGAACAGCACGCCGAGGAAGACGACGAACACCAGCTGGTGCGCGAACCAGAGCAGACGGATCGCGACGTAGAGCGCGATCACGAGCGCGGCGACGCGCAGCACGTCGCGGCTCTGCCACCCGACGGCGCGCCGACGCCGTTCGGGCTGCACCGGGGGATGATGCGCGGGTGGGGCGGCGGGGCTCGCGGGCGTGGCGCCGGCGGGCGTCGTCGGTTCGGTCATGGCGGGCGTGTGGGAGCAAGGACGGGACCGCGCTACATTACCTGCGTCCGATCCACCGAGGAAGCAGTGGCGTCATCCGCGAGGCATAATCCGCTCTACCTCGATGCGCCCGAGGAGGTCGACCGCTTCCTCACGCGCATCCGGGGAGCGCGTGAGCTCGCGCTCGACACCGAAGGCGCGAGCTTCCACCGCTTCGTCGATCGGATCTACCTCCTCCAGCTTTCGACCCGCGACGACACCGCCGTCATCGATCCCCTTCCCATCGGGAAGCCCGAGCTGCTCGGCCGCATGCTCGAGGACCCACAGGTCGAAGTCGTGTTCCACGACGCCGACTACGACCTGCGCCTCCTCGCGCAGGACTACGGCTGGCACATCCGCCACATCTTCGACACGCGCATCGCCGCGCAGCTCCTCGGCCTCAAGGCGTTCGGCCTCGCCGCGCTGCTCGAGCGCTACTTCGGCGTCACGCTCGACAAGAAGCATCAGCGCGCCGACTGGTCGATGCGTCCCCTCACCCAGGGGATGCTCGACTACGCGTCGCAGGACACGATGTACCTGCTCGACCTGCGCGACCGGCTGCACGACGAGCTCGCGAAGAAGGGGCGCCTGGAGTGGGCGCGGGAGGAGTTCGCGCGCCTCGAGGGGACGCGCTGGGAACCGGAGGAAGCCGACTCGGGGTTCATGCGCATCAAGGGTGCGCGCGACCTCGACCGCCGCGAGCTGGCGATCTTCCGCGAGCTCGTGCAGTGGCGCGACGCGCTCGCGCGCGAGCTCGATCGCTCGACCTTCCGCGTCATCGGCAACGACGCGCTGCTCGAGGCGACGCGCAGCCGGCCGCGGGATACGGCTTCGCTGCTCGCCGTGAAGGGGATGCCGCGCGGCATCGGCGAGCGCAATGCGGGCGAGATCCTCGCCGCGATCCGCCGCGGCGAGGAGGTGCCCGAGGCCGAGCTGCCGCGCTTTCCGCGCGCCCCGCGCTGGGACAAGGATCCCGACTTCGACGCTCGTGTCTCCGCGCTGCGCACGGTGCGCGACGCGGCCGCGACCCGGCTCGAGCTCGACCCCGGGGTGCTCTGCGCCCGCGACCGCCTCGAGGCGGTGGCGCGCCGCGCGCCGCGCACGGTGGAGGAGCTGACGGAGATCCCCGAGCTGCGGCGGTGGCAGATCGCGGAGCTCGGCGCGGATTTCGTGGAGGCGCTCGCGCGAGTGCCGACGACCCCGGCGCCGGAGGGTGGCTCCGGGGAAGGGGGTGGGAACCGGCGCCGCCGCGATGGGCGCGGGCCCAACCGGTCCGAGGGCCAGCCGCGCACGACGCCGCCCGCCGAGGAAGAGCGCTCTCCCTACAGGGACGGCTGACGATGGAGCCACGCCTCAGCCTCGTCACGCTCGGCGTCCGCGACCTGGAGCGCGCGACGCGCTTCTACCGCGACGTCCTCAAGCTGCCGATGCTTCCCTCGCCACCGGGGATCAGCTTCTTCGAGCTCGGGAAGACCTGGCTCTCGCTCTATCCGCGCGACGAGCTCGCGGCCGACGCGCAGGTGCCAGACGACGGACGCGGATTCCACGGCTTCACGCTCGCGCACAACCTCCGCTCCGCGGAGGAGGTGGACGCCCTCTTCGCCGAGGTCGAGCGCGGCGGTGCGCGGGTCGTGAAGCGGCCGCAGCGCGCGGAATGGGGCGGCTACAGCAGCTACTTCGCGGATCCCGAGGGCTTTCTCTGGGAGCTCGCCTGGAATCCGCATTTCCCGCACGTCTGAGCACGCGGTGACTCAGGTCACGCGCGTCAGCCGTGACCCGTCCGCGAACGCCCGAGTCATGGAGGAGTACCATCAACCGACATGACTCGAACCATCACCACCTGCGCGATCGCCGCGATGCTCTCCCTCGCGGCCTGCGGTTCCCCTTCGGGTCCGGACGTCCGGGGCGGCGGACTGCCCTCGGCGCAGCTCGGCGCCGCCGACCGCGCCGGTGCATACGACGCGGCGCTCCGCTCGGCGTTCGACGCGGATAGCGCGCTCGTTCTTCTCGTGGAGCCGCACGTCCTGCCGCGCGACGGCAGCTACGCGGTGAAGGGCCCGACACTCGGCGATGACGTCGTCCGCTCGCTCCGCGGCGCGGGGATGGTGAACGGCACCTGCGAGCCGCAGCGCCCCGACGCGAAGCACGCCCCGCGCTGCCAGACGGCGCGTCCGGGATACGTCGTGCGCTTCTCCGAGCCGTACCAGATGGGGCGCGACACGCTGCGTCTCTTTCTCTACGCCGAGCGCTTCCGCACCGCGAGCGGCGTCGGGCCGAACGGGCGCTTCGACTTCGAGACGGGCTTCCAGCTCGTCCGCGAGGGAAGCCACTGGCGCGTTGCGCGGGAGGCGCGGCGGACGACACGTTAGTGGCATGTCCGAACATGCCACGTCGCGGGGGCCGGCCACGCGCGTCGTCGAGCTGGGCGAGACGACCCGCCTCGAGACCTTCAGCGACGGCGTCTTCGCCATCGCCATCACCCTGCTCGTCCTCGAGATCCGCGTCCCCGCGGCGCACGGCGAGACAGCGTTAGGCTCGGCGCTGCTGCATCTCTGGCCGTCGTACCTGGGCTACCTGATCAGCTTCGCGACGATCGGCATCATGTGGGTCAACCACCACACGATGTTCGAGCACATCCGGCGCGTGAACCGGACCTTCCTTCTCATCAACGTCGTCTTCCTGCTCGTGATCGGGTTCATCCCGTTCCCGACGGCGGTGCTCGCCGAGCACCTCCCACAGCCCGAGGGACGGCGCGTCGCGACGCTCTTCTATGGTGCGTCGTTCACCGTGATGGCGATCGTCTACAACCTGGTCTGGCGCTACGGCGCCGGCGGCGACGGCCGCCTCCTCGGCGCCGCTGCCGATCTCGAGGAAGCGCGCGCGATCACGCGCAGCTACACGTGGGGGCCGATCATCTACCTCGTCGCGACGCTGATCGCCCTCGCGAGTCCGATCGCGAGCCTCGTCGCCCATGCGCTGATCGCGCTCTTCTTCACCCTGCCACCGAGAAGCTCGGCGAAGGCGGTGCCGGAGGTGGCGTCAGGCGGCGGCCGCCGCTAGAAGCCGAGGTAGGCGCGGACGCGCGGCTCGATCCGGTCGGGGGACCACATCGGCGACCAGACGAGGTTGATCGTCACGTTGGTCACGCCGGGGACGTTACGCACTGCCTTCTCGGCGTCGCCCATGAGCTGCGGGCCGCTCGGGCACGCGGGGGAGGTGAGGCTCATGTCGACGCGCACGTCGCGGTCCTCGACGACGATCTCGTAGACGAGGCCGAGGTCGATGATGTTGAGGCCGAGCTCGGGGTCCTTCACCCGCCGCAGCGCGAGCTTCACCTGATCCACCGTCGGCGGCGGCTCCTCCGCGGCGCGCGCGTCCCCCGGCGCGGGAGCGGCGTCGGCGGGAGGCGGACCGTCAGGCGCGCTCATCGCGACGCGCGCGGGACGGTCGTCGGCCTGGGGAAGCTCGTGGGACTCGGACACACCTTGAATCTCGTCGCATGATCTCGGCGCGGGCAAGCGCTG
>DATAIS010000208.1:0-9039 GCA_036262535.1 Gemmatimonadaceae bacterium | reverse complement strand
CCGGCGAGGGCGATCGGAACCGCGGTCCACGTCGCGAGCGCCCCCAGCGCGACGAGCGTGCCGGTCGCGCCGGCGAAGAAACGATGAAACACTGCGCCAGTGTAGCCCATCAGCGCCGCCACGTCGAGCCGCAGGAGGAGCAGCACGCGCGCGAGGTCCACCGGGTTGGCGAGCGTCATCGCCAGCGTCGCCCGCTCGAGCGGGTAGTCGGCGAAGGTCGACACGAGGAAGAGCACAACGCCGTCGTAGAGGACGGCGAGCGCGAGCCAGACCGCGATCGCGCCCCCCAGCCCGCGCAGCCGGTCCTCCGTGCGCACCGCGATCAAGAAGGCGAGCGCGGCGAAGATCGCGGTGAGGATCACCGCCACCCCGAGCAGGGTCGCGAGTGTCCCCCGCGCGCCCGCCTCCACGCCGCGGAAGAGGAAGGGGAAACCGACACCGGCGACGACCGCCCCCGCGAGCGGCAGCGTGAGGCCGAGGTAGAGTCCGGCGAAGAGACGGCCGCGCGCGACAGGCTGCGCGAGCAGGAGCTCAACGAACTCCCGCGCCGCGTGCAGGTAGGTCACGCCGAAGACGATCGTCACCAGCGGGACGACGAGCAGCACGACGTTGACGAGGCCGAGCATCGTCCGCGCATCGCCCTCGGTGAAGCGGAGCAGCCCTTCCGTCGCGGCGAGGAAGAAGATCGCGTACGCCGCGAGCCAGCGACTGCGAACGACGTCGCGCGCCTGGAAGGCAAGCACGCGCCTGATGGTCGCGCTCATGCGGGCACCTCCCGAGTCATCATCCGCGCGACGGCGCGCTCCAGCGTGTCCTGCGCCATCAGCTCCTTGAGCTCGGCGACGGCACCGGTGTAAGCGATGCGCCCCGCGGCGAGGAAGGCGACATCGTCGGAGAGCTCCTCGAGCTCGCTCATGACGTGCGAGGTCACCATGACCGTGGCGCCCGCGGCGCGCGTGGCGAGGATCTTCTCCTTGAGGATTCCCGCCGCGACCGGATCGAGCCCCGCGGTCGGCTCGTCGAGCACCAGCAGGTCGGGGCGGAAGAGAAAGGCGGCGACGGCGTTGACCTTCTGTCGCGTGCCGCCCGACAGCGTGCGCAGCGGCTTCGCGAGCTCCGGCGCGAGGCTCCAGCGCGCGATGAGCTCCTCGTCGAAGTCGGCCGCCAGGGCGGGGCGGAGGCCGCGCAGCAGCGCGAGCAGCTCGCCGCCGGTGATGTGCTCCGGGAAGCGCGCGATCTGCGGCATGTAGCCGACCCGCGCGCGCCAGGCGTCGCCGGCGATCGGCGCGCCGTCGACGCGCATCTCTCCGGCGTCGGGACGGACGAGTCCGAGCAGCGCCTTGATGAGCGTGGTCTTGCCGGCGCCATTCGGTCCGATGATCGCCGTGACGCGTCCTCGTGCCACGCGCAGGTCGACCCCGCGCAGCACCTCCAGCGCACCGAAGCGCTTCGTCAGGCCGCCGATCTCGATCATCTGACCGGGGTCATCGCGGGGCTCGCATCCACGAGCGTCTCGGGAGTGAGCGACGGGATCGCCCGTTCGATGGTGTCGAGCACGCCGACGAAGCCGCTTCGCAGCAGCATCATCGCCGGGGGGTTGTGCTCGACGACCACCGAGAAGAGGCGCACCGGACGGTGCGGCACGTCGCCGACGCCGTCGCGGTCGAGATCGTAGCCGCGGTACTCCTGCCACCAGTTGCCGCTGACGCGCGTCGAGGGCGATCGCGTCGTCGTCACGACGTCGAAGCTGTTGCCGCTGAAGTTGTTCGCCGTGACCTCGCCCTCGTTCGTGCTGCCGGCGAGGCGCAGCGCCCAGCCGTTGTCGGTGAAGACGTTGTGCGTCAGCGTCATCCGGTCGGCGCCGTCGGCGAAGAAGGCGACGGTGTTGCGGGCGAAGGTGTTCCGCTCGAGCCGCGCGTCGGCGACCTCCTTGACGAGCAGCCCGTACGCCGCGCTCCCCCAGTTGTCGGCGAAGTGGTTGCCGCGCATCGTCACGCGCTTCGTGTACATCACTGCGACGCCCGAGCCGTTGCGGCGGAAGGTGTTGTCGGCGTACTCGCAGTCGTCGGAGTACATGAAGTGCAGCCCGTAGCGAAGGTTGCCCTCGCTCGTGTTGCGCTCGACGCGCGCGTCGTGGACGAACTCGAAGTAGATCCCGTCGCGGTGGCCGGTGACGGTGTTGCCGGCGATGGTCACGCTCCGCGTCGACCAGAGGTGGATGCCGTTCCCGGCGGTCGCCTCGGTGCTGTCCGCCCCGCGAATGACGTTGCGCTCGATGCGGCAGCCGGTGACGTTGGCGAGGTAGATCGCGAAGAACGCGCTGTCGATCCGGTTGTCGGTCACCGCGCAGCGCTTCGCGTCGCGAATGCGCAGCGCGGCACGATCCTCGACGAAGCTCGTGCCGACGTGTGCGAAGCGGAGGCCGCGCACCGTCACGTCGTCGGCGACGACCTGCATGATCTCGCGCGTCCCCTCGCCGTCGAGCGTCGGCAGCCCCTCGCCGACGATCTCGAGCGGGCGGTCGACGACGATCGTCGGCTCGCGATAGACGCCCGCGCGCACGACGACGCGTCCGCCCGGCGCGGCGAGGCGGATCCCCTCGGCGATCGTGCGCACCGGTCCGGCGGGATCGACCACGATGCTGCCCGTCGTCGCCGCGCGCGCGACGACCCCCGCTCCCGGCGCCGCCGGCGCGTCAGAGGACGCGGGCACCGCAGCGACGGCTTCGCCCGGCGCGGCGAGCGCGAGCCGGCGCACGTCCTGCCACGCCACGGTGTGCGCGCCGAGCCGCGCCGCGAGATCGGCGCTGTCGGCGTCGATCGCGATCGCGACGATGCCGCCGCCCATCGGGCTTCCCGGCTGCGTCGCGCGGAGGAGCCGCGCCTCACGGAGCGCGAGCAGCCGCCCGGGGCGCTGGTAGTCGCTCACCCAGAGCGACTCGATCTCGCTCGAGTCGCGCAGCGTGGCGACGAACCCCGCCATGCATTCGATCGAGTCGAAGGTGTGCGCCTTGCCGGTCTTCATCACGACCTCCGCGCCGTAGCGCGGGTCGGTGATCTCCATCCGGCAGTAGTCGCAGCCGTCCTCGCCGTACGCGATCGCGCGCGGCACACCGCGACAGGCGGCGGTAGCGGCCGTGGCCGCGAGCGCGACGGCCGCCGCGGCGCGGCGCCGCCGCGCGATCAAGGGAGCGACCGCGACCCCCAACCCGACCGCGAAGGCGACGCCGAGCAGGATCCCGCCCCACGACGGCCACGACGCGGCGGTGAAGTTGAGGAGCTGCTTCGTGCCGAGGAGCGGCGGCTGGTAGCTCATCCCCGGGACCTTGATCGCGGCGTCGGGCGCGAGATTGTGGCCGTAGTCGTAGCCCCAGCGCCAGAACTCGGCGAGCCCCGCCGCGCCGGCGAGCGCGAAGGTGACGAGCCACGCCCAGAGCAGCGCGCGGCTGCCGATCGCGGCGACGAGCAGTCCCGCCGCCGCGAGCGCGCCGACCACCCAGGGCATGACGTCGAGCACCGGGATCGCCGCCGGATCGATCGCGCGCATCCCGATATAGTGATTGAGGCCGTTGATGCTGTTCAGGTCGTTGGGCTTGATGCCCGTGATGGTGTCGAGCCGGATCAGCATCCCCAGCCCCTCGGGGTACTGGGGCGCGATCAGCTCGATCCGCCACAGCGGGAGGGCGAACGCGCCTAACGCGAGGAGCGCCGCGAGGGCGATCAGCGTACGGTCGCGGGAGTTCATCGGGGTCTGCATGTCGGCTCGGGAGGGAGGTTCCCGGCACCAGGGCCCACTCTTCCCTGGTGCCGGGAGCGCCGCGTCAGTTGCCTGCCGCGGTCTTGGCCATCTGCGCCTGCGTCTTCTTGCTGACGTTGGCGACGAGCGGTGTGTTCGACCCCGCCGGCGACACCCGGATGTAGCCCTGCATCTCCTGGTGCAGCGCCGAGCAGAAGTCGGTGCAGTAGAACGGATAGACGCCGGGCGTCTTCGGGATCCACTTCAGCGTCCTCGTCTCGCCCGGGTTGAGGATCAGCTCCGAGTTCTCGGCGCCGAGCACCGCGAAGCCGTGCAGGACGTCCCAGTCCTGTTCGATGTTGGTGACGTGGAAGTAGACCGTGTCGCCGACCTGCACGCCCTCGAGGTTGTCGGGCGCGAAGTGGCTGCGCACGGCGATCATCCTGACGTTCACGCGCTTGCCGCTGCGCGTGATGCCACCGTCGCTCTCCGCGCGCGTGACCTGCGGGTGCTGGTTCTCCGCGACCTTGAAGAACTTCACCTGCTTCTCACGGATCATCTCCGCCGGCAGCGCCTGGGCGTAGTGCGGCTCGCCGATCGTCGGGAAGTCGAGCAGGAGCTTCATCTTGTCGCCGCTGATGTCGATCAGCTGCGCCGACTGGAAGAGCTCCGGCCCCGTCGGTAGGTAGCGGTCCTTCGTGATCTTGTTCATCGCCACCAGGTACTTGCCGTACGGCTTCTTCGAGTCGCCGCCGGGGATCATGAGGTGGCCGATCGAGTAGTAGGTCGGGATGCGGTCGAGCACCTCCCATGTACCGAGTTTCCACTTCACGACCTCCGACGAGAGGAACATCGACGTGTAGGCATTGCCACGGCCGTCGAACTCGGTGTGCAGCGGGCCGAGTCCCGGCTTCTGCACCTCGCCGGCGAGCACCGCCTGATAGTTCAGCACCGGGATGCCGTCGATGTCCTTGTCGAACTTCTTCGCCGCGATCGCCTCCTGGAGCTTCTTGAACGAGTGCACCGGGATGACGGTCGCGAGCTTGCCGCCGCCGACGATGTACTCGCCACTCGGGTCGACGTCCACGCCGTGCGGCGACTTCGGCGTCGGCAGGTAGTAGACGATCCCCTTGCAGTCGCGCGGGTCGAGCATCTTCACGCTCGTCTTCTTCTCGACGACCGCGGAGCGCGTCTTCTCGTCCATGAAGTTGTGCATGTACACGGACGGGAAGGTCTTCGCCTTGCCCTCGGCGACGCACTGCTCGGCGGCGCGGTAGTTCACCGCCGCGATGTAATCCTTGTCGTTCTGCGACGCGTTCGTCTCGAGCTTCGTGTTCGCCTGCTCGGAGTTGTACGACGTGAAGAAGAACCAGCCGTCGGACGGTCCCTTCCCCGCGTGCCCGAGGTCGTAGTTGTAGCCGGGCATGAGGATCTGGAAGGCGATGTCCATCTTCCCGAACTCGTTCGCCTTCACGAACGAGAGCGTGCCCTTGAAGTTCTGCTTGTAGCTCTCGATCGGGACGTCGGTGTTCGGCACCGGCACGGAGAAGCGCGTCGCCGAGACGACGTAGCGGCCGTCGGGCGTCGTGAACGGAGAAGCGTGTCCGCCGGCGGCGTTCGGGATCTGGATGATCTCGCTCGTCTCGAATGTCGTCAGGTCGAGGCGCGCGATGCGCGGCGTGTTGTTGGCGTTGATGAAGAGCCAGCGGCCGTCGGGAACGCCGTCGGTCATCGAGAGCTCGGGATGGTGCGTGTCGTCCCACGGCACGAAGCCGTAGGTCGTCTCGAGCATCCGCTTCGTCTCCTCGTTGTAGCCCCAGCCATTCTCCGCATTCTGCGAGAAGACGGGGATGACCTTGAGCAGCCGGCCCGAGGGCAGGCCGTAGACTGCGACCTGGCCGCTGAAGCCGCCGGACAGGAACGAGTAGAACTCGTCGTACGCGCCGGGGGCGACGTACACCTTCGCTGCCGCATCACCGGTCACGAGCGAGCTGGAGCCCGTCTTGCCGGTGAGCGTGCAGGCGTAGACCAGCGCGAGGCCGGCGACTGCGAGACCGGCCGCACCGATCGCCTTGCGTGGGATGGGAAAGGACATGGCCACCTCGGGAAGAAGCGACGCGCAGCACGGCCCTTGGCCGTCGACGCGTCGATGCCTGAGAAAAGGAAGCGTGGCCATGCGCGGTGCACGGTCACGCTTCCAATCTTTCCCTGACAGGTAAACTCCCTTATCGGGCGAACGTCGGAATTTTGGTCAGGCGTTTGCCGGCCGAGACCGGTCGGGGATTCACCTACCTAACGGCGGCCAGCTGCCCTCCAGGGTTCTACCGCCGGCCCGGTTGACGCGGAGACGCGGAGACGCGGAGAACGGCCGCGGAGAACGGCAACTGCACCTGCGATTCGCTTGGGGAACTGCGCCGGCTCCGATGCGCCGGCCTGGTCAACGCAGAGACGCAGAGATACGCAGACGACCAGGCGAGATACACTCGCCCCGCTTGCCCCAAAATCTCGCGGAGCCTGAAAATGCTTTGGAACGGCACACGCCGAGAGCTCGGTGATCGGTGTGCAGCTGCAGTCCTCCGCGAGCTCTGCGTCTCGGCCGTACCAGGAAGCAGTGGCAGTTAACGAATCAAGGCCCCTGCAGTTGCCGTTGCCTGCAGTTGTAGTCGCGGCGCGCTAGGGGCGGTTGGGGGCGGCGAGGGGGATCTCGAACGTGAACGTGCTTCCCCGCCCCGGCTCGCTCGCGACGCCGATCCGCCCGCCGTGGGCTTCGACGATCCCCTTCGCGATCGCGAGGCCGAGGCCGGCGCCGCGGCGGGCGGCGCCGCGGCGCGACTGCCAGTAGCGGTCGAAGATGCGCGCCTGCTCCTCAGCGGGGATGCCAGCGCCGGTGTCCTCGACGGCGATCGAGGCGTAGCCGTCGTCGCTGCGCACGCGCACGGTGACGCGCCCACCGCGCTCGGTGAACTTCACCGCGTTGCCGAGCAGGTTCGCGATCACCTGCACCACACGGTCAGCGTCGGCCCAGATGCAGGCGCGCGGTTCGGGGATGTCGGCCGTGAGCAGGACGCCGCGTCCCTCGAAGTCCGCCTCGAGCATGGTCGTCGCGCGGGTGACGACCTCGCCGAGCGGGACAGCCGTGCGCTCGAGCGCGAGCGCGCCGGCGTCGAGCGCGGAGACATCGAGGAGGTCGCGAATCAGGCGCTGCGCCCACTCCGCGGCTTCCGCGATCGCCTGGAGCAGCTCATCGCGCGCCGCGGCGTCGCCGCCCCCTTCGCGCAGCGCCGCCGCGCACATCGTGATCGCGCTCAGCGGGTTGCGGAGGTCGTGAGACACCACCGCGAGCACGTCGTCCCGCGCGCGCGTCGCGCGGCGCGCGGCGTCGTAGAGCCGCGCGTGCTCGAGCGCCACCGCGGCGCGGTCGGCGAACGCGGCCGCCGTCGTTCGCGCCTCGGGAGTGTCGAAGTCCTTTTCCGTGCGCAGGATCGAGAGCGCGCCGATCGCGCGCCCGCCGACGGTGAGGGGAAGGATCCAGAGCGCCGTCGCCCCCGTTCGCTTCCAGAGCGCGACGGCGTCCTGCGTCTCCTCGTGGGCCTCGAGCCACTCGTCGTCGAGGCGCTCGACCCAGACCGCCGACGCGCGACGTATCGCATCGATCGCCGCCGACGGCGAGTCGACGGTGATCGCGTGCCGCGAGAGGCCCTCGAGCGCGGCAGCCATCGCGGCGTCGGCCGCGTGCACGGCCCGGCGAAAGACCTCGTCGTCGTCGGCCCCGGTGATGTCGAGCACGCAACCGCGACCGAACATCGGCACCGCCTGCGATACGATCGCGCGCACGACGTCGTCGAAGGCGAGCGATTCGCTCAGCCGGCGTCCTCCGTCGACGAGAAATCGACTGCGAGCTTCGGCCTCGTAACGCTCGGTGACATCGCGGACGACGGCGGTATAGAAGCGGCCCTCTCCAGGGATGTCGATCTTCGAGATCGAAGCCTCGGCGGGGAACTCGCGCCCGTCCTTCCGAAGACCGGAGACCTCGCGGCGGTGCCCCATCCGCCGCGCCGGCTCGGCGGAGTCGCCGAACTCCCTGATGTAGCGCGGGTGCGTGGCGCGAAAGCGCTCGGGAAGGAGCAGCTCGAGCTCCTTCCCGAGCACTTCCTCGGCGGTATAGCCGAAGATCTCTTCGGCGCCCTTGTTGAAGTGAATGATCCGCCGCGCCTCGTCGATCGTGATGATCGCGTCGGCGGCGATGTCGAGGATGGCCGCGAACTTCGCCTCGGAGGCTCCGCGTGTTGTCTCGGGCATCAGGGACCACGGTAACCCGTGATCCCCGGTCCTGCCAAGCCGGTCGCTACTCCGCCGTCAGGAGCCCGAGCCGGAGGGCGAGCTGCACATAGTCCGCACGATGGCCCAGCCCCATCTTCTCCTGGATGCGCTGCTTGTAGGTATCCACCGTCTTCGGACTGATGAAGAGCTTTTCGCCGATCTCGGGCGCCGAGTAGCCCTGGGCCACGAAGCGAAGGACATCCTTCTCGCGCTGCGTCAGCTTCTCGTACTTGTCGCGCTCCGCCTTCGCGGGATCCTTCTTCCCGAAGCCCTTCACGAGGACGCGCGCCGCCGAGGGGCTGACGTAGCTGTCGCCGTGCGCGACGGCGCGCACCGCGCTCACCAGCTCGCGGTCGGCGACGCTCTTCACGAGGTAGCCCGCGGCCCCCGCCTCGAGGAGAGGCACCAGGTACTCGTCCTCGGCGTGCATCGTCAGCACGAGCACCTTGGTCGGTAGCCCCTTGGCGGTGATCGCCTTCGTCGCCGCGGTGCCGTCCATCTCCGGCATCGAGAGGTCCATGACGACGACGTCCGGCGCGAGCCGCTCCGCCATCGCGACCGCCTCGCGGCCGTTGCCGGCCTCGCCGACGACGGCGATGTCGCGAGCGGCGGCGAGCACCGCCTTGAGGCCCGCGCGGACGACCGCGTGGTCGTCGGCGAGCAGCACCTTTATCTGGTCACCGGTCATTCGATCCTCTCTGTCGTTAGGCGGCGGCGGGCACTCGCGCCCGCACTACGGTCCCCGAGCCAGGGCTCGACTGGAGCGCGAACTCGCCATCCACGAGGGAGACGCGCTCGCGCATCGTCAGCATGCCGATGCCCGAGCGGCCCTTGGCATTGGGATCGAAGCCCCGCCCGTCGTCGCGGACCTCGATCGAGGCCCGCCCGTCGGTCGCGCCGGCGCGAATGACGATCTCGTTCGCGGATGCGTGCCGGATGGCGTTCTGCAGCGCCTCCTGGGCGACGCGGAAGAGCACCGAGCTC
>DATAIS010000207.1:0-3308 GCA_036262535.1 Gemmatimonadaceae bacterium | reverse complement strand
CGTCGCCCTCCAGCTGAAGATCGCGGGCGACATCTACACGGCCCGCGCCGGGATCGAGGCCGTGGCGAGCAAGGTCGGGATGGTGCTGCTCGGTGTCGGCGCGATGCACTTCTTCAACCTCTTCGTGTTCACCCGCATCCGCGCGCGCTACGGGGCGCCGAACGTCCCGCCCGTGACGCCGGACGGCTGGACGCGCATTCACCCGCAAGGCGCGGAGGCGGTCTGACCATGCGTGCCCTCGTCGTGCTCTACGACGCGGGATGCGAGTTCTGTCGCGGGGCTCGCGACTGGCTCGCGGCGCAGCCGAAGCGGATCCCCGTCGGCTTCCTGCCGGCGGGGTCCGCCGAGGCCCGGGCGATCTATCCCGACGTCGACCATGACCGAACCCTCGGGGAGCTGACCGCGATCGACGACCGAGGGAACATCTTTCGTGAAGAAAAGGCGTGGATCGTGTCCCTCTGGACGACGCAGAACCACCACCTGATGGCGAAGCGCCTCTCCTCGGCCCCGCTCCTCCCGGTCGCCCGCGCGACCACTGCCTGGATCGGGAGAAACCGCAAGAAGCTCGGACCGGCGGCGAAATGGTTCAAACCCTGACGAAGACCTCGAAGGGAGAGCAGACCCGCACGAAGATCCTCGAAGCCGCGCTCGCCCTGTTCATGGAGCGCGGCTTCGAGGCGACCACGATGCGCGCGGTCGCCGAGGAAGCGGGCGTCTCGCTCGGCAATGCGTACTACTACTTCGAGTCGAAGGAGGAGCTCGTCCAGGCCTTCTACGAGCGGAGCCACCGCGAGCACCTCGCCGCGGCCGTGCCACGCCTCGACGAGAAGGACTTCCGCAAGCGCCTCCTCGCGACGCTCCACGCCAAGATCGACACCAGCGAGCCTTATCACCGCTTCTCCGGCGTGCTGTTCCGGAGCGCGGCGGACCCGCACAGCCCGCTCAACCCGTTCAGCGCCGCGTCGCGTGCGGTGCGCGAGGAGGCGATCGAGTTCATGGGCGAGCTGATTGACGGCTCTTCGCTGAAGCCGCCGCAGGATCTCCGCGTCGAGCTCCCGCAGCTCCTCTGGCTGTACGAGATGGGGATCGTACTATTCTGGATCTTCGACACGTCGCGCGAGCGCCGCCGCACGCGCGTCCTCATCGACCGGACAGTTCCCATCGTGACCCGTCTCATCGCGCTCGGCGCGAACCCGATTCTCGCGCCGCTGCGGCGTTCCGTGCTCAAGCTGCTGCGCGAGATTCAGGCGAACCCGACGCCCTCCGCGGCATGACCGCGCCGCGCATCGTGCTCGCGTCGCAGTCACCACGGCGACGCGAGCTCCTCTCGCTGATCGGCATTCCGCACGAAGTGAGGCCCGCGGACGTCGACGAGACGCTGCGCGACGGCGAGGACCCGGCCGTCTACTGCGAGCGACTCGCCCGTGAGAAGGCGCTCACGGTCGCACGGGCGCTCGGCGGCGACGCCGTCGTCATCGGCAGCGACACGACGGTCGTCGTGGACGGCGCCGTGCTCGGCAAGCCGGAGGACGACGCCGACGCGCGCCGCATGCTGCGGACGCTCAGCGGGCGCTCGCACGTCGTCCTCACGGGCGTCGCCGTTGCGCGGGGCTCACGCCTCGAGAGCGGGGTCGAGACGGTCGGCGTCACCTTCCGCACGCTCGACGACGGGGAGATCGACGCCTACGTCCGTACGCGCGAGCCGATGGACAAGGCGGGCGCGTACGGCATCCAGGGCTTCGGCGCGACGATCGTGTCGCGCATCGAGGGCGACTACTTCGCCGTGATGGGACTCGCGCTGGTCCGCCTCGTCGGCCTGCTCGGCCGCGTCGGCATCCGCTACGAGTTCGGCCGCGTCGCGTCGACGAGTCCGAAGCCGTAGCGCGGCGCGTACGTCGCCCGCCACCGCTCGACGCGGTCCAGCACGTCTCGCACGGTGATGCGCGGCATCCGCCCCGGGCGGTTCTCCATCGACACCGGGTAATCCTCCCCCGGGTCACCGTAGGCGTCGATCATGAGATCGCGGAACTTGCGATACGGCCCGACGCGCCTCGGATTCGAGTAGGCGATCAGGGAAACGACGGGACGGTCGAGCGCGACCGTCATGTGCAGCGGCCCGGTATCGGGGGAGAGCACGAGCGCCGAGCCGTCGATGATCGAGACCAGCCTGCGAAGCCCGCTGCCGAGCGCGGAGATGGGCTTCACGCGGGCCCGCTTCATGATCGCCCGCTCCGCGGCGAGCTCGCGCTCCGAGCGCCCGCCGACGAGCACTGGCTGCAGTCCGAAGTCGTGGGCGAGCGCGTCGCACACCTCCGCCCAGCGCTCGGGTGCCCAGTCCTTCTCCGGCTTGCTCGTCGCGACGACGATGCTCGCGACAGGGCGGGGCATCGGGGCGAAGAACTCGCGCTGCCACGCGCGCTCCTCCGCCCACGGCCCCAGCCGCCACTCCACCGGCTCCGGGTCGATGCCTAACGGTCTCAGGAACTCGAAGTACTGGTCCTGGACGTGCTGCATCGGCGCGGGGTGAATACGATCGGTGGTGAACAGCCAATTGAGGTCGCGCGCCCGCGCGCGGTCGAAGCCGAGCTTCACCGGCGACCGGGTCAGCGCCGTGACGAGGCCCGCCTTGAAGTAGACCTGGAGCGCGAGCACGACGTCGAAGGGACGGGACTGGAGCTGGCGCCGGAGGTCGAGGTATGCACGGACGCCGCGGCCACGATCGAAGAGGAGGATCTCGTCCACCGACGGATGGCCGCGCACGAGCGTCGCGGGTCCGGGCTGGAGAACCCAGGTGATGTGCGCCGTGGGGCGCGCGCGCTTGATCGCGTTGATGACCGGCAGCACGTGGACGGCGTCCCCGACGGCGCTCATCATGACGATGCCGACCCGCCCGAGCGGCGCGAGGGGCGTGCCGGACACGGTCACGCGACGAGCTCCCGCGCGCGCCGCGCGAGCGTCTCGAGCTCGGCCTCGCTCACCGGCAGGCCACGGCGTGCGCGCAGCTTGCGCGCCGACCGTGAGAAGCGGGCGACGTTCGCGTCGAGCGCCACGAGGCGTGGCACGCCGAGCACGACGCGATCCACGTCCACGACCGCCGGGCGCGCGGTCGCGCCATCGAAGGCGATGAGGATGTTCTTGAGATTGAGGTCCTCGTGCCGGGCCCCGGCGCGCGCGAGTGCGGCGATGAGCTGTGCTGCGAGCTCGATCAACGCCCCGCGATCGCTGCCTTCGCCGCCCAACGCGTCCGCGAGGTCCTGCGCCGGCGCGATCTCCTCGACCATCACGTCGATCGTCACGAGCGGGCCTCG
>DATAIS010000206.1:0-2400 GCA_036262535.1 Gemmatimonadaceae bacterium | reverse complement strand
GGTGCCTCGCGGCGAGGTCGGCCTGATCTTCGCTCAGATGGGGCTCGCGAGCGGCGCCATCGGCAGCGCCGAGTTCGGGGCGATCATGATCATGGTGCTCGCCACGACCTTCGTGACGCCCCCCGCGCTCGCCCGCATCGCCCGCGTACCCCGCCGCTCCGGCCTCGGCGCCGGCGGCCAGGCGGGAGACGGAGGCATCGACGATCTGGTCGTGGGAGCTCGGCGATCGCCGCCTGCGGAGCGGGGCATCACGCCCGAGTGACCGCCGCGGCCGTGCCGCGGCTGGTGCGGAGGTTCGAGAGGAGCCGGTGCGTCAGTGCGAGGGTGCGGAGAGCGGTCGGTAGAACCCGGGTATTTGGCTGGATGCGAAGAGGTGCGGACGCGCTCTTCGCACCTCCGCACCCTCGCAACGGATCCTCTCGCACCTCCGCACCAGTGGCCGCAAGGCGGCCGCGCGCAGTGAGTACTCCGCACCAGCAGGCCGCACGGCGGCCGCGATTACTTGAAGCGCTTCCCGACCTCCGACCAGTTCACCACGTTCCACCACGCCGACACATAGTCGGGGCGGCGGTTCTGGTACTTGAGGTAGTAGGCGTGTTCCCAGACGTCGAGACCGAGGAGGATCGAGCTGGGGCTCTTGCCCTCCATGATCGGGTTGTCCTGGTTGGGCGTGCTCGTGATCGACAGCTTCCCGCCATCGTTGAGCAGCCAGGCCCACCCCGAGCCGAAACGGCCCGCGGCCGCGGCCGCGAACTGCTCCTTGAACTTGTCGAAGCCGCCGAACGACTTCTCGATCGCGTCGCCTAACGCACCCTTCGGCTGGCCGCCCTGCTGCGGTCCCATGATCTGCCAGAAGAAGGAGTGGTTCCAGTGCCCGCCGCCGTTGTTGCGGATCGCGGTCCGGACCGACTCCGGTGCGGAGTTGACGTTCTTCAGCAGATCCTCGAGCGACTTCCCGTTCAGCTCGGGCGCCTTCTCGATCGCCGCGTTGAGGTTGTTGACGTAGGTCTGGTGGTGCTTCCCGTGGTGGATCTGCATCGTCTGCGCGTCGATGTGCGGCTCGAGCGCATCGTGCGCGTAGGGAAGGTTCGGCAGGGTGAATGCCATGGTCGTGCTCCTTGAGTAGTGCCGGAACTGCGGCGGCCGGCTTCCAGCTGCCGGCTGCCAGAGGAATCTCTGCCTTCGGCTAGGGGCGAACCGCCGACTTCCTGCGCTCGCGCCACCAGCCGATGATGCCCGGCAGGATCGAGAGGAAGATCACGACGATGATCACCTTCTCGATGTGCTTGTCGATGCCGGGAACGTACCGGCCGAGGAAATAGCCCGTGAACAGCATGCTCCATACCCACAGCAGCCCGCCGAACACGTTGTAGGCGATGAATGCCGGGTACCGCATCTCGGCCACCCCGGCTACGACGGGGGCGAAGGTCCGGACGATCGGCATGAATCGCGCAATGACGATGGTCTTGCCGCCATGCTTCTCGTAGAACGCGTGGGCGCGCTCGAGATGTTTCCGGTTGAAGAAGAGCGAGTCCGGGCGGTTGAAGATGCGCGGACCGGTCATCTTGCCGATGGCGTAGCCGAGGCTGTCGCCGACGATCGCGGCGACGGAGAGGATGACGCCGAGCAGGTAGACGTTGAGACCGAAGTCGGGTTGGGACGCGAGCAGGCCGGCCGTCACGAGGAGCGAGTCGCCGGGCAGGAAGAATCCGACGAGAAGGCCGGTCTCGACGAAGACGATCGTCGTCAGGCCGAAGTAGCCGGCCCACTGAACCAGCTCACGGAGATCGCGGAGGCGATGAAAGAATTCGCTGAGTACGTCCATGGATCGTCGATCGGAAAGACGGCGCCGGAGGCGCGGAAGCCCCTGAAGCTCGCCGGGCCGCCTCGCGCGGTCAACGGCGCACCCTCGCGTTTACGGGCGTGACGGACGCGTACCGCCGCGAGCAAACGCCGATCGAGGCCGCCGAGGACGCGTTCACCCACGCGGCGCAGGCGATCATCCACACCGCCGAGATCGCATTCCGCATCCCCGAGCCGGCGACGAGTCGCTGGCATCGCGCCGGCGTCAGCGCTCGGGGGGAGCGGGTCTTCGACGTCGTCGCCGGCCTGGTGCTGGCGCTGTTCGCGATCGGCTGGACCTATTGCATCGTCCTCGCCCGCACGAGCGGCGAGTCTGGAGTGACGCGCGCGACCGCGGCCATCGCCGCCGGACTGACCAACGCCGACGCCCCCACGGCCGCGTATCTCACCGACGCCGTGCTCAGCGCGCTCACGCCCCTGCGCGGCGAGAGCGGAAAGCTCCGCGCGACCTTCCAGCAGCCAGGGACGCCGATCGTCGCCGACTCCGCCGATACCACCACCGCCGCCGTGCGCGTCGCGACGGATTCCCGCGACACC
>DATAIS010000205.1:0-3360 GCA_036262535.1 Gemmatimonadaceae bacterium | reverse complement strand
GATCTCATCGGCGTCGCCGTCTTCGCGATCAGCGGCGCGCTCGCCGCGGGCCGGCGGCGTCTCGACCTCATCGGCGTCATCGCGCTCGCGGCGGTGACGGCGATCGGCGGCGGCACAGTGCGCGACGTCCTCCTCGACCGGCACCCGATCTTCTGGCTCTCGGACCCGAGCTACCTCCTCGTCATCCTCGGCGCAGCGCTGGCGACGATCGGCTACGTGCGGTGGGTCGGCGTGCCCGGTCCCACGCTGGACGTCGCCGACGCGTTAGGCCTCGCGCTCTTCAGCGTCACCGGGACCCAGATCGCCGAGGCGGCCGGGATGCCCGCCGTCGCCTGCGTGCTGCTCGGGACGATCACCGGCTCCGCGGGGGGAGTGGTGCGCGACATTCTGACCGCGCAGGTGCCGTTCGTGCTGCGGGTGGGGAATCTCTACGCGTCGGCCGCGATCGCCGGTACCTCGCTCTACGTCGCGCTTGCCCGGCTTGGCATGCGCCCGTCATTGGCGTCGCTGGCCGGAATGACGCTCGTCGCGGTGCTGCGGCTCGCGGCGATCCGCTGGCGGCTGCGGCTCCCGGTGTTCGAGCTCCCAGATCGTCGCCGCGGACCGCGCGACGAGCCGTGATCTTTCGCATCCTCGCCGACGCGGTCCTCGTCGCGCATTTCGGCTTCGTCCTCTTCGTCGTCCTCGGTGGGCTGCTCGCGCTGCGCTGGCCGCGCGTCGCGTGGGTCCACGTCCCCGTCGCGCTGTACGGCGCCCTGATCGAGCTCGTGGGGTTTGTCTGTCCCCTGACGCCGCTCGAGAACCACTTCCGGCGACTCGGCGGCGAGGCGGGATACGCGGGCGGTTTCATCGACCACTACATCACCCCGACGCTCTACCCCGAGGGGCTGGCGCGCGACGCGCAGCTCGTCCTCGGCGTATCGGTGCTGGCCCTCAACGTGGCGGTGTACGGCATCTGGTGGCGGCGCCGGCGGAGGTCGCCGGAGCACTGAGCCGAGAATCCTCTACCCTGTCGAGCGTGCGTTCAGGTGCTCCGCCACGGAGTAATGCGCGGCAGCAGCCGCGGCACGCGTCGTCGATACTCGTCGTACTCCGCGCCGAACCGGCCGCGCAGCATCGGCTCCTCGATGAGCGGGATGTACACCGCGTTGATCGCGAAGAAGAGCAGTGCCCACTGGAGCAGCCCGCGCGAAAGCAGCAGCGCCGCCTCGCCGAAGAGCACGAACACGACCCCCGAGATCATCGGGTTGCGCACGTAGCGATACGGGCCGCGCACGACCAGCCGCCGTGGCGGATCCCACGGCGCGAGCGTGCCGTCGCCCTCGGTGGCGAAGCGTCGCAGTGACGACGCGAAGAGCAGGAGCCCGAGCGCGAGCAGCACGATGCCGAGGAGCTGCACGAGTAACAGCGTGCCGCCGTGGACCGGCACCACACGCGCGCCACGGACGATCCAACCCGGGATGACGATCGTGACCATGAACGGCAGGGCCGCGATCGCGAGGAGATGACGGAGGAGCCGCATCGCCCCAACCGTATCTTCCCCCGCGCGGCGCGTCCAGCGCGCTACGGTCGCTCGGCGGCGTGACGTTCGGCGGACGCCGCGGGCGAAGCCGTCACGCGCCAGACGACGTTGCCGACGTCGTCGGCGACGAGCAGCGCGCCTTTCGCGTCGATGGCGACGCCGACCGGTCGCCCGTGGGCGTCGTCGCCATCGACGAACCCCGTCAGCACGTCGATCGGCATCCCCGCGGGACGCTCGCCGTCGAACGGAATGAAGACGACCTTGTAGCCGCTGCGCGGCTTCCGGTTCCACGAGCCGTGCTGGCCGACGAACATCCCGTTCGCGAACGGAGCCGGCAACGCGGTGCGTCCCGCCCACGCGAGGCCGAGCGACGCCGTGTGCGGGCCTAACGCGTAATCGGGCACGATCGCGCTCGCGACGAGGTCGGGACGCGGTGGGTCCACCCGTGCGTCGACGTGCTGGCCGTAGTAACTGTAGGGCCAGCCGTAGAAGCCGCCCTCGCGAACGCTCGTCATGTAATCCGGGACGAGATCGCTTCCCAGCTCATCGCGCTCGTTCACCGCGACCCAGAGCGCGCCGCTGGCCGGATGCCACGCCATGCCGACCGGATTCCGCAGCCCCGCCGCATACACCCGGTGCGCACCGGTCGCTGGATCGACTTCCCAGATCGCCGCGCGCTCCACCTCGTTCTTCAACCCGCGCTCGGCGACGTTGCTGTTCGATCCGACCGCGACGTAGAGGCGCCTGCCGTCGGGGGAGGCGATGATGTTCTTCGTCCAGTGGTAGTTGATCGGCCCCGCCGGCAGCGCGATCACCTGCTCCGGCCGCGTGGTGATCGTCGTCGCGCCGCTCGTGTACGGGACGCGCACCACCGCGTCGGTGTTGCCCACGTAGAGCATGTCCCCGACGAGCGCCATCCCGAACGGTGACGTGAGCCCCGAGAGGAAGACCGCACGTGTCTCGGCGACGCCGTCGCCATCGGCATCGCGCAGCAGCGTGATCCGGTCGGCACTCGGCACCGCCCCGCCGGCCTTCTTCTGGAAGCGGTTGAAGAACCATCCCTTGATCCCACGCACGGCCTTCGGCCGCGGCGGCCCGTTCGTCTCGGCGACGATCACGTCGCCGTTAGGCAGGACGTAGAGCCAGCGCGGGTGATCGAGCCCGGTCGCGAACGCCGCGACGGCGGTGCCACCGGCGGCGTGGGGCGTCTGTCCCGGCCGCCACCCCTTCGCTTCGGCGACGGCGATGACCGGGATCAGCGCGTGCTCGGGCGACGGAAGCTGCGGTCGCGTTCCGATCCCCGCCGCGACAGGCAGGCGCGCCACCCCGCCACAGGCGGCGACGAAGAGGAGCAGCGCGGCAGAAGGCGCGCTCGGACGCGGGCGTGTCGTCATGACTCCCGAGCGCTGCAAGAACCGGTGCCGGGCCGCGCCCCGCCGCCGACTCTCGCCAGCCGAGCGGGGCGAACGACGATACCAGAGCGGCAGCCGGCAGCCGGCAGCTGGCAGCCGGCAGCTACCGGCTGCCTCTCACGGCATCGGCCGCGGCCGCGGCCAGGGCCACGGCCAGGGATTGAACGAGCTCTGACCCGCGAGCCCGCGCACCGCCGCCTCGCGCACCTCGGGATCGCTCGAGTTGAGCAGCTCGGTGAGCGCGGCTTCGTTCTCCTCCCCCGACTTGATGAGCGCGCGGATCAGCGCCCGCGAGACGCGCTGGTTCTTCTCCTGCTTCAGCGCCTCGCGAATCGCGCTGATCGCACCGGCGTCGCCGATCTGACCGAGGGCCCAGGCGGCCTTGAGCCGCACGTCGTCGCTCTCGTCGCGCAGGGCTCTGAGCAG
>DATAIS010000204.1:0-37662 GCA_036262535.1 Gemmatimonadaceae bacterium | reverse complement strand
CCGATGACGCGTTCGATCGAGCGCACCATCGCGATCTCGTCGGGGGACATGAAGGTGAAGGCGTCGCCCGTCGATGCGGCGCGGCCGGTCCGGCCGATGCGGTGCACGTAGTCCTCGGGCTGCTGCGGCACGTCGTAGTTGATGACGTGCGTGATGCCGGAGATGTCGAGCCCGCGCTGCGCGATGTCCGTCGCGACGAGGACGTGGATCTCGCCACTCCTGAACTGCTCGAGCGCCCGCATGCGCTGGGACTGGCTCTTGTCGGCGTGCATCGCCGTTGCACGGACACCCGCCCGTTCCAGTGCCCGCTCCACCTTGTCCGCACCGTGCTTCGTGCGCGTGAATACGAGTACGCTTTCCGAACCCGCCTGGCGCAGCAGCTCGACGAGCAGCTCGGACTTCCGCTCGCGCGGCACCGGATAGACGGCGTGTGTCACCGTCGTTGCCGCGCTCGACCGCCGCCCGATCTGGATGACGCGCGGACGCCGCAGGTACTTCCGCGCCAGGGCCTCGACCTCGGGGGGCATCGTCGCGCTGAACAGCAGCGTCTGACGATAGGCCGGGACCTGCGCGACGATGCGGTTGATCTGGGGCGCGAAGCCCATGTCGAGCATGCGGTCCGCCTCGTCGAGGACGAGCATCTCGAGGTCGTCGAGCACGACGTTCTGGCGCTCGAGGTGGTCGAGGAGGCGCCCTGGCGTCGCGACGACGATCTCGACGCCCTCGCGCAGCCGCTTCTGCTGTGGCTCGAGCGGAACGCCGCCGAACACCGCGACCGCCCGGAGCCCCGAGCCCGCCGAGTACTCGCGGACGCTCTCTTCAACCTGCACCGCGAGCTCACGGGTCGGCGTGAGCACGAGCGCGCGCGTCCGCTTCGGTCCGCCGAGCAGGCGATGGACGAGCGGGAGAGTGAATGCGGCGGTCTTGCCGGTTCCCGTCTGGGCGAGTCCCATGAGGTCTCGTCCCTTCAGCGCGACGGGGATCGCTTCGGCCTGGATGGGGGTGGGGCGCTCATAGCCGCGCGCGCGCACCGCCTCGATGATCTCCGGGGCCAGGCCGAGCGCCTCGAAGGTGGTCGTGTTGTCCTCGCGCGATTCGTCGCGCGGGTTCCCGCTCTCTGTCATGCAACTCCATCGTGGCGCACGGGGCCGCTGACCCGGGACCGCATCCCGGACCGTGCGCTGGCCGGCGCCCGCGTTGGCGTCGGCCGTCGCTTCATTCGCTGCGGTGCTGGAAGTCTCGCGCGAGCGTCGCTCTCGTTTCGGCCCAAAGGGGGCCGTGTGCGGCGTCTCGTGCGCCCGGCTCCGCGTCAGCGGCCAGCCGGGTCTGGTGCGCGGAGCATCGCTCCGCCGGCGGGGCGCCTGCCCCGCGTCCACCCGTCCTCCGAGCTCTCTTCTTCGTCTCGACGACCAATCTAACGACCGGTCACCTCGGACGCTACCGCCGCGCCCGCCATTAAGCGCTCACTGCGACCAATTCGCGTAAGGCATCGACCACCACCGCCGGCGCCTCGTCGGCGATGATGTGGCCGCATCCCGCGACGACCCGCACCCGGTGCGGCGCCATGCCGAAGACCAGCAGCGAAGGCCGCGGCGCGCATATGATCGGATCGAGCTCGCCGACCAGGATCGACACGGGCACGGGGATCTTCGCGAGACGATCGGGGGGCAGGGCGCGCCAGTCGAAGTCGCGGAGCAGCTCGTGGACCGTCGTCAGGTACGACTGGAACTGCGTCGGCGCCCAGTACTCGTCGATGTCGCGGTCGGTCGCGCGGCGCAGGCGGCCGGTGACCGCGCCGACGATGCCGCGGATCACCGAGCGCCGCACGATCGCCGGTCCGACGCGGCGCGCCGTCGCCAGAATGGGGCGCGCCGCCGAGCGAACTCCGGGCCTCAGGAAGCCGATGCCGATCGGCGCGAGCACCGCCGCGCCGCGGACCCGTTCCGGATTCTCAAAGACGTAGTCGAGGACGAGCCTTCCAGCCATCGAGTGCCCGACGAGGATCGGCCGCTCGAGCCCGAGGGCGTCGAGGATGGCGGCGAGGCGCTCCGTCATCGCGCCGGTGGTGTGGCGCCGTGACCCCTTCGGCGCGGGCGGGCTGCCGATCGGGTAACCGTGCAGGTCCACGGCGACAGCGCGGCAGCCGTCCGCGGCGAGAACGGGAAGCACCTGACGATACCCGTACAGCGAGGCGCCCCACCCGTGGACGAGCACAATCGGAACGCCAGTCGGCGGGCCGGCGGCGGCGCAGCGCACCCGCTCGCCGCCGGGAAGCTCGAGGATCCGGCACGACACCCCCGCTTCACCCGCCGGATACATCGCCTCCGGCGGGAGTCGTCGCTTCGTCAGACCGGCTCGATCGGGCGGCCCGCGAGTCGGGCGATCAGTCCGAGCCGGAAGGTCGCGTCGGTCCAGCGCTCTTCACCAGCGAGGCTCGCCTCGAGCGGATAGGAGGCCCACACGATCGGGTTGCTGCTCCGTGCCGCGGCCATCCCCTTGTGCGGATGCCAGACGCCCCGCTCGTCGCGGTCGGCAAGGAAGCGCTCGAAGAGCCGGTTCCAGCCGTCGTTGCGCCTGAGGAAGCCGAGTCGCGCCATGAGCTCGAGCCATACGAGCGCGAACGGGACGTCGGCGTCGGCGGCATTCCGGTGCGGAAGCATGTCGCCGAGCACCAGGTGCGGCGCGGCGAGGGTACGCTTGCCCACGACGATCACCGGCTCGGTCCGCGGCAGCGCCTGCGTCAGGTGCGTGTACAGCAGCTCCATCAGCTCGTAGTTCTCGGTGCGGAAGAGCGGCATGTGAGCCAGCATCTGAAGCACGTAGAACGACGGCGGATGTGCCTCGGCGGCGAGCGCGTGCTGGTTGCCGATGCGCACGAAGGGCTTCTCCGCGAGAGGAGAGCGAAGGTAGACGGCGACGCGCTCCATGATCCTGCGCGCGGCGCCCCGGAGCCGGGGGTCGCTCTCGTAGCCGGCCTGCGCGAGCGCCGCCGCCGCCGCTTCGCGGAGGAGGGCTCGCCCGCGCACGACCGTCTCTGTTTCGGGGGTTCCCTTCCCCGCGAGCTCATACAGGTACGCGGGATCGTCGTCCTCGGCGAGAAGGCGGAAGAGGATGCGACGCGCGTGCATGAGCGGCGGCGACTCGCGATCCCATCCGTACTCGAGGAGCCGGCGCACGGCGTTGATCGTGCCGACCCCCTCGAACCGCTCGGCGCGCGTCGACGGGATACCGAGCATGCACCTGTTCCAGACACCATCCGGCCCCTGGGTGAGGGCGAGCAGGATGGCCGGCGGGTAGGCGTAGGGGAGCTTGGCCGCAGCCTCGGCGGCGCGTCCGCCCAGCTTCGCTACTTCCGTGATGGCGCGATACTGAATGGGTGCTGATGCGTTATCCAGCAGCCATGTCACGGGGAACTCGACCGGCTCCGCGGGAGCCGGCGAGGAGACGAGCGGAGCCCCGAGGCCCGGTGTGGGCGTCGGGATCGCGGATCCAGTGCTGAGAGGCTGAGCGGGGACGGTCACGGTCGGCGCTCGCTGGTAACGTGTTGGAAGGCAACGCGATGACGGCAGCCGCCACGGCCTTCGAGGGCGCTCGGGGGGCCAATCGCGGAAAGTTGCGGAATTTCCCCGCGCTTCGCCAGAGGCGGCCGGCGCTCCCTCTTCATTTCCCCCGGGACGCTGGGCATCTTGGCCGGTCATGCGCGGCGAGTTCATCGACATCGGCGGGACCCGACTCTACTACTACGCGGCTGGGACGCGCGGCTCCGGCGAGCCGATCGTCTTCCTGCACGGCTTTCCGACCTCCTCCCACCTCTGGTCGGCGGTCGTGCCGCTGATGCCCCCGGGACACCGCGTGGTGGTGGTGGACCTGCTGGGGTATGGGCGGAGCGACCGGCCCGCCAGGCACGACGTCTCCCTCGTCGGTCACGGGGAGCGGACGCTGGCGCTCCTCGACGCCCTGGGGATCAACTACGCCTGCGTCGTCGGGCACGACATCGGCGGCGGGATCGCGCAGTGGCTCGCGGTTCACGCACCGACGCGAGTCGCGCGACTCTGCCTCGTGAGCTCGGTCGGCTTCGACAGCTGGCCCGCGCGCGACGTGAAGATCGCGCGCGCGATGCTGCCCCTCACGCGGCACCTTCCGCCGACGTTCGTGCTGTCGGTGCTGCGGAGCGACCTGCTGCGCGGGTATGCCGACCATGCGCGTGGAACGCATTCGGTCGAGCAGTACGTCCGTGCGTTCTCGAGCGTCGAGGGGCGCGACGCGCTCTGGTGCCACATGGAATGCCTGAAGTCGGAGGACACCGAGGCACTCGCGCCGCGGCTCAAGGACATCGTCGCCCCGACGGCGATCCTCACAGGGGCGCACGACCCGTTCCTCCCGCTGTCGATCGCGAAGCGCTTGCGCGACGCGATCCCCGGCGCGACCCTGGAGCTCCTCCCCGACGCGCGGCATTTCCTCCCTGAAGAGGCTCCCGAGCGCGTCGCGCAGATCATCACCTCGCTGCTCGCCCGGTGACATCCTCCCGCCTCGACGCGCTTCGCGCGATGGTCGTGAAGAACCCCGAGAACGCGCTCGCGCGCTTCGGCCTCGCCAACGAGGCGATGAAGGCGGGGCTGCACTCGGAGGCAGCGGAGCAGCTCGAGGCCTACCTCGCGCGTTACGACGACGAGGGGAACGGCTGGCAGCGGCTCGCCGAATGCCGGCTCGCACTCGGGGAGGAAGACGCGGCCCGGCGGGCGCTCGAACGCGGTATCGCAGCGTCCCGTCGCTTCGGCCACGGGGGGATGGCGGCGGATCTCGAGGCCCGGCTGGAGGAGCTGGCATGAGCCGCGAAGGGCGCAGCGGCCCTGTGGCGAGGCGGGTGGCCATAGTGACCGAGCCGACGGTCCGGGGGTTCGTTGGCGTGGACACGACCGACGCCGCGATCGTCCGGCGGATCCTCGACGGCGAGACGGAGTCGTTCGCCGTGCTCGTGGACCGGCATCACGCGCGCTGCCTGCGGCTCGCGACGAGGCTCCTCGGCTCGGTGCAGGACGCGGAGGAGACGGTCCAGGATGCGTTCGTCCGCGCCTACCGGGCGTTAGGCAGGTACGAGGAGCGGGACCAGTTCGGCGCGTGGCTGACGCGCATCCTCGTCAACCGCTGCCGGACGGCGCTGGTGCGCAACGCGCGCGAGGCACGGCGCTTCGTGAGCGACGAGGTCGCGGCCAACGCAGCTTCGGCCCGCGACGGAGCGGACGGCGCGATGTGGCGTGCCGAGGTCGAGCGCGCGCTGGCGGCGCTCCCCGCGGAGCAGCGCGAGGCCTTCGTCCTCAAGCACGTCGAGGAGCTGGACTACGATGCGATGGCCGAGATCACCGGTGCGGGAATCTCGGCACTCAAGATGAGGGTGAAACGGGCGCGGGCACGGCTTCGCGCCCTTCTCGAAGGAGAGAGCTCAGATGGTGAATGACGAGCGCGACGAGCGGTTCGCCGGCGAGATCGGCGGGGTGCTGCGCGCCGGACCGGCGAGCACCGCGGCGGCGCGGGCACGCATCATGGACGCGGTACGCGCCGAGCCACGGCCGCGGCGCGAAGGACCCGTCGCCGTCTTCGGGCGGCGGATCGTCCGCCACCCGGGGCTCGCGCTGCTCGCCGCGGCGTCGATCGCGGCGTTCATCGCGCTGGGACGCGCGGTGCGCGTCGAGGGACCGGTGCAGCCGATCCCGGGCACCGGCGTTCAGCAGGCCGCGACGCAGGAACCGGCGGTGCACGCCCCGGTAGTGCCCGCGGCGGGCGGTCCCCCCCCCGCCGAGGGCGCGGTCCCGGTGCAGTTCGTGCTCGTCGAGCCGAAGGCGAGGAAGGTCAGCGTCGTCGGCGACTTCAACGACTGGGATCCCGCGGCGACGCCGCTCGATTCGTCGAAAGGCGTGTGGACGACCGAGGTCGAGATCCCGAAAGGGCCGCAGAGCTATGCCTTCGTGGTGGACGGCTCGAAGTGGATCGCCGATCCGGGGGCGCCGCGCGCGCCCGCCGACGAGCTGAGCGCGGGCTATTCGATGATCGTGGTCGGAGCGAAGCAATGAGCCGTTCACTTCATCGCGCGCTGGTCCTCTGCGCGCTCGCGCTCCCGATCGCGCGCGCGGCGGCGCAGGACCCGCGCCTCATTCCGCTCCTCGACGACTCCACGCGCCTGCACGTCGAGGCGGTGGTGGACAGCGCGCGACGCGCGCAGATCCCCACCGAGCCGCTGATCGACAAGGCGCTCGAAGGTGCACGCAAGCGGGCGCCGGGCGCGCGTATCCTCGCCGCCGTGACCGCGCTCAGCGACCGGCTGCGAGTCGCACGCGCCGCGCTCGGCGGCAACACGGAGTCGGAGCTCGTCGCCGGCGCCGCGGCGCTGCAGGCGGGGGTCGGCCCCCATGCACTCGCCGACCTGCGGGAGACGCGGCCGGGGCGTTCGCTCGCCGTCCCACTGGTCGTGCTCAGCGACCTCGTGACACGGGGCGTCCCCGCCGACACGGCGACGGCGCTCGTGCTCCTCGTCGCGCGCGCTGGTCTGACCGACGAGGCGTTCCTCGAGGTCCAGCGGTCGGTGCAGAACGACGTCCGCGACGGCGCACATCCCGCCACCGCCGCGGCCGTCCGCGCGCGCGGTGCTCTCGTGGGGACCCCGGCGCGCGTGAAGTCGCGGCCTGCCGCGACGGCCACGGACGCGATCAAGGCCACGCGGCCGACGCCGGCGAGCGCCCCGCCGACGTCGCCACCACCGTCGCCCTGAGATGCTGCGCCGGGCGCTCGCCGTTCTCGCCGGCGCGGCCTGTCTCGCGCGGCCCGCGGCCGCGCAGCGCCCCGGACAGATCGTCAAGACGCTCGACGCGGAGCTGATCGGCGTCGCGCGTCGCGGCATCGGCGCGACGATCAGCCCCACGATCCAGCGCGACGGACGGCTCCTCTCCCTCGGCGCGGCGGCGACCGGGACCTTCGCGGAAGCCGCGCACCTGTTCTACGAAGGCACGCTGCTCGCCGAGTGGCGGGCGCTGCACGCGGGTCCGGTCACGTTTGGCATCGGTGCCTCGGGCTCCGCGGGCGGCTACCGCAACCTGCAGCGCCTCGACCCGGAGCAGCTCTACGTCGAAGGCGACCGCGGACGCACCTTCGCCATGGCCGGCGTGCAGCTGCGTGCCGATGCGGGGGGCGAGGGGTTCGCCGGGTGGCTCGTCGCTGGCTCGCCGTCGGTATTCGAGCTCTCGACGCGACGCGCCCTGCATGCGGAGCTCGGCGGCGCGCTGGAGCTGGGACAGGTGCTCCTCTACTCCTCGCTCACCCATGACGGCGTGGGTCGGAGGGCGCTCTTCGCGGCCGACGCGGGCTTCGCCGTCCCCCAGAGCACGACGCAGTCGTCGATGGTGCGGGGGGCGGATCCCGGCGAGTACCGCCTCCGTTCGACGATACTCTTGGCCGGCGGACAGTGGGTGCGCGGCCGGGCCGAGCTCGCGGGAGAGGTCGCGCAGCGGATGCAGCACCATCCGCCCTCCCAGATCTCCGGCGTCGCGGCGCGCTCGGAATACTGGGGCCGCGTCCATGCCGCGTGGCGGCTGACGACGCAGCTCACCCTGCGCGCGACGTACGGCGGCTACCCGTACGACTTCCTGCGTGAGATACCGGGCGCGAAGTACGTCGCCTTCGGCGCGCGCGTCCAGCGGGGGAGCCGCCCGCCGATCGATTACTACCGGCCGCCGGCACTCCCGGCGTTCCGCATCGACACGATCGTAGGCGGCGCGCGCACGATCAGGCTCCGCGCGCCGCGCGCCCAGCAGGTCGAGCTGAGCGCCGACTTCACGGACTGGACCCCGGTGCCGATGCGGAAAGGGGTGCACGGCGAGTGGGAGGTCGTCCTTCCGATCCCTCCCGGGACCTACCGCCTCAGCATCCGGCTCGACGGCGGTGGGTGGCGGGCACCCCCCGGGCTGGTCGCCCAGGAAGACGAGTTCGCGGGCGAGGTCGCGGTCGTCGTCCTGCAATAGCTCTGGCGGTCCGCCGTCTGCGCGGTAGCTTGGCCGATGTGACCCGCGTCGCCGGAGTCATCCGTGGCCCGCGGCGTGCAAGAGCGCACGACAGCCACGGTGCAGGTCAGCGGTTCTCGGGAGAGGAAAAAATGCGGATCATGAGCTTGGTAGGAGCGGCGACGCTGGTCGCCGCAGCGGGATGCGCGCACATCACCGGCGCGAACTCGGACGGTACGGTCTCGATGAGCACCCACGGCACCCCGCAGCAGGTGCTCGAGGTCGCGCGGACCCAGCTCGTCCATCACGGCTTCGACGTCTCGACCACCGGCGGCGACATGGTCGTGACGACGCCGAAGGCGGTGCCCACGTACCTGCGCGAGGTCTCGACCGCCCGCAACGTCGGTGACCAGTCGCAGCAGCAGTACTTCATCGTCGTCTCCGTGGAGAAGCAGCGCTTCTTTCGCGGCTCGCGCGTGCGGGTGACGGGATACCTGCTGCCGCCGGGCGCGGGAACGACGCGCGTCGTTTCGGCGGGGAACCGCCTCGAGCAGACGGCGGTGCCGATCACCGAGAGCAACCCCAAGCTCTACCGGCAGATCCAGGTCACCGCCGACTGGATCAACGACGCGCTGGCGCGGGCGAAGTAGAGTCACGGCGCGGAGGCCGGGGCGCCGAGTCGCTCCCCTCCGCGCGCAGCGCCGACAGCGTGTAGCGCGAACCGGGGTTCCACAGCAGCCACTCGTGGAACCCCGCGTCGTATCCGGCCCTGATCTGGGCGCGCACCTGCTCGGCGCCGTAGCGCGGCGCGCCGAGCGTGAAGTCCTGGTACCAGGGGACGATGCGTCCGGCCGCGGGAATGCTGTCCGTCCGCCGCTTCGCGTCGCGCAGCGCGCGGAGGATGACGTCGTACGGTCGCGCGTTGGGGTTCCGGATGCCGTAGCTGCCGCGCGCGTAGTGTGACGGGTACGTCATCGGCAGGATGTAGTCTGCGCGATCGACGAACATCTCCCAGCGCTGGCCGATCCCCATGTCCGTCGAGTCGGAGGTCGTGAGGCCGAAGACGTCGATCGTCATCGGCGCACCGGTGGGGCGCAGCCACTCGCGTGTCGCGCCCAGCTGGTCGCGGATCACCTGGGCGCGGACCCGTCCGCGCGCGAGCGGAAAGGCCGCCTCGCGGACGAGCCGCTTCTCGTCGGGGAAGCGGACGTAGTCGAGCTGGATCTCGCTGAAGCCCAACGCCACGGCCTCCGCCGCGAGATCGGCGGCGTAGCGCCAGACCTCGTCGTGGTGCGGGTCGAGCCACGGGTTGCCGTTCTTGTCGAGCCACGCCTTGCTGGTGTCGTCGGCGCGGCGGATCGCCCACTCGCGCTTCGCGTTGGCGAGCAGCGGATCCTTCACGACGACGACGCGCGCGATCGGGTAGATGCCGTGCGCGCGCATCGTGTCGAGCACCGCCCGGAGCCGCGCCGGCCGCATCGCGTGGTTGGTGTCGGCGCCGATCTCGCGCGCGAGCGCCACGCGCGACGGATAGAGCACGAAGCCGCGGTCGTCCTTGACGTCGATGACGAGCGCGTTGACCTCGGTGCGCTTCGCGACAGCGATCAGCTCCCACATCCGCGACCCCAGCGCCGCCCAGCGGTTCACGTAGAGCCCGCGCACCCGTTCCGGCCGGGGGACGAGCGGGATCTTCTCTTCCGGCGTCGTGTCCGCGCGCGCGACCGCCGACTCGCCGCTCCCGGCCGCCGCGCGCGACTCGGGAGCGCCGCACGCGGCGGCGGCGAGGAGCAGCGCCGCCGCCGCGTGCCTAACGGCGAGCACCACTGCCAGCCGCGGTGCCGCGCAGCGCGTTCCAGATGAGCGGGAAGGTCGCGAGGCTCTGCGCGCGGTACTGGGGACGGAAGCCGAAGAGCACGACGCGCCCATTGCCCCGCCGCGCCTCGACGAGCGCAGCCTTCCCGGTGAGCCGCGAGCCGCCGAGCAGCCAGCCGGAAACGAGGGGATTCTCGTCGGTGTAGGTCGCGACGGCGACGGCGCGAGTCGAGTCGGTGATCTCGAACGCCGGGCCCTCCTCGAACCAGATCGACTGGCGCGCCGGCTGCCCCGCGGTGAGCGGATGTCCCGGGCGCAGCGCGACGGCGAGGATGGAACCCGGCCCGTAGAAGTCCTGGCTCGCGACGCCCTCGAGCACGTCGCGCACCGGGAGCTGGAGGGTGCGGATGGCGTAGTCGCTCGCCTCGTTGAAGGCGACGAGCGTTCCGCCGGCGTCGACGAAGGCGGCCAGCGAACGCGCGCCGGCGTCGCCGAGCCCGCCCTTCACCGAGTCGGGGTACGAGCCGCCCAGCCCGCGCTCGAGGCTGCGGTCGCTCTGGTCAGGGAGGACTATCGCATCGAAGCGCGCTCGCAGGTTGCCGGCGCGCACGTCGCGGTCGGTGATGGTCGTGAACGGGATGCGATGCTGCTCGAAGACCCAGCGCGTCCAGCCCTCGTCCATCGACGCCTGCCAGCTGCGATAGATCGCGATGCGGCGCGTCGTCCGGTCGGACAGCCCGGGCGCCACGAGTCGTGGCTCGGCGATGGGCGACTGCGCCGCGCCCGCCGGGATCGTGGTGCCGCGCGGCACCGCGACGACGTCGACGCCGAGCAGCAGGGGCAGCGTATGTGCGGTGACGTCATAGGGGCGCTTCGGGGGCCCGCCCGGATACTCGCGGAGGTCGGGATACTGCTGGCGCTCGAGCAGCGCCTTGGCGAAGGAGCCGTAGGGCTGGTCGAGCTTCACCAGCCAGCTCCCCGACGGGGCGCGTGTCGCACCGATGGAGACGGGCGCCGTGGTGCGCGCGACCTCGACCTGTCCCCGCTGGAGCACGCGCAGCAGCATCGCCACCGCCGCGCTGTCGCGCTGCCCCGCGGGAATCACGAATGCGGCCGGCCACGTGGCGTCGGGGCGCAGCGCGCGGTCGGCGATCGTTGCGAAGCCGCGGAGCCAGGTCTCGCGGTCGCTGGCGATCGAAGCGAGCATCGCCCAGCTCGACGCCGTCTGGTAGCGCACGATGTCGCCGATCCCCCAGCGGCCCCCGCGCCAGGGCTGCAGGAAGTTCCAGGTCGAGACCTTCGAGTCGTAGCCGAAGCCGGCACGCAGCGAGTCGAAGGGGATCTCGATCGGCGTCGCCAGCCGCGCGCTCGCCGTCTCGGTGAGGATGCGTGCGCCGCCGTGGTAGTGCTGGTAGGCGCGCGCCGGAGTCCACGCGTCGTAGGTGGAGTTGATGGTGATGCCCGTCATTCCGTCGGCGGTGAGCCGCCAGGCCATCGCCGTGCCTAACGCGTTGACCGCCGCCGAGATCGTGGGATCGACGTTGGGCTCGATCGGGTCCATGTAGGGCGGGATGAAGATCCGCGACCCGTTAGCACCCTGCTGGTGGATGTCGTTGACGACCTGCGGGTGCCAGACGTTGTGGAGCGAGTCCACCGTCAGGCGCGTCTCGACCTGCGAGAAGAAGTACCAGTCGCGGTTGTTGTCGTGGCCCGTGTACTTGTGGTAAAGCACGGGCGGCCCCGAGCCCTCGGCGCTCGTGCCCAGCGTGGCGCGGTACCAGTCGCCGACGATGTCCACGCCGTCGGGGTTGAGGGACGGGACGAGGATGACGAGCGTGCCGGCACGGATCGCGCGCGTCTCCGCGTCCTCCGCGGTGGCGAGCCGGTGCGCGAGCGCGAGCGGCGTCAGGAAGCCCCCGACCTCCGTCGAATGGATGCTCGACGTGATCAGCACCACCGCCTTGCCGTCGGCGACGAGCCGCTCGACGTCGCCGGGCTGGCGAAGGCGCGCGTCGGCGAGCCGGCGCTGGATCTCGCGGTACCGCGGCAGGTCGGCGAGCGTCGCCGAGTCCCCGATGAAGACGGCGATGAAGGGACGCCCCATCGTCGTCCGGCCGAGGGTGCGCACGGTGACGCGCGGACTCGCGGCGTCGAGCGCGGTGAAGTACGCGACGACGTCGCGCCAGGGCGGGAGCTTGCGGTCGGTGCCGGGCTCGAAGCCGATCACCGACGCGGGCGTCGGGACGGCGCGGGTTTGGGCATGGAGCGCGGATGCGAGCGCGAGCGCGACCAGCGCCGGGGCGAGGCGGGAGACGTGCATCGTCGAAGAGAGAGGGTGAATCGTGGAGGGCGGGCGACGAAGGATCGCGCCGTGCGACCAACGGTTCAAGCGGGCGGCTTGCGGTCGCGGGCCCGCCGCGTCTCGTAGCGCACCCGGGCGATGGCGAGCGAGGCGGCATCGATCTGCCTCATGAGCCTCGCGCGGCGCTCCTCGAGCTCGGCGAGCGATGCGCGCTGCCGCTCGAGCATCATCGTGAGGCGCGCCTGCGCCGGGTCGTCGCCCCCCTGGCGCGACGCCTCGAGGCGACGGTCGATGCCTGCCACCATCTCCGGATCGAGCGCGGCATCGAGCTGGTGCAGCGTCGGCGCGAGCTCGGTGACGCGCTGCACGAGCTCGTCCACCGCGCCGAGCAGGTCGGGCCGCACGTGTGCGGCGAGGTCGTGCGAGGCGAGGTTCGCGGTGATCGCGACGCGGTCGGCGGCCGCCTGGCGCACGATGGATCCCCAGCGCCCGGCGAGCACGTCCGCCCCGACGCGCGCGACGAGCTCCTGCTCGCTCGCGCGCGCGGTCATCACCGGCCCGTGGAGCCGCGCGGCGACGCGGTGGTGAGCCGGGCGACGTCGTCGCTCGCCGAGACGGCGTAGTCGACTTCACGCGCGAGGCTCATCGCCTCGAGGGCGAGCGACGTCACCTGGGCGTGCGACTGCGCGCCGGCACGAAGGCGGAGGACGTCGAAGCGCATGCTCTGAAGCGCGAGCGCGCAGCTCTCGAGGCGCGTCGCCATCTGGTCGCGGCGCGTCGTGAGCTCGCCGAGCGCTCGGCGTTGGCGGCGGAGCGTGGCGAGGCGGCGCACGCGCTCCTCGCTGCGTGCGCGGTCGAGCGGGTTGGCCTCGGCCTCGAGCCGCGCGATCTCGGCGTCGACGCCGTCGAGCGTTCCCTGCGGCAGGTTCCGCTCGAGATCGCCGACCGACATCGCCAGCGCGCGCACGCGCTCGTAGAGCGCGTCCGCCGACGGGACGACGTTCGCGACCATCGACCGCTCGGCGCCCGACATCGCGTCGATCAGGCGCTTGATCTCGTCGCGGTCGATCCGCGCCTGCGCGACGACGGACGCGCGCGGGCCTGAGATGCCGTCGGGCATGTCGGCGAGGGGCGCCGAAGGCGTCTGGTCGGTGTGGCGCGTCCCGGGCAGAGGCGAGCGCAGGGGCGGCGGAAGCGCGGGCGCGTCGGCGCCGCCACGCCGCGCCAGCCGGCGCGCGGCGCGTTTGTCCCGGTCGAACACCGACTGCGCTTCCTCGACCCACTCGGCCATCACGTCCACGAGCTGCGCGTCGCGCGGACGGCGCAGCACGTCGCGCCAGTCGGCGCCGCGTCCCATCATGGACGTGAAGCGCCAGAGGAGCCCCATCATCCAGAAGCCGGAGATGAGGAGCCAGGGGAAGCCGTTGGCGAAGAGCGAGAAGAAGAACATCCCGACCGTCGCCCATCCCCAGCGGCGGATCTCCTTCCGGAAGCGGGCGACGGGCGGCGCGTTCCAGCGCGCGAGGTCGCCGGCGTTCGGCTCGGCGCCGGTGCGATAGAGGAAGGGCGGCGGCGACGCCTGCGCCGGCGCGGGACTGGACGACGCGCCGGTGGGGATGCGCGCGACGTCGGTCGGCGGCGGCGGCGGCGCGACGCGGGCGCCATCGAGCGCGGCGATGAGCGCGTTGGCGTCGGGAAGTCGGTTCGCCGGGTCCTTCTCGAGCAGCACCATGACGATGCGCTCGAGCTCGGGCGGCACGTCGGGGCGCTTCGCGCGCACCGGCTGCGGCCGCTCGGTGAGGTGCTTCACGAGCATCGCCGGCGTGCTCGGCGCCGAGAAGGGGGGCGCCCCGGTGAGCATCTGGTAGGCGACGATGCCTAACGCGTAGAGGTCGCTGCGGCCGTCGATGTCGCGCTCGCCGGCGGCCTGCTCCGGCGACATGTAGGCGGGGGTGCCGATCGCCATCCCCGTCGCCGTCAGGCGCGAGTCGCTCCCCTCGCTGAGCGCGCGCGCGATGCCGAAGTCGGTCACCATCGCCCGCCCGCTCTCCGAGTCGAGGAGCACGTTGTCGGGCTTCACGTCGCGGTGGACGACGCCGCGCGCATGGGCGTAGGCGAGCGCCTCGGAGACCTCGCGCACGATCCGCTTCGTCTCGGGCACGCCGAGCCGCCCGCGATCGTGGAGCACCCGCGCGAGATTCTGCCCGTTCACGAAGGCCATCACGAAGAAGACGAGGTTCTCGACCTCGTCGACGGCGTAGATGGGAACGATGTTGGGGTGATTCAGCTGCGCCGAGGTCTCCGCCTCGCGCAGGAATCGCGAGCGGATGTCGGATCGGAAGGCGAGCTCGGGAGGGAGCAGCTTGATCGCGACGCTGCGCTTGAGTCGCCGGTCGCGGGCACAATAGACGATCCCGCCGCCACCACGCCCGAGCTCGCGCTCGATGTCGTAGTGGTGCCCGAGCACCCGTGCGATGTGCGCACGCAGCTCGTCGTCGGCCGTCGAGGCGACGGGTTCGGTCACTGGGTGTTTATCCGGGGTGGCCAGCTTCCTGATAGTAGCACTGGCGAAGGCGGCTGAAAAGACAACAGGATACCCGTTGGACAGCGCGAAAGGGCGTTTCGCGCCGATGCGGCAGGTGCATCGCGACGGTCGGGCCAGAGCGGCGCGGAACGCCGTGCCTCGCTGCCGCGTTGGCGCGGTCGTGCGCGGTGTAATACGAAGTGAAACCAGCGTGGTGTCACCAGCGCTCCTAAGGTAGAGCGCGCATTGCGCTTACGTCTTCTCATGCCGGATGGTCCGCGACGTGCGGACGATCTTCCGGCCGCCGAACGCGCACCGTCAGGCGCACGCACCAGACTGCAATTCCAATGGCACAACGACAGACTCTCCCCGTCCTGCCGCTTCGCGGGACGGTCATCTTTCCCGGACTCGCGGCGCCGATTGCCGCCGGCAGGCCGGGCACCCTGCGCGCGATCGAGTCGGCGCTGAAGGGCGAGCGGCTGGTCTTCGCCGTCGCGCAGCGCGACAACGACGACGAGCCACGTCCCGAGATCCTCTATTCCATGGGCGTGATCGCGCGGATCGGGCAGATCCAGCGCGGCCTCGGCGGCGTGCAGCTCCTCCTCCAGGGGGAGCAGCGCGCGACGGCGCTCCAGTACAACGAGACCGAAGGCTTCCTCAGCGCGGTGGTCATGCCGGTCGAGGAGCTCGCGCCGCTGAACGAGAACGACCCGGCGTTCACCGCGCTCCACAAGGAGCTGCGTGAGCGCGCCGCGGAGCTGGGCGAGCGCCGTGGGCTCCCCGAGGAGGTGGTGCACCAGGTGCTCGACTCGGTCACCGAGGCGGGGCGCTTCGCGGACCTCGTCGCGGGCTACGTCGAGCTTCCCGTTCCCGAGAAGCAGGGACTCCTCGAGACGCTCAGCGTCGAAGAGCGGCTCCGCCGCGTCCTCGTGCACGTGCAGCGCAACATCGGCCTGCTCGAGGCGCAGGAGGAGATCAAGTCGCAGGTCCAGGAGGAGCTCGGCGAGCGGCAGCGCGAGATGTACCTGCGCGAACAGCTCAAGGCGATCCAGAAGGAGCTTGGCGACGGCGACGAGTCGCGCGAGATCACCGAGCTGCGCGACAAGCTCGCCAGGCTCGAGCTGCCGCGCGAGGCGCGCGCCGAGGTCGAGCGCGAGCTCGGGCGACTCGAGCGCGCCGGCCGCGAGAGCATGGAGGCGCAGGTCATCCGCACCTACCTCGAGTGGGTCGCCGAGCTGCCGTGGAACACGCGCAGCGACGACAACCTCGACCTGCACCACGCGCAGCAGGTGCTCGACGAGGACCACTATGGGCTTCCCGACGTGAAGGACCGGGTGCTCGAGTTCCTCGCCGTGAGGCAGCTGCGCGCCCAGGAGCTCGCCGACGAGGTCGAGAAGACGGGCGAGATGCCGGTGGCGATGCTCAAGACGAACCGCGACGACGCCAACCCGTCGCTCGGCGGCAACGAGGATCGGACCATCACCGACAAGAGCGAGGCGAAGGCGAAGGCGATGGCCCGCGGGCCGATCCTGCTCTTCGTCGGCCCGCCTGGCGTCGGCAAGACGTCGATCGCGAAGTCGATCGCCAGGTCGCTCAACCGCGAGTACGTCCGTGTCGCATTGGGCGGCGCGCGCGACGAGGCGGACATCCGCGGCCACCGCCGGACCTACGTCGGCGCGATGCCGGGCCGCATCATCCAGGGGATGAAGCAGGCGGGAACGAAGAATCCCGTCTTCCTCCTCGACGAGGTCGACAAGCTCGGAACGTCGTTCCAGGGCGATCCGTCGAGCGCACTGCTGGAGGTGCTCGACCCGGCGCAGAACGACACCTTCACCGATCACTACCTCAACATCCCATTCGACCTGAGCGAGGTGCTCTTCATCGCGACGGCGAACTTCATCCAGAACATCCCCGGACCGTTGCTCGACCGCATGGAGGTGGTCGAGTTCGCGGGTTACACCGAGCGCGAGAAGGCGGAGATCGCGAAGAAGTACCTGATCCCACGCCAGCTCGAGGAGGCGGGGCTCGCGAGCCGGAAGATCACCTTCACCGACGAGGCCGTGATGGAGATCGTCTCGCGCTACACGCGCGAGAGCGGCGTCCGGCAGCTCGAGCGGCAGATCGGCGCCGTGGCGCGCAAGGTCGCGCGGCGCATCGCCGCGGGCGAGACGGGCGCGATCGTCGACGAGACGGTGACTGCGGAAGAAGCGCGTACGCTGCTCGGCCGACCGCGCGTCCATCCGGAGCAGGCGGCCGAGGAGAACGAGGTCGGCGTCGCGACGGGGATGTACTACACCCCCGCCGGCGGCGACATCATGTTCGTCGAAGCGGCGATCCGACGCCTGCAGGGCTACCAGCCGAACGACGACAAGGTGCAGGTGAGCGGGTGGGGGAACGTGTCGCTCATCCTCACCGGCCAGCTCGGCGACGTGATGAAGGAGTCTGCGCGCGCCGCGCTCACCTACGCGGCGACACATGCGAGCACCCTGGAGATCCCGGAGGACCGCCTCGGATCGATCGAGGTGCACATCCACGTGCCCGCCGGCGCGATCCCGAAGGATGGCCCGAGCGCCGGCGTCACGATGGGGACGGCGCTCGTGAGCGCGATGTCGGGGCGGCCGGTGCGCAAGGACGTCGCGATGACGGGGGAGATCACACTCCGCGGACGCGTCCTCCCCATCGGCGGCGTCAAGGAGAAGGTGCTCGGCGCCCATCGCGCGGGGATCACGACGATCATCGTGCCGAAGGAGAACGAGGCGCACATCGAGGACATCCCCGAAGACGTGCGCAAGCAGCTGACTTTCCACTGCGTGCGCACGCTCGACGAGGTGTTCGAGATCGCGCTGCTGCCGGCGCCGAAGCCCGTCCGGACGAAGAAGACGGAGATGGAGCAGGCCGAGGAGGCGGCGAAGCGGAACGCGGCCTGACCGACCCCTGTCAGCTCTGCTGCGGCCTCAGAAGACCGTTATGACCGCCCCGCTCGAAAAGATCCGCCACGGATCGAACCTGAGCCCCTCGGGCTCCGTTCCCTCGAGGAAATACTCGACATAGCGCCGTTCGGGCGGGGTGGACGCGTCGGCGACCATCCCCGTCAGGCGGTCCATCTCGCCGGAGACGAGGCCCGCGGGAGGCTCCCAGGTGCCGGCGGTCCGGCCGGCGTACCAGCGCTGCATCATGCTGCCGAAGATCGGCGCGGCGAGCGAGCCGCCGGCGGCGCCGGGGGTGATGGTCTTCGGCCGGTCGAAGCCGAGCCAGACGCCGGCGACGATCTCGGGCGTCATGCCGACGAACCAGACGTCGGCGTTGTCGTTGGTCGTTCCCGTCTTGCCGGCGACGGGGATCGTCGGCGGCAGCACGCGGCGGATCGACGTCGCCGTTCCGCGCTCGACGACGTCGCGCATCATGTCGCGCACGATGAACGCGACGCGCGGATCGAGCGCGAGCGCGGGCGCGGCCGGCTCGGGTGCCCACACCGTCCGGCCATTCCGGTCCTCGACGCGCACCACGAACGACGGCTCGACCGCGGACCCGAGGTTCGCGAACGCGGCATACGCGGCCACGAGCTCGAGGGGCCGCAGCACCGACGCGCCGATCGCGCTGGACGGGACTGGCGCGATGTCGGACTTGATGCCGAGCGCGTGGCCGAGCGCGGCGACCGAGTCGATCCCGAGCTGCTGCCCGAGCTCCACCGCGACCGGGTTACGCGAGAGTGTCAGTGCCTCGCGCAGCGTCAGCGCACCGAGGAACTTGCCGTCGCTGTTCCCGGGCTGGTACGTCTCGCCGGTCGGCAGCGGGATCGAGAGCGCTGTGTCGTGGACGATCGTCGTCGGCGTGATGCTGTCGGTGACGGCGAGCGCGTAGACGACGGGCTTGAACGCCGAGCCAGGCTGGCGCACCCCGGAGACGGCGCGGTTGAAGGGCGACTCCTGGTAGTTGCGTCCGCCGACGAGCGCGCGCACCTCGCCCGTGACCGGGTCGAGGGCGACGACCGCGCCCTGCAAATAGTCGGCGCTTCCCTTGGGGCGCTTGAGGTAGGTGTTGTGCTTGTAGCCCGGGCGCATCTCGACCGCGGCCGTCCCCTCGACGAGCGCGATCGTCGCCGCGCGCTGGAGCGACGGATCGAGCGTCGTGTAGATCCGGTAGCCGCCGTTCATCACCGGCACGCCGCCGCGCTCGGCCTGCGCCCGCACGACGTCCACGAAGTAGGGCGCGGTCGCCGACATGCCGCCGTTAGGCACCGTCACCACCCGCTCGTCGCGCGCCGCGCGCGCCTGGTCGGCGGTGATGTACCCCTGCTGTGCCATCAGCGCGAGGACGGTGTTGCGGCGGTCCCGGTTCTTCTCCGGATACCGCGCCGGATCGAAGCCGACCGGGCTCGCGGGCATCGCCGCGAGCGACGCCGCCTCGGCGAGCGTCAGCTTCGAGGCCGGCCTGCCGAAGTAGTGCCGCGCCGCCGCCTCGACGCCGTACCAGCCGTGCCCGAAGTTGATCTGGTTGAGGTACGCCTCGAGGATCTGCTCCTTCGAGTAGTGCCGCTCCATCTCGCGCGCGGCTTCCTGCTCGCGGAGCTTGCGGCCGACGCTGCGGTCGCGCCGATCGACGACGTCGGGGTGCATGTTGCCGACGAGCTGCTGCGTGATCGTGCTCGCGCCGCGGGCATCGCCGAGCACCGCGTCCTTGAGCGCCGCCGCGACGCCGACGACGTCCACGCCGTTGTGCTGGTAGAAGCGCTTGTCCTCGACGGCGACGAAGGCCTGCCCGACGTATTTGGGGAGCGTCTTGATCGCGACGCTCGTCCGCCATTCACGCCCGATCTCGCCGATGAGCGAGCCGTCGCGGGCGTAGACCAGGGACGACTGCGGCGGCTGGACGAGCCGCCAGGGCTCGCCCGTGGACTGCGGTTGCTGCTGCTGAGCGGCGAGGGGAGCGGCGGCGAGGAGTGCCGCGGCTAGCGGAAGCTGAACGTGACGCATTGCGGGGCCGAGGGGCGGTCGAGTAAGGTGCCGGCGGCACCGTTCATATACCCGCGAGATGCACGAAAGGTAACGTCGTGCTCCGCGTCACCGTTGCTCCGCCGGCGGTAAGGCGCGAACTTTCGGTATGCCCCGCCCGCTCCACCTCGCGGTTGCGCAGTTCAAGCCACGCAAGGGCGAGTACCAGGACAACCTGCGCCGGCTCGGCGCGCTGTTCGCGCAGGTCGCCGCCGAATCGCCGCGGCCACAGCTCCTCCATCTGCCCGAGAGTGCCCTCACCGGCTACTTCCTCGAGGGTGGCGTCCGCGAACACGCCGTCACCGCGGGAACGCTCGCCGCGGACCTGAACCGCCTCTGGCGCGAGCAGGCGGCCACCCACGCGCCGCCCGGGGCGACGCTCGACGTCGCGATCGGCTTCTACGAGCTCTGGAGCCACAAGCTCTACAACAGCGCGCTCTACGTGACGGTCGGCGGCAGCGAGCCGGTGATCCATCACGTGCATCGCAAGGTCTTCCTGCCGACTTATGGGCTCTTCGATGAGGAACGCTTCGTCGAGCGTGGGCAGTCGGTGCGCGCCTTCGACGCGCCGGTTGGTCGGGTCGCGATGCTCGTCTGCGAGGATGCCTGGCACTCGCTGAGCGGAACGATGGCGGCCCTCGACGGCGCGGAGCTGATCCTGGTGCACGCGGCAGCGCCGGCGCGCGGGCCGTACGCGGTGGACGACGTGCCGGGTCCGGCGAGCCTCGCACGATGGGAGCGTCTCGTGCGCGAGATCGCCGACGAGCACGGAGTGTTCGTCTCGCTCTCGCACCTGGTCGGGAGCGAGGGGGGGAAGTTCTTCGTCGGCGGGTCGGTGCTGATCGGACCGAAGGGCGACATTCGTGTGCGGGCGCCGCTCTGGAACGAGGCGGTGGCGGCGGCTGCCATCGATCTCGGGGATCTGGCGCGGGCGCGGGCGGACATGCCGCTCATCGCCGACCTCGAGACGATGATGCCGCACCTGGTAGCGAACCTGGAGGCGGTGCGGGCCAGGGAGGATGATCGGGTGGAGTGGGACGAGGCCGAGTGCGCGGGCGCAGCGCGGGGGGCCCCCCCCGAACAGCAAAATGCCCCCTCGCGGCGCCTCGACCATCACCATTCGCCCCCCTCCGCCACCGCGCCCTTCCCCCTCGTCCGCGCCACCGACGCCGGCACCCCGCCGCCTCTCGACATCGACCCCGTCCTCGTCGAGGAGTGGCTCGTCCACTTCATCCGCGAGGAGACCCGCGCCCGCGGCTTCGAGCGCGCGATCGTCGGCATCTCCGGCGGCGTCGACTCCGCCGTCACCGCCTTCCTCGCCGCGCGCGCCCTCGGCCCGAAGAACGTCGTCGGCGTCCGCCTCCCCTACCGGACCTCGAGCCCGGCCAGCCTCGAGCACGGCCAGCTCGTCATCGGCGCCGCCGGCATCGAGGGACGCACCCTCGACATCAGCGGCGCCGTCGACGGCTACCTCGCCGCCGAGCCCGACGCCGACGCCACTCGCCGCGGCAACGTCATGGCGCGCGTGCGCATGATCGCCCTCTTCGACCTCTCGGCGAAGCATCGCGCCCTGCCGTTAGGCACGGGCAACAAGACGGAGCGCCTCTTCGGATACTTCACCTGGCACGCCGACGACTCGCCCCCCGTCAACCCGCTCGGCGACCTGTTCAAGAGCCAGGTCTGGGCGCTCGCCCGCCACCTCGGCGTGCCGGCGCCGATCGTCGACAAGGCCCCGTCGGCGGACCTCGTCGCCGGACAGACCGACGAGGGCGACTTCGGGATCAGCTACCAGAAGGCGGACCGGATCCTGAACCACGTCCTCGCTGGATACTCCCCCGCCGACATCGTCGCCCGCGGCTTCGACGCCGCCGAGGTCGAGATCGTGCGCCGGCGCATCGACGGCACGCACTGGAAGCGGAAGCTGCCCACGGTCGCGATGCTGAGCCACAGCGCCATCGGCGAGAGCTGGCTCCGCCCCGTCGACTACTGACTCTCCGGTGGTGACCTCCATCCGGCACGATCGTGTCAGATGGATGTCCCTCGCGTCGCCGCAGGGACGTTCGACACCCCCGAATGGAGAGCGAATGTTCCGCCCCCTGACCAACCTCGTGCGCCGCGTGGCGGTCGTCGCGGCGCTGCTGACCACACTCCCCGTCGGCGCGCATGCCCAGATGCAGCTCGCCCTCGACAGCAAGAAGGACATGCTCGAGGTGCAGAGCTTCCACCTGACGATGGCGATCATGAAGCAGCTGATCGAGTCGCAGGAGGGCATCTACGCGACGATCGCCGCCCAGCCGCAGCTCGTCTCGAAGTACCAGCAGATCAACGCCGCCAACGACCCGAGCGAGAAGGTCACGCTCGACGTCCTCGCGGCGCGGTTCGAGCGCGTTCCCGAGATGAAGGAGCAGATCGAGAACGCGGGGCTCACGCCGCGCATGTATCTCCTCGCGACGATGGCCTTCCTCGAGACCATCAACGCCGCCGAGAAGCTCAAGGACCCGACCTTCAACCGCCGCACCCTGCCTCCGTCCGTGCTCGCGAACTACTACTTCATGGACGCGAACCAGGAGGCCCTCGGCCCGATGTTCGCGCACGTGAACGAGCTCGAGGCGAAGATGAACGCCGCCGTCGCGCAGCAGGCGGGCCAGCAGGCGACCCCCGCGACACCTCCGGACCAGAACTGAGCGACGGGAACGATCGGAAGAAACCCGGAACGACGCGCAGGAATCGGGTCGTCGGCGGTCGGCCGGCGCGCTATGATGAGGGCGGGATGCGGCGGGTGCCGCGTTCCGCCCTTCGCGCTTCCGAGGACACCGCCGTGCCAGTCCAGACCGACTACGACTACGTCGAACGCGCCATCCAGTTCCTCGACGAGCACGCGCGCGAGCAGCCGCAGCTCGCGACCGTGGCGCAGTTCGTCGGGTTGAGCGAATCGCACTTCCAGCGGCTCTTCACCCGCTGGGCGGGGATCTCCCCGAAGCGGTTCCTCCAGTTCCAGACCGTCGCCCACGCGCGCGAGCTGCTCGCCGAGCGCCGCTCGCTCCTCGACGCGACCTACGAGGCGGGGCTCTCCAGCGCGGGGCGGCTGCACGACCTCTTCGTGACGATCGATGCCGTGACGCCAGGCGAGTACAAGCGCGCCGGCGACGGGCTGCTCATCGAGTGGGGCGCGCACGAGACGCCCTTCGGCGAGTGCGTCGTCGGCGTCACGTCGCGAGGCGTGTGCGGCCTCAACTTCGCGCTCGACGACGGCGTCGCCGGCGCCCTTGACAGGCTCGAGCGCACGTGGGAGGGCGCGCGGCTGATCGAGAACCCGCGCGCGACCGAGCAGGCGGCACACGCGTTCTTCCGCATCGGCAACGGCATGCCGGCGCCGCTCGCGCTGCTCGTGAAGGGAACGAACTTCCAGCTCAAGGTGTGGGAAGCGCTGCTGCGCATCCCGCTCGGCGAGGTCGCCACCTACGAGGACGTCGCGACGGCGATCGGCGCGCCGACGGCCGTACGCGCGGTGGGAAGCGCGGTCGGCGCGAACCCGATCAGCTATCTCATTCCCTGCCACCGCGTCATCCGCAAGACGGGCGCGTTCGGCAACTACGGCGGCGGGATCGCGCGGAAGCGGGCCATGCTCGCGTGGGAGCGCGCGCGCCGCGAGGGCGGCGCCGCCGCGGGGCTGGCGCCGGCCGGGCAGCCGGCGCTCGCCCTCGCGCGTTAGGCGGTAAAGCCGACCGAGGAGCTAGGCGGCGAGCGCCGGTCTCGCCGCCATCGCCTCGCGGGCCATCGCGAGGCTGACCGCGCGGCGCGCGGCGCGCTTGAGCGCGCGATGGACGGCGCGCGCATAGCGGATGAAGTTCGCCCCCGCCCACGGGAAGCGGGCGAAGAACTCCGTCGGCAGCATGTCCCCCTTCAGCCAGTTGCACCGCGTGCACGCGGCCACGATGTTGCCCGGCGAGTGCGCGCCGCCATGCGCGAGCGGCTGCACGTGATCGAGCGTGAGGATGTCGAACCCGAGCGGCGAGGCGCAGTAGACGCAGCGCCTCCCGCAGTCGCGCATCGCGGCGCGCTTGTAGGCGCGCTTGGCGGCGGCGAACGACGGGCTCCGGCGCTTGCGTGAGGTGGTCCGGGCGCGAGGAAGCATCATCCGGGAGCTGCTCGAGTGGCGTCGGGGCATCTCGCTAGGGGGTAAAAGACGACGCCCCGCGCCGGGAGCAATGCCCGGGCGGGGCGTGCAGGAGGGGTCGGAGAGCACCGACGCAGTGGAGGACGCGGCAGCGCCGCGTCGCCCCCTTTCTTCGAGCCGGTGTCGTGGATCGTCGTTGCCTTCGATCATCGTCTCCGAGCTGTGAACGGCTTGATGGCCGCCACGGCCCTATAGTGCAGCGCGCATGCCATACGCGCCAGCTCCCCGGGGCCGCTTATCTATGCGACGCGAGAGCTGGCGCGAGGTAACGCGCGAACTGTCGGGAAACTAGTCAGCCGCGACGTCGCCAGCCTTCGCCGTGGCACGCGCGCGCGCCGGCTCGTGAACCGTCCCGATGATCCGCGCCGCGCAGGCGTCGAGCTGCATCCGGTTCGGCATGTCCGAGCCGGGAAAGGGCAGCGGGATGTCGAAGCCGTCGCCGAGCTTTCGCGGGATGAGGTGGACGTGGTAGTGGAAGACGTCCTGCCCCGCCGCGCGCCCGCTGTTGACGACGACGTTCATCCCCTGTGCCTTCGTCACCACCCGCACCGCGGGCTCGAGCTTCATCGCCACCTCGAAGAGGTGCAGCGCGATCTCGTGCGGCAGGTCCTCGAACGACTCGAAGTGGCGGCGCGGCACGACGAGCACGTGCCCCGAGTTCACCGGCTGGATGTCCATGAACGCGAGGGCGATCGAGTCCTCGTAGCAGACGCTGACTTCGCCAGCGCCGTTGATGATGTCGCAGAAGGTGCAATGACGATTCGTCGCCGGCGGCATGGGATGCCTCGGAGGTGAAGGGTTCCGCTTGTGTACGGACCCGTAAAACGCATGGCGAGTGCCACCGCGCACCCCTCCTGGGCGCGACTACTGCCTGCGCTTCGGGGGCGCGACGAGGCCGCTCGGCGGCGGCGGGGCCGGGCTCTTGTCGGGTGGCGGCAGCTTCGTCCCGACGGCGACCGTCATCGTCGCCGGCGTGTAGACCCTGCCGACGTCGCTCGCGTCGAGCTTCGTGATCCCGTCGGCGATGCGCGTCAGCTTCACGTCCATGCGCGTCGTCTTGTCGAAGACGAGCGTGTCCGGCTCGAGCAGGAGGAGCTTCGCGCTGTCCGTCAGCGCCACCTGGACCGCGCCCTGCGACGCCACCGAGAGGTAGACCGTCAGCGTCGCGCTCCCCGTCAGGGTCAGCGTGTCGATCGAGAAGGTGATTACCGCCGGCGCGTTGTCACTGACCGTCACGGTGACGGGGGCGGTCGGTATGCCCTGCACCACCGCATGAACCGTCGTCGCGCCGAAGGCGGTGGCGAGCACCTCGCCGACGCTGTCGATCGCGATGACGCCGTTCTTCCCCTCGTCCACCCACTCGACTTCCTTCCACGCGAAGGGCATCGCGCTGCCGTTCGCGTCGAGCAGGGTCGGCACGAGCCGCCCACGACCGCCGGCGCCGAGCGTCAGCGTCGGCGGCCCGAGCGTCGCGCTCTTCGCGAGCTGGTTGACGACGAGCTCCGCGCCGCCGCTCGCAGTCCCCGACCGGGCGACGACCTTCGTCATCCCCGACGCGAGGGCGCGCACCACCGCCGAGTCGGCGTCGGCCAGCTCGATCTGGGCGACCGTCGGAGCGTCCACCGACCAGGAAAGCTGCGGCGACGGGATGGACGAGCCTAGCGAATCCGCGACCGAGGCGCGGTAGACCACCGTCAGGCCGACGGCATCGACCGTGATCGACGGCGGCGTGACCGTCACCGACGCCGGCACCTGCGTCACGGTGACCAGCGCCGAATCCGAGGTGCCGCCCTGCTCGGTGACTCTCACCCAGGCGCTCCCGACCGAGACCGCCGTGACGGCTCCGAGGGGATCGACCGTGACGCTGCTCCCCGGGATCACGCTCCACGTGTGCTGCCCCGGGGCGAGGCTCGAGTCGGCGGCGTACGACGCCGCCGAGAGCTGCGTCAACGCGCCGATCGCGCGGAGCTCGATCGTGGACGGCGACACAGTCGTGCGCACGATGTTCACGGGCACCGAGTCGACGCGGACGCTGGCGCTGCCCGGCACGCCCTCGACGGTCGCACTGACCGTAGCCACTCCCGCGGCCAGCGCGGTCGCCGTGCCGTCGGCGCCGACCGACACGATCAGGTCGTCGCTCGAGCTCCACACAACCGGGCGCCCCGCGAGCGGATTTCCGAGCTGGTCGCGCGGCTCGGCGGTGAACCGGATCTGCTTGCCGGGGAGGAGCGCAGCGCTGTCGGGGGTGACGACGACGACCGCGACGGGCACCGGCGTCACGACGACGACGACCGTGTCCATCTTTCCGCCGCTTTTCGCGACGACGCGCGTCGTCCCGGCGACGTGCGCGATGACCTGCGCGTAGCTGGACGACGAGAATCCCGACCGCGCGGGGGACGCGAGCTGCGGCAGTCCAACGCTCACCGACGCGACCGTCGGATCGAGCGACTGCCAGCTCACCTCGCGGTCGAGCAGCGCGTCGCCCGCGTCGTACGCGTATGCGCTCACCGTCGCGAAGTCGCCCTCGAACATGCGCAGCGTGTCGGCGCTGAGCTGCACCCTTGCCGTCGCGACCCGGACGTGGACGCGCACCGAGTCGGTGGTGCCGTTGAACGCTGCCGCGACGACCCACAGGTCATCGTCGGAGCGCCCGCCGAAGAGCCTCGCCGTGGACCCGCTCCGCGCGCTCAGGCTCGCGCCGCTCGTGTCGCGCAGCGTCCACGCGACGCGCACCGGCGACACCGCCTGGCGGCTCGCGTCGTATCCGCTCGCGCTGACGGCGAGCGAGTCGCCGATGGTGAGCAGGGTGTCGGAGGCGCTGACGTCGAGAAAGCGCACCGCGGTATCGGGCGCGACGTACGTCAGGAGCGGCTCGAGCGGCGCGTTGGCCCCCGGCCGAGCGACGACATCTTCGGTGGAGCGGAACAGCGTGTCGCCGGCGCTGTCCGTCGCGGACAGGAAGAGCACGTAGCGCTGGCTCTGGCCGGGGAAGGCGACGTCGAAGACGAGTCGCGCGGTATCGCCGACGAAATCGGCGCTCACCTCGTACGCCGTGCCGCCCCCGGCCGGCACGAGAGCGCCGTGCACCGACTTCAGCGCGCCGAAAACGCCTGCAGGCGCTGCCTCACGGCGGAGACTGGGCCGCTCGAAGGCCGGCGCGACGGCGAGCGACGCGCGCGTCGGGAGCCCCGGCGCGAGCGGGTTCGCGTCGCGGCAGGTGATCCCGGCGAGCGCCAGCACGGCCAGCCCCGCGTAGCGGAGCAGCATGCTTTGGCGCGCACGGCGAGGCGCGTCGACGAGGGTTCCGGCGAGAGCGGGCATCTGACCTACGAGGACGCCCCCGCGGGCTCCCCGGCAACGCCGGCAGGGCCCGAAGAAGACACGCGGCCGGCTTTCGCCGGCCGCGCGCAACTTCCTTTCGTCAGGCCTTACTTCGGCACCGTGCGAACATTGTAGACCCCGCGGACCTGCCGCCCGTCGGCGAGATCGGCGAGCAGGACCAGGTGCTCGGTGCCCTCGACGAGGTCACCGGTGCTGCGCAGCTGATCGCGGCGGAACTTGAGCGAGATGTCCATCAGGCCATCGCCGTTCACGTCCTGGACGGACGTCATGTACGTGCCGTTGTTGCGCCGCTCGACGTGCGTCTCGGCGCCACTCTCGTTGCCGAGCGTGGCGATCGAGGCGACGATCGTCGTCGCGTCGACCGTCGGGGTGCTGAGGACCTCGATCGTGACCATTCCGTGCCCGACGCCTTCGACGTTGATCACTTCATAGCCCGCCGGTCCCGCAACGGGAATCCGACTCACGACCACGGTCGTCACGTCGGCAGCAGCTTCGTTGTCCTTGTCCGTGACCGAGAGAGTCACGGTATAGGTGCCGGCACGCAGGTAAGTGTGGCTGCGGCTGATGGCCCCTTGCACACCCACCGATCCGGTCGTCGGAGAACCATCGCTCCAGCCGATGGTGAAGCTCCACGGGAAGTCGGAGAGCCCCGGATCGCTGAAGCTGCCGTTGAGAGTGAATGCCTCTCCGGAGAGGATCGTCGCGCCGTCGCCGGCGTCGACGCTTGGCGCGACGTTGACGATGGTGACCTCCGCCGAGAACGGCGTCACGCCGCCATCCTTGTCGGTGACGGTTCCACTCACCGTGCGCGTCGCGTTGTCCGGAGCGGCGCAGCTCCGCGAGGCTCCCTCCGCCGGGCCGCTCCCGTCGTCGCAGTCGAGCGTGAAGGTGAAGCCGGCAAGTCTGTCAGCCGCGGAAACGTCGGTCGCATCGGTCAGCTCGATGACGAAGCTGCCACCTTCGTTGATCGATCCACCCGGCACACTGAAGGTGGCCGTGGGTGCCACGTTCACGATCGTCGCCGTCGTCGTCGATGGCGCGCTGCTCTCGTCGCCGTCGCTGACGGTGAGCGTGACGGTGTACGGCGTGTCGCGGTTGTCGTCATAGACGTGCGTGACGACCGGGCCGGCGTCGCTGGTCGCGCCATCGCCGAAGTCCCAGTGGTAGGTCAGCACATCGCCTTCGTCCGCATCCGAGGATCCGCTGCCGTCGAACGTGATCTCGCCGCCTTCGAGGCCACCCTGCGGCGGACCGGCGTTCGCGACCGGCGCCGTGTTCGCGTGGCCGTCGCCCGTGCTGATGCAGGCGTTCGCGAATGCGCGGAAGACGCCCGCGGACTTCGAGAAGTACGAGCCCGGATAGACGTTGATGCCTGCGACCTTCTCCGAGGCGCTCACCGCGATGAGCGGAAGGCCGAAGTTGTCGCTCGCCACCAGCGTTGCTCCCGGATCGAGCGCGAGGTTCACGTAGTTGCTGTTCCCGCCGTATGTGAAGTCCGCGACCCCGCTGAGGATCGGATGGCTCGTCAGCGCGGTGCCGAAGTTCAGGCTGCGCGGGAACGCGAACTGCCGCGTCGTCGTCAGATCGAAGGGGCTGTAGCCGGGATTCGTGATCCCTCCCTGGATCTCCCAGGGATCGTTCGGGCTCGAGTAGCCGTACACCGCCAGCACGACACCGCCTCCCGCGTCGACGTACTCGCGTAGCCTGTCGCCGTTTGCGACGGGGCTCGGCGGCGCGAAGTTCGTCCAGACGATTATGCACCCGTAGTTCTGCAGCGTTGCCAGCGATGGCGGGGTCGACGGGAGGTCCATGATGTCGATGTCGCCCGCGGTGAAGCGGCCCGTCGCCACGAGCTGGCTCTCGAGGAAGGGACCCTGGCCACCATCGGCGTTCAGCAACAGAACCCGCCTGCCCCAGACGCCGTCGGAGAGACTCTGGAGACGGGCCTGCGGCATCGCGTCCGCGATGGCTTGCGACGGGGCCGTCGGGTATCGGGCGCCTGTCGCGGCTTTGCTTCGCGTCGGCGAATTGGGCTCGTCGCAGCTCGCGAGGAAGGCGGTGAGGGCGACGGCTGCAGCTGCGAACGCTGCCCGTCCCCGGGGGAGTGTGGTGCGGAGGCTCATGTGCGACCTCGCGGCGTTGAAGTCGGGCCGGCCGGTCCGACACCGCGATGTGCGCGCGAGCCGACGTCAGCCCTCTAGCCGCAAAACGCCCGTTTTGCGGCACCGCGGAACGTCGTGCGCTCCCTCACCCCGAGAAAGGGCATTTTTGTTCTGGCGAGGGTCGCATTTGTTACGGCCCGGTCGCTGCAGCTCGCGACCACCCAGTCCAGCGCGTCCTCGTAGGGCGTCGCCCTGATCTGGTGCATCGTGAGCCCGAGGCGCCGCTTCAGCGTCAACCGCAGCTCACGCGCGGACTTGAAGCCGAGGAACGCGGCGATCGTCCCCGCGCGCCAGCCGAGGTCCGCCAGTCGACGATACCATAGAAGCTGGAAGACGAGCAGCAGTCGCGTCGCCGAGAGCTGTCCCGCGCGGCGGAGCTCCCGCCAGACCGCGATCCGCATCGCCTCCCCGCGCCCGACGACGTGTCCCATCGCCGCCGCCGCGGCCGCGTGCACGTCCGTCACCGTCGGCGTGTCGATCAGCAGGCGCAGCACGATCCGCTCCGCGGCGATCGTCATGCCTAACGTTCTGACCCGCTCGAGGAAGTCGGCGCGGATCTCGGTCTGGCGCGCGGCGAGGAGCTGCCGCGACACGAGGTTGTGCCAGACCTCGAGGCGCGCGAAGTCGCTCGCCGTCATCACCTGAGTGGCCCCGAGCGACGTCAGGTCGAACATCGCATGCATCTCGGCGTCCCGGTCGAGAAGCGGCACGAAGAGAACGAGCGCCGTACCAGGGTGGCTGGCGAGCCACCGCGCGACCCGCGGCGAGAGCTCGGGCTCGCGCGCGCAGCTTCCGAGATCGAGCAGGAGTATGGTGTCGGCCACGACGCCAGGCGGCAGATCCGCCGCTCGCACGCAGAACGTCGGCACCGGAAATCCCAGCTTCGTCGCGACCTGCCGGAGCCGGTCGCGAGCGCCGATCTGGGTCGTCACTGCGATCATGCAACGACTCCTCGGCGGACACGCCCAGTGCGCGGCCGACGAAAAGGGCCCTGTGATGTGCGGCACAAACAGTTGCTCCGCCTAACCTACGCGGGCTGCAGCGGGCCGCAAGGTGGCGAGCCCAGCTTTAGGGGGGCTGATCGGTTCGCACCGGCCGCGCGGCGCATCGCATGCTATTTTCCGGTCGAATCTTCTTCCCGCGCCGCTACCGATGGCTACCCAGACCCGCGCCGAGCGCAGCTCCACCGCCGGCCTCTCCCGCGAACAGCTCCTTGCCGTCTACCGCACGATGCTCCTGTCGCGCCGCATCGACGACAAGGAGGTCCAGCTCAAGCGGCAGAACAAGATCTTCTTCCAGATCTCCGGCGCGGGCCACGAAGCGGTGCTCACGGCCGCGGGGATGGTCTTCAAGCCGTCGTACGACTGGTTCTACATGTACTACCGCGACCGCGCGCTCTGCCTCCAGCTCGGCATGACGGCGGCGGAGATGCTCTACTCGGCGGTCGGCGCGGCGAAGGACCCCAACTCGGGCGGGCGGCAGATGCCCAGCCACTGGGGGAAGAAGGAGCTCAACATCGTCTCCACCTCCTCGCCCACGGGGACCCAGTTCCTCCAGGCGGCGGGGTCGGCCGAGGCGTCGCTGCGCGCGAAGCTGCTCAAGATCTCCGACGGGTTCGAGAAGGACGAAGTCGTCTTCTGCTCCACCGGCGACGGCACCACCAGCGAGGGCGAGTTCTGGGAGTCGCTGAACACCGCCGCGAACCTCAAGCTCCCCGTCGTCTACCTCGTCGAGGACAACGGCTACGCGATCTCCGTCCCGGTCGAGGTCAACACCGCCGGCGGCTCGATCTCGAAGCTCGTGAAGAGCTTCCCCAATTTCTACATCGAGGAAGTGGACGGCTGCGACTTCGTCGCCAGCTATCAGACGCTGCAGCGCGCCGTCGAGTACGCGCGCAAGCGGAAGGGACCGGCGCTCGTGCACGCGAAGGTGATCCGTCCCTATTCACACTCGCTCTCCGACGACGAGACGATGTACCGCCCGACTGCGGAGCGCGACGCCGACGCAGCGCGCGATCCGGTGACGCAGTTCCCGAAGTGGCTCGTCGCCGAGGGGTACGCCACGGAGCAGGACATCGCGCGCATCCAGGAGGAGGTGGACGCCGAAGTCCTTCGCGCCACCGACGACGCCCTCGCGCAGGAGCAGCCCGGCGAGGAGACGGTGCATTTCGCCGTCTACTCCCCCGACGTCGATCCGGGGAGCGAGCAGTTCGACACCGAGGACGACCCGCAGTTCAGCGGCGACCCGACGACGATGGTCGACCTGCTCAACGCCTGCATGAAGGACGAGCTGCGGCGCAACCCGAAGATGCTCGTCTTCGGCGAGGACGTCGCCGACGTCTCGCGCGAGGAATACCTCGGCAAGGTCAAGGGCAAGGGCGGCGTCTTCAAGGTCACGTGGGGTCTGCAGAAGGAGTTCGGCGGCACGCGCGTCTTCAACTCGCCGCTCGCCGAAGCGAACATCATCGGCCGCGCGATCGGGCTCGCGCTGCGCGGCTTCAAGCCGGTCGTCGAGATCCAGTTCTTCGACTACATCTGGCCGGCGTACATGCAGCTCCGCGACGAGCTGGCGACGATGCGCTGGCGGTCGAACAACGCCTTCGCGGCGCCGATCGTCGTCCGCACCACCTATGGCGGCTACATCCGCGGCGCGATCTACCATTCGCAGACCGGCGCGTCGCTCTTCACGCACTGCCCCGGTCTGCGCGTCGTCTGCCCAGCGACCGCGCTCGACGCGAACGGGCTGCTCCGCACGGCGATCCGCTGCGACGACCCGGTGATCTTCCTCGAGCACAAGCACCTCTACCGCCAGACCTACAACAAGGGGCAGTATCCGGGTCCGAACTTCATGATCCCCTTCGGCAAGGCGAAGACGGTGCGCGAGGGGAAGGACCTGACGGTCGTCACGTACGGCGCGACGGTGCAGCGCGCGCTCGTCGCCGCCAATCAGGTCGCCGAGCAGGGGATCGACGTCGAGGTGATCGACCTGCGTTCCCTGTCCCCGTGGGACAGTGAACGCGTCTATGAAAGCGTGAAGAAGACGAGCCGCGTCATCGTCGCATACGAGGACTCGATCTCGTGGGGGTATGGGGCCGAGATCGCCGCGCGCATCGCCGACGACTGCTTCGCCTGGCTCGACGCTCCGGTGAAGCGCATCGCGAGCACCGATACCTTCGTCGGCTACGCGCCGCGGCTCGAGGACGCGATCCTGCCGCAGGTGGAGACATTCAGGCAGGCGTACGAGGAACTGGTTCGCTTCTAGCCCGCCAACTCTCGGCAGGGCAACGAATTAGAACCCTCCAAGGCTCGAAGCGGACGCGGCGTTACCCTCCTAAGGTGTTGGCAGTCCGTTTGTTAGGCCGGCGACCATCGCCGGCCTGACACTCGACTACCGACTCTTCAGGAGATCGCGACGATGCGTTCCGTTCGTACACTGGTCCTCGCCACCCTGGGCTGCGCGCTCGTCGCATCGAGCGCCTCGGCGCAGCAGGACGAGAAGCTGTCCATCCACGGCTACCTCACGCAGGGATACGCCGTCTCTGACAGCGCGCTCATGATCGGGATCCCCAAGACGGGGACTACCGACTACCGCCGCGCGGCGCTTCTCCTGCGCTACTCGCAGAGCGATCGCGACAATTTCGTCATCCAGATGGCGCATCGTCGGCTCGGCGAGAGCCCCTCGATGCAGTTCGAGAGCGACGTGAAGGTCGACTGGGCGTTCTACGAGCACCAGTTCGGCACGCAGACGCGTCTTCGCGTCGGCAAGATGCCGATTCAGTTCGGCATCTACAACGAGATCCGCTACGTCGGCACGCAGATCCCCTTCTATCGCGCCCCCTACGCGTTCTACCACGAGGGGATCTACACGAGTGAGACGGTCGACGGCCTGACGGTGTCGCAGTCGCTGCTCGGTGAGACGGCGTTCCCGATCGAGGCGAACGCCTACGCGGGCAGCTTCAGCTTCCTCGATTTCCAGACGGTTCCCGTGCCCGGTCCGACCGGCCCGGTCCTCGTCTACCAGGGGCAGCGTGTCCGGGCGCAGAGCGCGCTCGGCGGGTCGCTCTGGATCTCGACTCCGATCGAGGGCCTCCGCATCGGCGGCGGCGGACAGCGCTACACCGTGCCTAACGCCTTCTTCGTCGCCCGCAAGACCTCGTTCGACGGCTACAACGCGGGCCTCGATGCCAAGTTCGAGCGGTTCTACCTGCGCTCGGAGTTCCGCCATGTCGACGCGAAGAAGATCCTGCAGTACGATGGCTGGTACTCGCAGGGCGGCGTCGCGGTCACGAGCAAGATCTCGCTCGGCGCCCAGGCGGAGCGCGCGACGTACCACGTGCGCACGACGACGAGCAACTACAGGGTGCCGCTCGTTCACGACGACGCCGTGGTGCTCAGCTACTCGGTCTCCCCGAATCTGGTGGTGAAGACCGAAGCGCACGCCACGAAGGGCTTCAACGTCGAGGGCGTCACGAACACGCGCGGAACACCGCTCGAGGGACGCTACTTCATCTCGAGCCTCTCCGTCGCGTTCTGAGCACGATGACGGGCGAGCGCGCGGTGCCGTCCGGCATCGCGCGCTCGCATCGTCGTTCACTCCCGTCTCATCATGAAGCGCCTACGTCTCGCAGTCGTGGCCGCAGCCGCCGTCCTCGGCGCCGCGGCTTTCGGGCCGATGCCGGCTCCGTCGAGCTACAAGGTCATCGTCAACGCACAGAATCCCGTCACGTCGCTGCCGAGGGCCAAGGTGGCGAAGCTGTTCCTCCGCCGCGCGACCTGGCCGTCGGGGGCGGCGGTGCAGCCATGCGACCTCCCCGAGAAGTCGCCCGTGCGTGTCGAGTTCACCAAGGTCGTGCACGGGAAGTCGGTGATCGCAGTGAAGTCGTTCTGGCAGCAGCAGATCTTCGCCGGTCGCGACGTCCCGCCGCCGGAGAAGACGGCCGATGCCGAGGTGATCGCGTTCGTCCTCGCCAATCCGGGAGCGATCGCCTACGTGAGCGCGCCGACACCGTTGCCCAACGGCGTGCGCGCGATCGAAGTCACCGATTAGCGGCCTCAGGGCTGGCGGGGCCCGTCAGTAGACGGGCTCCGCCTGCTCCCGCGCGGCGGCACGGCAGGCGCCGCCGGCGAGGGTCACCGTCGGGCGCGTGACCATCCGGCAATCGGACACCATGCCGCGTGCGGCCTCGCGGTCGAGGCGCTCCAGCTCCGCCGCCTTGGCGCGCAACGCGTTCACGTCGGTGCTGGTGGCGCAGTAGACGACGTACTCGCGCGGCCCGCCGCACGCCTTGTGGCCGATCGGCATCGTCTGGCAGTCGCCGGCCGACTTGCAGCCGTCCGCCCTGGCGAGAGCGCGGATCTCGGCGACCAGTGCCGACGTGCGGTCGCCCCCGGCGGGAGGCGTCGTGCCGCCCGGGTGGGGCGTGCGGTGGATCGGCGGCACCTCGGGCACCTGCTCCCGGTTGCCGTCGCGGCCGAGTCCGGGATCGCGGGTCGTCTTGCCACGATCCGGCGTCGTGACCGCGGGCGTCGCCGGCGCGCGGTTCGTGCCGGTATCGCGGGCGGCGCTGCCGGTCACCGGCGGCGTGGCGACATCGCCGGCGGTCTCGGCGCCGCGCGCGCTGTCGGCGGCCACTGAGTCGGCGGCGGCGGAGTCGGCGGCGTCGCGCCGCGTCGTGCAGGCGGCGATCGCGGCGGTGGCAATGGCGAGTGCGACGAGTGGCGGACGGAACGACATCAGAGCCCTCCTGCCTGACGGTTGTCGTAGACGATCATCCCGGCGACGACGGTCATGAGGATCCGCGCCGCGCGGATCGTCTCCGGTGGAATGCGCGTGAGGTCGCGGTCGATGATGACGAAGTCGGCCAGCTTCCCCCGCTCGAGCGTTCCCTTCTCTGCCTCGTCGAACGATGCGTACGCCGAGCCCGCGGTGTAGGCGCGGAGCGCGTCCTCGACCGTGATCCTCTGCTCCGGCACCCATCCGCCCGGGTTCTTCTCGTCGAGCGTCCGGCGGGTCACCGCTGCATAGATACCCGTGATCGGGTCGGGGGGTGCCACGAACCAGTCGCTGCCGAAGGCGAGCCGCGCCCCCGCGTCGCGAAGGGAGCGGAAGGCGTAGGTGGTGCGGCTCCGCTCCGGCCCGATGACGCGGTCGGCCCAGCGCCCGTCGTCGATCGCGTGGTAGGGCTGCATGCTCGCGATGACACCGAGCGAGGAGAAGCGCGGGATGTCGGGCGGCGCGATGTGCTGCGCGTGCTCGATGCGGAAGCGGCGGTCGCGCGGGCCGTTTTCCGTCGCTACGCGATGGAAAACATCCAATTGGAGCCTGATGGCTCGATCGCCGATCGCGTGCACCATCACCTGGAGCCCGGCCGCGTCGGCGCCGCGCGTCCAGGCGTAGAGGTCCTCGGGCGAGTTGACGAGCAGCCCGCTGTCTCGTGGCGAGTCGGTGAACGGCTCGAGGAACGCGGCGGTGTGGCTGCCTAACGATCCGTCGACGAACCCCTTGAGGCCGCCGATGCGCACCCACTGGTCGCCGCGCCCACGCTTCGCGACGGTGTCGCGGAGCCGCTCCCAGCTGGCGAGGGGGACGACGGCGTAGATCCGCGTCACGAGCCGGCCCGCGCGGTGGGCGCGCTCGACGGTGGCGAGGTCGTCCCAGCTGCCCATGTTCTGCACCGAGGTCACGCCGTGCCGCGCGACGTGACGCATCGCCGCGGCGAGGCCCTCGTCCTTCTGCTCGTCGCTCCAGTCGGGCACGGCGCGGTCGACGAGCGCCTGGGCATTGTCCTTGAGGATCCCCGTCGGCTCGCCGGCGGCGTCGCGCACGATCGTCCCGCCCTCGACCTCGGCCGTTGCGCGCGTGATCCCCGCCGCACGCAGCGCGGCGGAGTTCGCGAGCGCCATGTGGCCGTCGAGCCGGTTGACCCAGATGGGGTGGTCGGGGGTGACGGAGTCGATCCACCCGCGCTCGGGAAGACGGCCGCCCCACTGCTCGTGGTCCCAGTCGCCCCCCAAGATCCACGTCCCCTTCGGGACGGTCGCCACGTAGTCCTTGATGCGGGCGACGAGCTCCTCCGGCGTCCGCGCGTCGCGCAGCTGCACCGACGCGAGGTTTATCCCGCTCGACACGAAGTGGACGTGCGCATCGTTGAAGCCGGGGACGACCATCGCGCCCTTCGCGTCGATGACGTCCGCGCCGCCGGCCAGCTTGCGGATCTCGGCGCTCGACCCAACTGCGGCGATGCGATCCTCGCGCACGGCGATGGCGTCGGCCCAGGGCCGCCGCGCGTCGCCCGTCCAGACGCGTGCGTTGACGACGGCGAGCGTGATCGGGTCGGCGGACGGAGCGGTGCGCATGCAGGCGGCGAGCGTGATCGCGGCGACGAGGATGACGGGGGTGCGGGGCATTCGCTGGGCGGAAAGCATCAGCGCAATGCTACGGTCGCGCAGTGGGCGATGCAAAGGCACGCGTCTTGACTCGCCGCAGCGACGAGCTTTGCTTTCGGCTCCAGTGGGGAGTAGCCGTCCGGCGCGTGCCGGAGCGGACGATCGTCAAGACGGAGCGCGACGCGCTCCCGGTCGTCCGACGGGTCTTCAGGAAGGCCTTGGCGAGACCACTGTCGTGCCCCACCGGCACGGCAGTGGTCTCTTTTCTTTTTTCCGCATCGATGGCGACCAACATCTGGTTCTGGGTCGGCTTCAACGCTTTCGTGCTCGCGATGCTCGCGCTCGACCTCGGCGTGTTCCATCGCAAGGCACACGTCGTCCGGCCGAAGGAGGCAGGCATCTGGGTCGCCGTGTGGGTGTCGCTCGCGATGCTCTTCGCGGCCGGGCTCGCCGTGTTCAAGGACAGCCACACCGCGCTCACGTTCATCACGGGATACGTCATCGAAGAATCGTTGTCGGTCGACAACATCTTCGTGATCCTGATGATCTTCTCGTACTTCGGCGTCCCCGAGAAGTACCAGCACCGGGTGCTCTTCTGGGGGATCGTCGGCGCGCTGGTGATGCGCGGGACCTTCATCGGTCTCGGCACCCTGCTGCTCGCGCGCTTCCACTGGGTGATCTACGTCTTCGGCGCGATGCTCGTGATCACGGGCATCCGCATGGCGTTCAAGCAGGACGAGGAGTTCGACGGGGAGAACAACCCGGTCGTCCGGGTCGCGCGGCGCCTGCTCCCCTTCACCAGCAGCTACAGTGGCCAGCAGTTCTTCACGATCGAGAACGGCCGGCGCGTCGCGACGCCGCTCTTCCTCGTCCTCGTCCTCGTCGAGTTCACCGACCTGATCTTCGCCATCGACTCGATCCCGGCGATCTTCGCCGTGACGAACGATCCCTTCATCGTCTACACGTCGAACATCTTCGC
>DATAIS010000203.1:0-3773 GCA_036262535.1 Gemmatimonadaceae bacterium | reverse complement strand
CTCGCCGAGGCGGACATCCCGTACGATCAGCTTCTCGACATGGAGCAGATCAACCCCGAGTTCGATCACACCGACATCGCGCTCGTCGTCGGCGCGAACGACGTGGTGAATCCCGCGGCGCGCACCGATCGCAGCAGTCCGCTCTACGGGATGCCGATCCTCGACGCCGACCACGCCAAGAACGTCATCGTCCTCAAGCGGAGCATGAAGGCGGGCTTCGCGGGGGTCGACAACGACCTCTTCTACGCCCGGAACACCCAGATGCTCTTCGGCGACGCGAAGCAGTCGCTGGCGCAGCTGACGGAGGCCGTGAAGGCGGTCTGAACGGCAGCTGCCAGCTACCGGCTACCGGCTGCCAGCTGCCAGTGGATGAGGGACTACTGCAACGAGAAACGAGCGAGCCCCTCCCCCCGTCTCTTCCCCTCGTCTCGTCGCCGGAACATAGTCCAGTCAGCCGAGGAGGACTTCGCATGTGGTTCCTGGACGTCGAGCGGTCGAACAAGGTCGAGGGCGCGCAGCTCTACCTCACCGTCCCAGAGGCGCGCCGGCTCCGCGACGCGCTGATCGAGCTGCTCGACGAGCCCGACGCCTTCGAGCACCGGCACGTCGGCAATCCGGGCGAGCTGTCGGTCGCCATCGTCACCGACAGGAAGCTCGACACCGACCGCTGGACGCTGCGCGAGCGGGAACTCCTCTTCGACAATCGTTAGCGGGCGTTTCTTGACGTCCCGCGACCCTCGCGGTCAATTGGTCGCCGGCAAGCGGTCGGACCGTCACTGACCACGAGGTGTTTCAGCAGATGGCGCACGCGCAGCTCCCGATTCATCGCGGCTTTGGCGAGACCATGCGCAGCGACGCATGGTGGGTGCAGCCGCTGGTGGTGTTCGTCATCCTGTCGTCGTTCGTCGTCTACGCGACGTGGGCGGCGTTCCAGAACGCGCACTACACCTACGGGCCGTACCTCTCGCCCTTCTACTCCCCCGAGATCTTCGGCGACTCGCCGCACGCGCTCTTCGGGCCGAAACCCGGATGGTGGCCCGGCTGGCTCCCCTTCTCGCCGGCGCTGCTGATCCTGCCCTTCCCGGGACTCTTCCGCTTCACCTGCTACTACTACCGCGGCGCGTACTACAAGGCGTTCTGGGCCGACCCTCCGAGCTGCGCCGTCGGTGAGCCGCGCAAGGGCTACCGTGGCGAGAAGACGCTTCCGCTCGTGCTCCAGAACGTGCATCGCTACTTCCTCTACATCGCGCTGCTCTTCCTCGTCATTCTGTCGTACGACGTATACACGGCGACGCGCTTCGCCGCGCCCGGCGGGGGAACGGAGTTCGGCATCGGGCTCGGCACGCTCGTCCTCGCGCTCAACGTCATGCTGCTCGCGAGCTACACCGTCGGCTGCCATTCGATGCGCCACGTCGTGGGCGGCTTCATCGACCAGCTCTCGCGCCACCCGATCCGCAAGAAGGCGTACGACTGCTCGAGCTGCCTCAATCGCTGGCACATGAAGTGGGCATGGATGAGCCTCTTCGGGGTCGCCTTCGCCGACCTCTACGTCCGGCTCTGCTCGATGGGGATCTGGCACGACTGGAGGATCGTGTAGTGGCCGAGTACCAGACGGTCGAGCACGACGTCCTCGTGATCGGCGCCGGTGGGGCGGGACTTCGTGCCGCGATCGAGGCGGCGGCGAACGACGTCAGCGTCGGTCTCGTCTGCAAGTCGCTGCTCGGCAAGGCCCACACGGTCATGGCCGAGGGCGGGATGGCGGCCGCGTTAGGCAACGTGGACGACCGCGACAGCTGGCGCGTCCACTTCGCCGACACCATGCGCGGCGGCCAGTACGTCAACAACTGGCGAATGGCCGAGCTCCACGCGAAGGAGGCCCCGGCGCGCGTCAACGAGCTCGAGGCCTGGGGAGCGCTCTTCGACCGCACGAAGGACGGGCGCATCCTCCAGCGCAACTTCGGCGGCCATCGCTATCCGCGCCTCGCCCACGTCGGCGACCGCACGGGGCTGGAGATGATCCGCACGCTCCAGGACCACGGCATCCACCGCGGCATCGACGTGCACATGGAATGCACGGTGCTGGCGCTGCTCAAGGATGGCGATCGCGTCAGCGGCGCCTTCGGCTACGACCGCGAGCGCGGCCGCTTCCGGCTCTTCAAGGCGAAGGCGATCGTGCTCGCGACGGGCGGCATCGGCCGCGCCTACAAGATCACGAGCAACAGCTGGGAGTACACCGGCGACGGCCACTCGCTGGCGTACCAGGCCGGCGCACAGCTCATGGACATGGAGTTCGTCCAATTCCATCCGACGGGGATGATCTGGCCGCCGAGCGTGCGCGGGATCCTCGTCACCGAGGGTGTGCGCGGCGAGGGCGGGGTCCTCATCAACAACGAGGGCCGCCGTTTCATGTTCGACGACATCCCCGAGAACTATCGGTCGCAGACGGCGACGGATCCCGAGGAGGGGTGGCGCTACACCCAGGGCGACAAGAACGCACGCCGGCCGCCCGAGCTGCTGACGCGCGATCACGTCGCGCGCTGCATCGTGAGGCAGGTGAAGGAGGGGAAGGGAAGCCCGCACGGCGGCGTCTTCCTCGACATCTCCTGGATCAAGCAGAAGCTCTCCGATGCGCCAGACCACATCCGCCGCAAGCTGCCGAGCATGTACCACCAGTTCATGCAGCTGGCGAACATCGACATCACCACGACGCCGATGGAGATCGGACCGACGACGCACTACGTGATGGGCGGCATCCGCGTCGACGGCGACACCCAGCAGTCCACCGTGCCCGGACTCTTCGCGGCGGGTGAGTGCGCGGCCGGACTCCACGGCGCGAACCGGCTCGGAGGCAACTCGCTCTCCGACCTGCTCGTCTTCGGCAAGCGCGCCGGCGAGTACGCGGCGAAGTTCGCGAGGTCGAACGGCACGGTGAGCATCGACAACTCACAGGTCGATGCCGCCGCGCGCGAAGCGCTCGAGCCCTTCGACCGCCCCGGAAGCGCCGACGGGCCGTATCAGGTGCAGGACACGCTTCAGGAAGTGATGCAGGACCTCGTCGGCATCGTGCGCATCCAGGAGGAGATGGAGCGCGCGCTCGGGAAGCTCGACACGCTCAAGTCACAGGCGACGCGCGTCGCCGTTCGCGGCAACCGCGAGTACAACCCGGGCTGGCACACCGCGCTCGACCTGAAGCACCTGCTCACGGTCTCGGAAGCGATCACACTCTCGGCGATCCAGCGCAAGGAGAGCCGCGGCGGTCACTTCCGTGAGGACTTCCCGAACAAGTCGGACGAGTTCGCGGGGCTCAACTTCGTCGTGAGCAAGGATTCCGGCGGCGAGATGCGCATCGAGCGCGCACCGATCCCACCGATGCCCGCCGAACTTCGGGCGGTGATCGAGGAAATGAAGTGATGGCGAACGCACCGACGAGCAACGGCACCGCTGGCGCAACCCACGCTGTCGATGCCTACACCGCCGCCCAGGCCGAGCAGGACCGCCAAGCCGAGCACCGCACGCGGACCTTCCGCATCTGGCGCGGCGCGGACGGGAAGGGAGAGCTCCGCGACTTCACCACCGATACCGTCGAGGGGATGGTGGTGCTCGACGCCGTCCACCAGATCCAGGCCGATCAGGCGCCCGATCTCGCGGTGCGCTGGAACTGCAAGGCCGGCAAGTGCGGTTCCTGCTCGGCGGAGATCAACGGCAAGCCCCGGCTGCTGTGCATGACGCGCCTCGACCAGCTCCCCGCCGATGAGCCGGTGACGGTCGAGCCG
>DATAIS010000202.1:0-1792 GCA_036262535.1 Gemmatimonadaceae bacterium | reverse complement strand
TTCCGGCGCGCTCGACGCGCGGTCCCGCAGTCCCTGCCGCTCGGCGTCGTCCGTCGAACCAACTGAAGCCAATGAAGATGAACAACCTGCTCGCGCGATGCGCCGCCGTCCTCGCCCTTCTCGCTCCGGCTCACGTCGTCGGTGCCCAGGGCACCGGCAAGGATCCCGACCTCGAGCGCCGCATCACCGCCGTGATGCCGAAGGTGGTCGCCTGGCGGCGGGACATCCATCAGAACCCCGAGCTGTCCTACGAGGAAGAGCGCACGGCGAAGGTCGTCGCCGACCACCTGAAGACGTTAGGCCTGGAGGTGCGGGCGAACGTCGGCGGGCACGGTGTCGTCGGCGTGCTGCGCGGCGCGCGGCAGGGTGGGGTCGTCGCGCTGCGCGCGGACATGGACGCGCTCCCCGTCACCGAGCAGGTGGACGTCCCCTTCCGCTCGCGGAAGACGGCGACGCTGAACGGGCAGACGGTGGGCGTGATGCACGCCTGCGGCCACGACACCCACGTCGCGATGCTGATGGGCGCCGCCGAGGTGCTCGCGGCGATGAAGCCGCGGCTGCGCGGGACGGTGGTGTTCATCTTCCAGCCCGCCGAGGAGCGGACGGAGAAGGGGATGACCGGCGGCGCGGCGAAGATGATCGCCGACGGCGCGCTCGCCAACCCGGCGCCGACGGCGATCTTCGGGCTGCACGTCTTCTCTTCGTACGCGACGGGCACGATCGTGACGCGGCCGGGTGGCCTCATGGCGAGCTCCGACGCGCTCGACATCGTCGTCCACGGGCGCCAGACGCATGGCGCGATGCCGTGGGCCGGCGTCGACCCGATCGTCGTCGCGTCGCAGATCGTGACCGGCCTCCAGACGGTGGTCAGCAGGCAGACGACGCTGACGCGGACGCCGGCGATCGTCACCATCGGCTCCATGCATGCGGGCGTGGCGCGCAACATCATCCCGGACAGCGTCGTGATGTCGGGCACGATCCGCGTCTTCGACGACGAGCAGCAGAACGTCATCCACGAGCGGGTGAAGCGCACCGCCGAGCGCATCGCCGAGGCCTCGGGGGCGACCGCGACGGTGACCATCGACCGCGGCAACTACGTCACGAGCAACGATGCCGCGCTCTTCGACCGGATGCGGCCGACGCTGCAGCGCGTGGCGCTGACGACGCCGCTGAAAAAGGACTCGATCGGCGACCCGACCACAACCGCCGAGGATTTCTCGCAGTACCAGCGGCGGATCCCGGGGCTCTTCGTCTTCCTCGGCGTCACCCCCCCCGGCACCGATCCACGTAAGGCGCCCGCGAACCACTCGCCTTCGTTCTACGTCGACGAGGCCGCGCTGCCGGTGGGCGTGCGCCTGCTCACCAGCCTCGCGCTCGACTACCTCGGCGGTCGCTGAGGTCGGGATAGCACGGTTCGGACGGTTCTTGCCGAGCCCCCCCGGGCGGTGGCATATCAGGTGACCCCACCATCCGCGAGGCTCGCATGGCCACGACGACTACCCCAGGCACGAACGTGCAGTTGATCGAGCAGCTCTACGACGCATTCGCTCGCGGCGATATCGGTGCCGTACTCGGCGCGTTCGCTTCCGACATCGAGTGGATCTCATCCGAGGGCGCCCCCTACCCGGGCACCTTTCACGGGCCGGACGCGGTGCTTCAGAACGTCTTCATGCGAATCGGTTCGGAGTGGGACGGCTTTCGCGTCGACATGACGGAATTCGTCGACGGCGGCGACACGGTCGTCGCGCTCGGACGATACAGTGGGACCTATCGTGCCACGGGAAAGCCGATG
>DATAIS010000201.1:0-6558 GCA_036262535.1 Gemmatimonadaceae bacterium | reverse complement strand
GGCGGCGGATTGCCGTCGCGGGCCGTGCGGGACGCGCACCTACCGAGGCGGCGACGACGGCTTCGGGATGCCGACGATCGGTGCATGGTCGGCCGACGCCGATCTCATCTTCGCTCCGGTCCGGGCGGTCGCTCCGCTGCGTATGCTCCTCCTCGGGTTCTCCCCCTACGCCTTCGCCGGCGTCGGCGGGTACGGCGTCAAGCCGCGCACCGGGGCCGACACGTCGCGCGCGACGTGGAGCCTCGGCGCCGGCGCGCATCACGACCTGATCGGTGCGCTCGGCGTCAGTGGCGAGGCGCGCTACCGCCAGGCGTTCAACAGCGACAGCGGGATTCCCCGCACCTGGCAGGACAAGCTCGAGTACCGCGTCGGGCTGACGATCAGCTTCGGCGGCGGCGGCGGCCGGAAGCGGCGCGGGCGCGAGGCAACGACGCACGAGCCGCGTCGCACGCCAATGGGACCGTGCGGTGCCGCTCCCTGCCCCCCGGATGCGGCGCCGCCCGAGCGGATCGACCCCAACGTCGGCGCACGCGCTGTCGAGATCGCGGCGAGGTACATCGACGCGCCCTATCGCGGCGGCGGCTCGTCGCCGAGCGAAGGCTTCGACGCGGCCGGCTTCGTCCAGTACGTCTTCGGACAGGCCGGCGCCACGCTGCCGCGGGACCTGCGGCGCCTCTCCACGGCGGGGAGCAACGTCGCGCTCTCGGTGGGCACGCTGCGTCCGGGTGACCTCGTCTTCTTCGCCAACGATCGCACGAACATCGACCACGTCGCCATCTACGTCGGCCGCGACCAGATCGTCCACGCGACGTCGAGCGGCGGTGGGGTGCGCTACGACGTGCTCGGCGAAGGTGAGCGCGGGAAGTGGTTCTCCGACCATCTCGTCGCCGCGCGCCGGCTCGGTGCCCCGTGACCGCGCGCAGCGAAACCAGCCGCAAGGAGCCGGACATGGCCATCCTCAGCACGCTCGCCGCGCTCGCCGCGGCAACGATCGCAGCCAGCTCGCCCCTCGCCGCGCAGTCAGGCGGCGACGGGGCACCACCGGTCGAGCGCGCGCCACGCACCGAACGGACCGATCGCACCGTTCGCGATCAGCCCCGTCCGAGCGGCGACGCGCGCGCCGACCGCGTGGTGGCACAACCCGCCGCGTCACCGGCCGGCGACGCGCGCACGCTGCTCGGCGTCGTTCTGTCGACGTCGGGCAACACGCGCGACACGCTCGGCCTGCTCGTCTTGGTGCTCGTCCCCGGCGGCGCCGCCGAGCAGGCGGGGATCGAGGAAGGAAACCGTATCACCGCGATCAACGGCATCAGCCTGCGCGTCCCGCCGGCCTCGATCGGCGACGCGGACGCCAGCGACGCCGTGGTACGCCGGCTCGACCGCGAGCTCGCCGACATCCGCGCGGGCGACGAGGTGACGCTGCGCGTGATGGCGAGCGGCCGCTCGCGCACGGTGACGCTCGAGGCGGGCGTCATGGCGCGGAATGCGAGCGCGGCGACGTCGAGCGCGCGCGACGGTGGCCGCGACAGCGAGCCCGCCGCACCGACGCTGGCGTCGATCGCCGAGGCGGTGGCGAAGCTCCAGGAGCAGATCCGAGCCCTCGCGGCGCGCGAACAGGTACCGGGACTGGAGGTCAGCCCGGTAGCGGATGAGATGGTCCCCTACTTCGGCGAGGGGAGCGAGAGCGGCCTGCTCGTGCTCAAGGCCGAGCGCGCGTGGGACCCGATCCGTCCGGGCGACGTGATCCTGCGAGTCGACGATCAGGTGGTGACCCTCGACCGTCTCCGCGCCGCCCCCACCGCGCGCCGCCCGGCAACCATCGAGCTCATTCGCCGGAAGCGTGTCATGACTGTGGAGCTGGAGCGCGAGTGACCGGCTGACTGCCGCTCGGGCTGGCCTGTACGACGAAGGTTCATCCGGATTCCGCGGATGAAACGGATCCTGCGGATCGTCCCTCGTGGCGTCGTGCTTTCCACTTCGCCGGCCGATATCACGCTGAACTGCCTTGGGGCAAGCGGGGCGAGACCATCTCTCCACGCGTGCCCCAAAGTAGTTCAGGTGCTGGTGCGAGGAGAGTTGAAGGACGAGGACAGGATCCGCAGGATCCGGAAAATCCGCCTCATCCGGCTGAACCTTCGTCGTAATTGCCGCCCCGAGCGTCGGTTCTAGTGAAGGCGTTGGGAAGGCGTTGGTGTCAGGCTCGTTGAAATCTGGTACAATCCAATTTCAACAAGCCTGACACCAATCCCGGATACCAATCCCGGATACGGCTGAACCTTCGTCGTAACGGCCGGCCCGAGCGGCGGTTCTAGAACGTCGCGCGAAGCCCAAGGCTAACGGTTCGCCCCGGCAGCACCGTCACATTGTCCGGTTCCCCGCGCTGCCTGTCGAGCAGGTTCTCGCCGGTGACGACCAGGGTCAGCCCCCGGCCGAGGTCGCGCGAGGCGCTGGCGCGGAGGCGGGTCACGCCGGGGTAGTTGAGCCAGTACGAGCGGAGCCAGGGGCCCAGCGCGGCCGGGTCGAGGGGGGCCTGGCGGTTCACCACCGCCTGGGCGAGACCGATGCGGTCGTAGCCCATCCAGTCGCCGACCCGCGTCAGGCCTAACGCGCCGACCCAGTGGTCGCCGCTCCACGTCGCGGCGAGGCTCGCCGTCCGCGCCGGAACGTCGAGCATGCGCTGGTTGAGGCAGATCGCATCTGAGGACGCCCCACCGCCGCAGCGCCCGAGGTCGCCGCTGTAGCCGGGCGCGAGCCGGCTGACGCGGCTGTCCACGAGCGAGAGGGCGCCGGTCACGGTGAGGCGGGAGAGCGTCGTCGCGCCCTCGAGCTCCCAGCCGCTGTTCGCGATCTCGCCGACGTTCTGCAGTGCGTACTCGATGCGGCGCGTGCCTTCCCGTCCGCCGCTCCCGGAGTTGCTGTCGACGCGCGTCACGACGCGCTGGATGAGCCCCGTCGCGGTCTGGTCGAAGCGCGTCACGCGAACCGTGAGCGAGCGGCCTACGAAAAGGTCGGCGCCGAACTCGATCCCGGCCTGCTGTTCGGGAGAGAGCGTGCTTTCCTCGAAGCGGTCGCGGCTCCCGTGGCCGCTCGTCTCGCGCGCGGCGGTGCGCGGGGCGCGGATCCCCTTGCCGTAGGCGACGCGCACCTTGAGCTGCAGGTTCTGGCGTCCGCCGACCATCGCCGCGCCGATCATCGGCAGCGTGCTCGCGCCGCTCGCGGCGCCGAATCCGGAGTTGCGCTCGACGCGCGTGCCGGCGACGAAGTAGATCGCGTCGAGCACGGCGACGTTGCCCTGCACGAGGAGCCCGGTGCTGCCGCGCCAGCCGGTGCCCCTGTCGCTCGAGTCGTCGCCTCCCGAGCTGCCGCTCTCTCGCACCGACGCGAACATCGTCCGGCTCGCGCTTCCCGATCCGCTGTTGTCCACGACCGGTGTCGCGAGTCGCGGCGTGCTCGCCCGCAGCACCGACTGCTCGGCGCCGAGCGTGAGCACGAGCTGGGCGCGGTCGCGGGTGCCGAACTGCGCGACGCTGCTGAGGCGGAGCGTGCCGCGGTCGGCCGAGCCTTCGGCGGAGCGGGGCTCGGCGTCGGCGGCCTGCGGGATCGGCACCACCTCGTCGCCGACGCCGCTCAGGCGGTAGCCGTCGAGGCCGACGATCGCCGTGTGCGTCCAGCGCTCGCTCTGCATCATGCGCACGTTGACGCCCGCGGTGTACTGCGTCGCGCGCTGGCGCGCGCCGGCGGTGGGAGCGATCGGCGTCGCTCCGTCGGGGACGAAGACCGAGTCGAGCAGCACGGGGCTGGTCGGCGACGACGCCTCCTCGGCGCTGAAGCGGAAGGAGCCGGTGGTGATCGTCTTCGTGCCGACGAGGCGCGCGCCACCGTTGGCACCGAAGGCGTGGCTCCACGCGCCGGGGACATACGCGCCCAGCCTCTCGGCGCTGACGCCTAACGTCGCCGAATGCGCCCCCGATCCGGCGAGGAGCGTCGCGGCGTGGCGCTGCGAGAGTGCCGTCGCGCCCGGGAAGTCCGTCTCGACGGCGCCGGCGTCACTGCGGACGGTGAAGCGCGTGCGGTCGCCGCCGCCGCTCCGCGTCACGACATTGACGACGCCACTGATCGCGTCGCTGCCGTAGAGCGCCGCGCCCTGGGGCCCGCGGATCACTTCGACGCGGTCGATCGTCTCGGGATTGATGCGCGTGACGACGAGCGGGTTCGCGACCTCGACGCCGTCGATGTAGAGCTTGGGGTAGCTCGCGCCGAACGAGCTCGCGCCGCGGATGCTGCCGTAGCGCATGAGGAGGCTCGACGGCGACTGCCGCCATGCCCAGACCCCGGGGACGCTCCCCGCGAGCACCTCGGCGAGCGAGCCGCCGGCCGACCGCCGGCGCAGCTCCGCGCCCTCGACGACGTCCATCGCGACGCTGAGCGGCCGCCGCGGCGCGCCGGCGGCGCTGCCGGTGACGACGATGTTCTCGAGCACCGTCATTGCCGGGGCGCGGCGCGCGGGTGCGTCGCCCTGCGGCACCGGCGCGAGCGCCACCTGGTCGCCGCCGACCGCCCGCGCCTCGACGCCCGTGCCGCGGAGCAGCTCGGAGAGCGCGCTGCCTAACGGCACGGCGCGCCACGAGGCGCAGACGCGGCGCGACGTCGGCACGAGATCGGGGCTGTAGGAGAGGCGCACCCGCGCCGCGACGGCGAGGCGGTCGAGCGCGTCGCGCAGCGCGACGTCCACCGCCTGGAGGGCGACGATGCGGTCCATGGGCTCCGCCCAGCCTTGGGGAGGCTGCGGCGGGGGGGCATCTCGCACCTCCCCACATGCCGCCTGCGCACCGGCACCGAGCGGCGCGAACACGACGAGCGCGACCAGCGCCGCGGCGAGAACCCGCCGACGCGGCACCGGGATCACCGCCCGCGCCCGGCTCTCACGTATGCGGTGTCGTTCCGCAACTCGATCCGCGCCCCGAGCGCGAGCTCCAGCGCGCGCAGCACCCGGGCCGGTGTCTCCTTCTCGAACGTCGCCGTCACGCGGCGGCGCGCCAGCGAGCTGTCGGTCGGCTTCCATGTGATCCCGTACCAGCGGTAAAGCTCCGCTGCCACCTCGCGCGGCGTCGCGTCGCGCAGCACGAGCCGCCCACTGACGAAGGCGGTGTCGTCCTCACTTGCGGTACCGCGCTCGACGGCGATCGTTCCACCCGGTGCGACGGTGCCCACGTCGCCGACCCGGAGGAGCGTCCCCGCGCCTCGACCCGGCGCGCTGAGGAGCACCGACCCGTTCGTCACGACGACGCGAACGCCGGCCGCGCTGTCGCTCTTCACGGCGAAGGCGGTGCCGACGTCGACGATCGTCGCCTCGCCGGCCCGGACCGTGAAGGGTCGGGTGCCGTGAACGACATCGAAGTGCGCCTCACCGCGGATCTCGACCTCGCGCCGTTCGACCCCGAAGTCGCCGGGGACGAGGAGCGTGCTCGCAGGGCCAAGCCGGACCATCGTTCCGTCGGCGAGACGGAGCGAGTCGCGCCCGCCCGGCGCGGTCGCGACCGTCGCGGCCGCGGAGCGCGTGCCGGGGTCGGGATGCCCCGCGCTGCGCCAGAAGATCGCCGCGGCGGCGATGACGGCCGCGGCGGCGACAGCGGCCGGGATCGACCAGCTGCGCTGCCGCCTGACCTGTACCCGCGGCAGCCGCGGTGGCGTCCGCTCACCGCGCACGGCGACGAGGTCGGGCTGGGTGATCCGCGTGTGAACCTTGCGCAGGGCCCCTTCGACGTCGATCGGCGCGGCGCTCGACTCGACCACGCCGGGCAGCGCACGCAGCGACGTGGAGAGCGCCGCGACCATCTCGGCGTTCTCCGGGTGCTGCGCGAGCCAGCGACGCATCGACTCGGCTTCCTCCGCGGAGCATTCGTCCGCGAGGTAGCGCGCCAGCGCGTCCCAGTCGATGTCGGAAGGGGGCATGCTCATACAGTATGGTAGACACCGGTCGCCCGTGGTACCCTTACGCATCCTCCATGTCGCACAAGATGATGCGGGACACGAAGATGGGGCCGGTGACGGCGGTGGCCGGGTCGTGAGCGACGTGGCGCTCCTCGCCGGGCTTCGCGCCGGCGATCAGGCGGCCTTCGACGCGATCTTCCGCGCGCACTACGCGCCGCTCGTGCGCGTCGTCGAAGCCATGCTCCACCGTCGCGACGTCGCCGAGGAGGTGGTGCAGGAGGTGATGCTCGAGCTCTGGCGGCGGCGCGAGACGCTGGTCGTCGAGGAGTCGCTCCGCGCCTACCTCTTCCGCGCCGCGCGCAACCGCGCGTTGAACAGCCTTCGGCACGACGCGATCGCGAAGCGCGCCGAGCCTGTCGTCGCCGAGGACACCGTGGCTCCCACTGGCGCGCACGCCCAGCTCGTCGAGGAGGAGATCGAGGTCGCGCTGCGCACGGCGATGAACGACCTCCCCGACCGGTGCCGCGAGGTCTTCGAGCTCAGTCGCGTCCACGGCCTCCGCTACGCCGAGATCGCGACCACGCTCGGCATCTCGGTGAAGACCGTCGAGGCGCAGATGGGCAAGGC
>DATAIS010000200.1:0-6563 GCA_036262535.1 Gemmatimonadaceae bacterium | reverse complement strand
ACCACCGTCCGGTGCTCGCTCGACCCTCCGCGTGCGATGATGAAGGGGTGGGTCGTGTGCACCGTGACGATCTCGTGCGAGAGCTTCATACCTTCGTCGGGGCGAGCCCTGGTCGTCGCGCCAGCCAGGCGGCGCGGTACTCGTTGTTGCCGTCGGGAACGCCGGAAAGATACTGGATCAGCGCGTCGGCGAGCTCCCACCCCCGCTGGTAGCGGTCCGCCGGGTGCTTGGCGAGGCAGCGCATGATGATCGCCGTCAGCTGCGCGGGGGTCCGCGAATCGACGACATCGGGCGAGACGGGCTGCTCGTGCACGTGCTTGTAGCCCACCGAGTACGAGTCGGCGCCGTCGAAGGGCGGGAAGCCGAGCAGCATCTCGTAGAGCATCACGCCCACCGCATAGAGATCGCTGCGCCCGTCCACCATCTTCCCCATCGCCTGCTCCGGCGACATGTAGTGCGGCGTCCCCATCGCGCGCCCCGTGCCCGTGAGCCGCGCATGGAACTGCGCCGTCGCGATGCCGAAGTCGGTGATGATCGCGTTCCTGTCCTCGTCGAAGAGGATGTTGTCGGGCTTGATGTCGCGGTGCACGACGCCGCGGCGGTGCGCGTAGTCGAGCGCCGCCGCGACCTGCGCCGAGATCGCCGACGCGTTGGCCGCGGTCACCGTGCGGTCGCGCGAGATCACGTCCGCGAGCGAGCCCCCCGCGAGGTAGGGCATGACGAGGTAGACGGAGCCGTCCACGTCGCCGTAGTCGAGCATCGAGCAGATGTGGGGGTGCGAGAGCCGCGACGCCGCCTCGGCCTCACGGCGGAAGCGCTCGCGCATCTCGGGGTCGCGCGCGAGGTGCGCGTGGAGGACCTTGATGACAACCGGCCGGTCGAGCAGCGCGTGCTCGGCGTAGTAGACCTGGGCCATCCCGCCGCTGCCGAGCCGGCGCACCACGCGATAGCGTCCGCCCGTCACGGCGCGGAGCTGCGTCACCTCGGGATCGGGCTTCTCCCCGGCGGCTCCCTGAAGCTCCGGGAGGTCTGCGTCGCAGCGCGTGCACTTGGCCGCACTAGCCCTGTTCCAGGTGCCGCACTCCGGGCAGAACACTCGCCGCTATCCTCCGAGATCCAGCCTGACGAAGTCGTAGGGCGGCCACGGTCCCGTGAGCCGCACGTCCAGGTCGTCGTTGTCCCGCGCCGCGAGGCCGACCGCCGCGGTGAACGCGTTCCACTTGTCCCGCTCGACGAGGAAGGCGCCGCTGAGCACGATCCCCGTCAGGTGCTCCGTCTTGAGCGGCACCATCGCCGCTGACTGCGCGCGGAGGTTCTTCACGATCTCCGCCGCCGCCGGTGCGAGCCCCGCGTCGTGCGGCGCGTCCTCGTCGCGCCGTACCACGTGCACCCGCGCCACCGTCCGCCCGTCGAGGAAGGCGAGGGCATCGTGCAGCGCGTGGTAATGCAGCTCGAGCCAGCGGACCAGCGCAGCCCGGTCGCGGAAGACCGTCCCCACCGGGGCCGGAGCCACCGCGTGCCGCGCGGCGATCCCTTCGAGGACTGCCGTGTGGCGCTCGAGGTCACGCTCTTCGGGAACGATTCGCTGGTATGAGGAGGGCTCGACGACCGCCGCGAGATCGCGCACCGCGATGGTGGTCGTCTCGGGGGCGAGCGCGCCATGCTCGCCCCCGTCGAGAAGGGCGATTCCGAACAGCGTGAGCGCGTCGTTCACAGGAGCTTCCGGGCCTTGAGCGCGATGATGAGGAGGATGCCGAGCACCGTCTGGAGCACGAGCATGAACCAGAAGCCGTGCGGCCAGTCGGAGAGCGGGATGTGCTGGAAGTTCATCCCCCACATCCCGCTCACGATCACGAACGGGATGCTCAGCGTCGCCACCACCGAGAGCCCCTTCGTCACCTTGCCGAGCCGGTTCGAGACCTGCGACAGGTAGCTGTCGAGGGTGCTGCTGAGGAGCTCGCGGTAGGTGTCGAGCGAGTCGGTGATGCGCAGGACGTGGTCGTACACGTCGCGGAAGTAGATCTGCGTCTCCGGCGTGAGCAGCGTGTTCGGCCGGTTGGTGATGATGTTGAACACCTCGCGCTGCGGCGTGAGGTGCCGCTTCAGGCCGAGCACCAGCCGCTTGACGGAGAAGATGTCGCGGATCGCCGTCTCGTCGAACTCGACGAAGACACGCTCCTCGAGACCGTCCACGAACTCGTCGATCTGGTCGAGGATCGGGAAGAAGGCGTCGATCTCGGCGTCCATCACCGCGTGCATGACGCGGCCGGGCCCCCGCGCGAGGATGTCGGGCGTCCGCTCGACGCGCTGCGCGACCTCGCCGATGCTCGGGGACGGCTCGGCGTGCACCGTCACCAGGTAGTTCTTTCCGAGGAAGAAGTACTGGTTGTAGGTCGCGATGTCGTACGGGTCGTCGGTCTCTTCCTGGAACTTCACCCCGCGCACGACCGCGAAGAGGTAGCTCCCGTAGTCCTCGAGCTTGCCCCGGTTCGCCGGGTTGAGCGTGTCCTCGATCGCGAGATGGTGGAAGTGGAAGATCTTCTCCAGCACCGCGTGCTGGTGCCGCTGCGTGCTGTCCACGTCCACCCAGAGCACGCCCACGCCCGAAGCGATGACGTCGAGCATCTCCTTCGGCTTGAGGTCGCGCCTGAAGGTGCAGTCGGGGGCGTAGTAGTAGCTGCGCGGGAGGGCGAGGTCGCGCGGCGGCGGCGAGGGAACCGACGGGTCGGGGGCGGACCCCTCGGCCACCGCCTCACGTGCGGGGTGCACCGGGGTGTTCCGGCGGGGCGTCAGCCCTCTCTGGCGTGCGGCCACTTGACCCCCTTGAGCAGCTGGAACCCGATCGCGCGCTCGCGAGAGAGCTCGCGCAGGAGCGTCTTCTCCCGTTCGATCGCGCCGCGCGCTTCGCGCCACCCGCGACGCCGCCAGGCGCGCCCGACGATCTGCACCTTCTGCTGCCAGGTCAGCTCCGCGTCGGGCTGCGGCCCACCGCGCACCGGCCCGCCGCTCGTCCAGTCCTGCACCTGAAGCTCGACGACACCGGCCTCCCGCAGCATCTGCTTCCACTCGACGAGGAGCCGCGGCCTGAGCCCGAGCCGCTCGACGAGCATCTCGCGGGCGGCGCCGCGGATGTCCGCGCTCCACGTCGGCTGCAGGAGGACGATCAGCCCCATCGGTCTCGTCACGCGTACCAGCTCGGCGATCGCGCGCGACGGATCGTCGAGCGCCGCTACCGCCGGCTCGCCGACCGCGGCATCGAAAACCTCGTTCTCGAAGGGGAGGTCGTCCAGTCGCCCCGCCTGGTAGCTGAGCGTCGAGCCCCGCGCTGCTTCGCGCGCCCGCTGCTCGGCGCGGTCGATGCGCTCCGGATCGGAGTCCACGCCGGTGACGGTCGCGCCGGTGCGGACCGCGAGCCACTCGGTGGTGACGCCGTCGCCGCACCCGGAGACGAAGATCTCCCGCCCCGGCGCCGCCTCGACGAGGCTCGCCACCTCGCGGTAGAGCTCCTCTCCCGTCGCGCGCCAGCGTCCCATCACCGCCATCTGCACGAGGCGGAGGACCGCCGGTGCCGGCGGGACGCGGTTGTCATCGGGAGGCGTGGTCACTCCAGCGCTCCGAGGTGCGCGACCGCCACTTCGCCGAGCCGCTCCGGAGCGTAGCCGCCCTCGAGCGCGCTGACGAGCCGGCCGCCGCACCACGACTGCGCGCGCTCGACCAGCTCGCGCGTCAGCGTCACGAAGTCCTCGACCTCGAGGGTGAAGCCGCCGAGCGGGTCGCCGCGCAGCGAGTCGAAGCCGGCGGAGATGAGGACGATGTCGGGCGTCCAGCCACGCGTCGCGTCGTCGATCGCCCGCCGCAGCGCCGTCATGTACTCATCGGCCGGACGCGCCGCGGGCATGGGGACGTTCCACACCGTGCCGTGGGGCCCGCGATCCTCACGCGCGCCCGTGCCGGGATACCACGGCCACTGATGCATCGAGACGAAACGGATGTCCGGCTCATCCTCCACCAGCGCCTGGGTTCCGTTCCCATGGTGCACGTCCCAGTCCACGATGAGCACCCGCGCCGCGCCGTGGCTCGCCCTCGCGTAGCGCGCCGCGACCGCCACGTTGCCGAAAAGGCAGAATCCCATCGCCCGGTCGCGCACGGCGTGGTGCCCCGGCGGCCGCACCGCGGCGAAGCTGCGCAGTCCTTCGCGGAAGGCGAGATCCACGCCGTCGAGGACGCAGCCGGCGCCGGCACGCCCCGCGTCCCACGAGCCCTCGCTGACGACGGTGTCGGCGTCGAGCCGCCCGCCACCACGCGCGACGGCGTCGCGGACGAAGGCGACGTACGCGGGATCGTGCGCGAGCGCGAGCTCGGCCTCCGTCGCGTGCCGCCCCTCGAGGTGGCGCACGCTCTCGAAGAGCGCGTACTCGTTGCGGAGCGCGCGCGGGATAGCCCGCAGGCGGCCGACGTGCTCGGGGTGGCCCCAGCCGGTGTCGTGCCGCCCACAGTCGGCGTGGGAGATGAAGGCGACGCTCAGATGCCGCGCCTGACGGCGCTCAGCGAACCGGCCGGCGGCGGCGGTGGGTCGCGAGGAAGATCGACCCGTCGATCGCGCCGGTCTGCGCGAGCGTCGCGTTCTCGTTGAGGACCTCGAAGCCGCGGAGCTTGATCACGAGATCGTCGGCGCGGGTCTTCGCGCCGAGCAGCGCCGTCACCGCCGCGCGCTTGACGTCGGCGACGCGCGTGTCGGGCGTCGTCTCGATCGCGACGACGTCCCACACCTCGGGAATCTCGACGCGCACGGTCATCGTCGGCTCGCCGCCACCGACGCGCAGCGCGCCGGGACGCGAGCGGAGCTCGGTGACGAAGGGGGCGGAGGTGCTCATGCGGGTGGCAGCGTGGTATAGAAACGCGCGATCTGCATGTCGAACAGGTACGTCGACCCGGTCACCCGCGTGCCGTTGCCGTCAGGCGCCGGCGCGGCCGCGATGACGAGCTCCTCGCCGCCCTGCCCGCGGAAGGTGACGAAGCCCGGACCCTCGCGATCGATAAAGGTCGCGTAGATCGACGGACGGCGCGCGAAGAACTGCTTCGCCCGCGCCAGGACGTCGTCCGGCGAGAGCGTGGTGAGGCATTCCTGAAGTGTCTGGACGGTGCTCATGGCTCGTGGTGCGATCCGCTTGCGCGCTTGACGAGTCCGCGCGCCTCGACGTCGAGCGGGAGCTCGACGGTGAACGTTGAACCTTCGCCGGGCATCGACTCGAGCATGATCTCGCCGCCGAGCAGCCGTGCCGTCCCGCGCGCCAACGCGAGGCCGAGCCCGGAACCTCCGTAGCGACGGGTCATCGACCCGTCGCCCTGCCTGAACTCGTCGAACACGACCTCCTGCATCTCGCGCGGGATGCCAACGCCGGTGTCGCGGATGATGTAGACCGCGCGCCCGCCGCTGACCTCGACCGATGCACGAACCTCGCCTTGCGACGTGAACTTGTAGGCGTTGGCGAGCAGCGCGCCGAGGATCTTCCCCACCTTCCGCCGGTCGCTGCGCATGCTCGGCAGCAGGAGGTCGGGCTGGTCCACATGCAACGCGACGCCGGCTACACGGCCTGGCGTCGCGGAAATCGCGTCGTTGAGCGGGTCTCGCGGATCGAAGGTCTCGACCGCCGTCGGCGCGTCGCCGCGCTTGAGGGTGGTCATCTCGAGCAGGTTGTCGATCAGCTCGAGGAGCCGCTCGCTCGCTCCCTTCACCTGGCGAAGCGTGTTCTGCTGCTCGTCGGTGACCGGCCCGGCGAGTCCTTCCTCCATGATCGCCGTGTAGCCGATCACCGCCGTCAGCGGTGTGCGCAGCTCGTGGCTGACGTTCGCCAGGAACTCGTCCTTCACCCGTCGCGCCTCGATCGCCTGGAGATACTGGCGCTCGAGCTCGGAGTTCGCGTCCATCAGCGCGGCGTTGGCGCGGCGCAGCTCCTCGATCAGGGCCGCCTTCTCCGCGGTCGCCGCCATTTGATCGGCTACCAGTCGGAGTAGAGATCGCGTCTCGGTGGTGAAGCCGCCGGCGTTGGCGAAGTAGAAGGTGACGGTGCCGAGCACCTTCCCCGCCGCCTGGAGGGGGAGGGCGACGATGGCGCGGAAGCCCATCTCCGTCGCGACCTCCTGCCAGTCCTCGAGCGACGGATCGGCGAAGACGTCCGGCACCTCGATCGCCCGCCGCTCGCTCGCCGCCTCGCCGCTCGGCCCGAAGCCGACGCGGACCTTCATCTCGCCGAGGAAAGGACGAAACCGTTCCGGCCAGTTGTAGGCGGCGACGAGCGACATCAGCTCGGAGACGCCCTCGATGAGGTAGACGCAGGCGAAATGCGCCCCGACGAGCGGGCTGACTCTCTCGAGCGCGAACTGGAAGACTTCCTGCGGCCGGTCGGCGGTGAGAAACGCATGGACGATCTCACGGATCGCCATCAGCTCGCGGACCGCGGAGTCCGGCGCGCTCGGCGATCCACCGGACGGAGTGCCGGGGAAGGTCCGCAGGGTAGCCATTGACAACAATTTACGTTTGGCGCGCTGGGCGGCGCCATAGG
>DATAIS010000199.1:0-7152 GCA_036262535.1 Gemmatimonadaceae bacterium | reverse complement strand
CGCGCGATCGTCGCCGCGGTGCAGGGCGCCGGCGGGGTGATGACCGAGCGCGACCTCGCCGCGCACCGCTCGACCTGGGACGAGCCGCTGTCGGTGCAATACCGCGGCGCCCGCGTCTGGAACTGCGCACCCAACAGCCAGGGTCTCGTCGCGCTCCTCGCGCTGGGGATGCTCGAGGGATTTTCGCCCGCCGGCAACGACGACCCCGAAAGGTGGCACCTCGCGATCGAGGCGTTGCGCATCGCCTTCGCTGACGCGCGGTGGTGGGTGAGCGATCCCGCCCTCTCCGACATCCCGCTCCGCGGGCTTCTCGGTGAGGAGTATCTCGCCCAACGCCGCGCGCTCATCGATCCCCACCACGCGGCCCTCGACGTCCGACGCGGCTCGCCCGTGAATCGCGGCGGCACCGTTTACCACTGCGCGGTGGACGCACGCGGCAACGCCTGCTCGATCGCGAGCTCGCACTTCATGGGGTTCGGCACCGGCATCGTGCCGCCCGGGCTCGGCTTCGTCCTCCACAATCGCGCCTCGGGCTTCTCGCTCGACCCCGCGCACCCGAACGTCGTCGCGCCCGGCAAGCGTCCCTACCACACCATCGCGCCGGCATTGCTCACGCATCGCGACGGTACCCTGCTCGGACCGGTCGGCGTGATGGGCGGCTTCATGCAGCCCCAGGGGCAGCTCCAGGTCGCCATGGCGCTCCTCGACGACGGCGACACCCCCCAGGCCGCCCTCGACCGCCCACGCTTCTGCATCGACAGCGGCCTGGCGGGGGGAAGCGTACAACTGGAGGAAGGCGTCCCGGCGAACGTCGTCGAGCGCCTGCGCGCCCTCGGCCACCCGCTCGAGGCGAACGTGCCGTCGTATGCGCGCGCTCTCTTCGGCCGGGGGCAGGTCATCCTGCGCGACGCGGTTGGAGGTCTCGAGGGTGGCAGCGACCGCCGCGCCGACGGCTGCGTCGCTTCTCCCACGAATTGACCGGCGCTGTGCATTAGAGCACTCTTAGCAACCTGAAAACTCCCCCCCGTTGCCGCACCTGAAAGGATTTCCCCACCGAGCTGTCGCCGTGATGGTCGCGGCCATCTCCCTCGCTCACTGCCGCACCGCCGCGCCCGCCGCGTCGGTGTCCGCACCGATCCGTCCGGGGCTCGACGTCTTCCTCGCCGACGTACCTGCGTGGGCGCAGGGAAAGCGACTCGGCCTCATCGCCAACTTCGCCAGCGTCGATCACGAGGGCCGGAGCGACATCGACCTCCTCGCCGCACGACGCGACGTGAAGCTCGTCGCGCTCTTCGCCTTCGAGCACGGGCTGCGGGGCGACGTCCAGGCTGGCATCCCGATCTCCAACACCACCGACGAAAAGACGGGGCTTCCCGTCTATTCGCTCTACGGCGAGATCCAGAAGCCAACGCCGGAGATGCTCGCCAACGTGGACGTCCTCGTCTACGACGTGCAGGACGTCGGCGCGCGGCCCTACACGCGCGTCTCGACGATGGCGCTCTCGATGCAGGCGGCCGCCGAGAAGGGGATTCCCTTCGTCGTCCTCGACCGGCCCAACCCGCTTGGCGGCGTTCATATGGAAGGGCCGGTGCTCGACACCGCGTTCAGGTCGTTCGTCGGGATGTACCCGATACCGCTCCGTCATGGCATGACCGTGGGTGAGCTGGCGCGGATGTACAACGACCGGTTCGGCATCCGCGCCGATCTGCGGGTCGTTCCGGTGCAAGGGCTTCGTCGCACGGATCGCTTCGATGCCACGGGACTTCCCTGGCTCGGCACGTCGCCGAACATCAGGCGGCTCGAGGCGGCGCGGCTCTATCCCGGCACCGTGCTCGTCGAGGGGACGAATCTCTCCGAGGGGCGCGGCACGCCGACGCCCTTCGAGGTCATCGGCGCACCGTGGCTCCGCGCCGACGATGTGGTGCGCGAATTCAGCGCGCTGGGGCTCCCCGGAGTGCGTGTCGAGGCGATACGATTCGACGTCGCTCCCGATGCACGAAAGTACGGCGGGCAGAACCTGCCCGGTCTGCGGCTGACCGTCACCGAGGCGGAGTCGTTCCGGCCGGTGCGGACCGCACTGCATCTACTGGAGGTCGTGCGTCGCCTCCACCCCGCCGACTTCGCGTGGTCCGGCACGAACCGGCGCGAACCGACGATGCTGAGCATCGACCGCCTCGCCGGCACCGACCGCGCGCGCAGAGCGATCGAGGAGGGGACGGTGAACGAGCTCGTTCGCCGCTCCGACGAAGAGGTCGCCGCATTCGCCGCGCTGCGCGCGCCTTATCTGCTGTACCGCTAGTCAACCATCACGGGAGGACTGCATGAACCTGCGTTCGAGAATCCCGCTCCTCGTCGCGCTGCTCTTCGGGGCGGCGTCGGCGGCGAGCGCACAAGCCACGATCATCCTGCAGGGGCGCGTCGTCGGTCCCGACAACACGCCCATCGAGGGCGTGCGCGTCGCGGCCACCGACCGCGAGACCGGGCAGATCCGCGTCAGCGGCACCGCCGCGAATGGCGCGTACGTGATCGTCGGGCTTCAGCCCGGCAACTACGAAGTGCGCGTGCAGAAGCTCGGCTTCCAGCCGTCGGTGCGGAACATCGAGCTCCTCGTCGGCCAGCGCGCGAGCCTCGACTTCACGCTGCGTGAGGCGGCGGTCGAGCTCTCGGGCGTCCAGATCACCGGCCAGCAGGAGAGCACCTTCGAGGTGCAGCGCACCGACGTGTCGACGGCGGTGGTGAGCTCGGAGATCGAGAACCTGCCGCTCAACACGCGCAACACGCTCAACCTTTCGGCGATCGTCCCGGGCATCAAGACGTTCGCGCCGACGGCCGGACGCGCCATTCCGGTGTCGGGCGCGCTGCCGGACCTTCGATTCTGGAACTTCTATCTCGACGGCGTCGAGTGGAAGTCGATGTTCAACGGCAATCTCGTCGGCATCCCGCAGACCGGGTCGCCGCTCCCGCAGGAGTCGCTGCGCGAGTTCCGCGTCTACCTCAACCCGTACGACGTCGAGTTCACGCGCGGCGGCTCGTACATCATGAGCGCGGTCACCCAGCGCGGGACGAACGAGACCGAAGGCTCGGCATTCCTGTATTTCCAGAACAACTCGCTTCGTGCCTACGACGAGTTTCAGCGTCGGCTGAGCCGGAGTCCGACGACACCGTTCAAGCGCGTTGACTACAAGCGGTTGCAGGCCGGCTTCAACGTGCGTGGCCCGGTCGTGCAGAACAAGCTGTTCTATGCCCTGAGCTATGAGCAGAACAACATCGACGACGCGATCACGGTCACGCCGGGTCGTCCTGCCTACAACCCGGGCATCTGGGATCGATATCGGGGAGATCAGCCCGCCCCGACTGTGAACCATAACGGCGTCTTCCGGCTGACGATGCCCGCCGGCGACAAGCATACCTTCGACGCGATCTATGCGGGCCGCTATTACAAGAGCGAAACGTTCTTTGGCGGCACCGCCGCGCGCGAGGCGGGCATCAACGCCGACTACTGGATCCACAGCGCGCAGCTGCGTAACACCTACACCCCGACCAGCTCGACCGTGAACCAGTTCTCGGTTCACATGCTCACCTGGAACCACAACGAATCCCCGCTTGTTCCGGGCCCGCAGCGCAACTATCCGAGCATCCAGTTCGGACGAAATGGCTTCCCGCTCATCCTGAAGGAGAAGCACTTCCGCGCCGTCGACAAGTTCACCTGGACTGTTCCTGGCGGTCGGCACATCGTCGAGGGCGGCGGCGACATCGAACGCGTCTCGACCTCGAGCTTCCTGCCCGTCAACGCCAACGGAACGTTCACGTACCTGGCTGACAGCAGCAGTCTTCCCCGTGAAGGCGTGATCGCCGTCGGCATCAACGACCGGACAGGCACGAGTGACGCGCTCGCCGAGTCCAATGGGTGGGTGACCGGATTCTATCTCCAGGATCGCTGGCAGGTCACAGAAGCGTTCAACCTCAACCTCGGCGTCCGCTACGACCTCGAGATCAACACGCTGGTGAACGATTTCGTCACGCCGTGGGCCCAGGATACGACGCTTCAGCGTGTCATCCCCGGCGAGTTCCTCTACGGCAAGCGGAAGAAGGACGCCAACAACATCGCGCCACGCGCGTCGTTCTCGTGGGACGTGACCGGTCAGCAGCGCACCTTCCTGCGCGGAGGCTACGGCATCATGTACGGCCGCGTGCCCAGCACGTATCCGTTCGCCGAGAAGCAGGCCGCCACGTGGCGAAGCTATACCATCACGAATCCCGGAACGAACGATCCCGCCGTGATGCGTCAGCAGGTCATCTCTGGCAGCGTCTCTGCGACACCCAACCTCTCGCTCGTCAGCCGGACGATGAAGACGCCGTCGACCAACATGGCGTCGATCGGCATCGGACATCAGCTCAACGACAACGTCGCGGTCAACCTCGACTACGTCGATCAGCGCAGCAAGAACCTGTACGTGAACATGGCGGTGAACCCGCGCTACCAAACGAACCCGCGGCGACTCACCAATCGCTTTGGCAACATCACGTTATGGGACGACTTCGGTGAGGCGACCTTCCAGGCCGTCACCTTCGCGACGACCTATGACGCGACGACGGAGGAAAATCGTCCGCTGCGCGCGAACGTCGCCTACACCCTCGGGTTCTACAAATCCAGCTTCGAGAACTTCGGCGCCTGGACGGACCCGTCTTTCTTCAAGATGCAGCCCAGCTCCGGCGACGAGCGGCACCGCCTTGTGCTCTCGGGAATGACGCCGCTCCCCTTCGGCTTCGAGCTCTCCGGGGTCGCGATCACGGCGTCACCGAGCCGGTTTGTCGCCATCCAGGGCCGCGACCTCAACCAGAACGGGATCACGAACGACGACTTCGTCGATCCGGGCCAGCGTGCGATCCGGCCGGGGAATGGTTGGGATGGTTGGTACCGCACGCTCGATCTGCGGCTCGCGCGAGGCTTCCCGATGCCGGGCGGCGAGGCGAGCCTCAGCGTCGAGGTCTTCAACGTCTTCAACACGGTCAACTGGTCCGGCTACGGTGGCACGCGGACGGACCAGGCGGGCAACGTGCTGCTGAGCTATGGCCAGCCGACAGGCACGTATGCGCCGCGTCAGCTGCAGGCGGGTATTCGCTACAAGTTCTAGATCGAGCGCAGGTCGTAGTGAACAGCGCGGGGAGCCCGAACAGGCTCCCCGCGCTGTTTTTTTCGACACTCCTTTCCTTCACGCCATGAAGATCTGGTGCGTGAGCTGGCACTGGCCAGAACCTCACACGGAGGTGAACCGCGAGCTACGCGGAGATCACGGAGGACCTGGCGAGAAGATCTCGCCCCTTGCACCAGGAGAAGCTCGGAACTCGGCAGTGCTTTGGAACGGCACACGCCGACAGTTCTCAATGGGTGTGCCCCCTCCCGGCCCTCCGTGCCCCTCGAAGTTCACCTCCGTGTGAGGCTTTCGCAGTTCGGCAGCTCAGACCCGATCCCCGAACTCCGTCACCCGATCCACCGGCCGCAGCGCGTCGATGTACCGGTGCGGGCCGTGCAGGTCGAGCGCGTTCATGATCGATGCGCGACGCGTGCTGCTCGTGAGGAGCCCGAGCAGCGTGCGCGGCACGTTGCGCAGGCTGGTGAGCTGCGCCGTGGGCTCGTCGGCCGCGTGCCACCCGCCGTCTGCGTGGCGGTACTCCCGGCCGAGGTGAATGAACTCTCCCCACCCGACGGGTGGCATCGCCGGCACGAGGTCGCCCTCGAGCACGTAACGGAAGATGCGCCGTCCGACATCCTCGGCGCCCGGCGGTGTCGGCGCACAGATCGTCATCGGCTGCGCGAAGGTGTAGACCGCGCGCAGCTCGGGGGCGCGCGTCGCGAGCGCGAAGAGCACCGCCATCGCGCCGCCGAGGCTGTGCCCCGTGACATAAAGCGCCTCCAGTGGATGCTCGCGTCGCTCGTCCGGATCTACTAGCGACCTGCCCTCCTGCGCGCGCACCAGCTCGCGCATCACCTGCCAGCGGGTGACGCGGAAGTTCCGGTAGAAGCCGCCATGCACCGTCGGCCGCGCATCGTGTCCCTCGAGCACCATCGCCGCCGGCGTGACATCCGCATCGCCGAGCCAGCTGGTGATGTTCGTCGGCTCGGTGCCGCGGTAGGCGATGATGGCGACGCGGCCGCACCGACTCTGAATCAGGTACGCCGTCGAGCAGATGTACATCGCGTCCACGAACTGCTCGACGCGTACGCACGCCGCGCGCGCGAGCCCCAGTCGCGCCGCGATCGTCGCGACGGTTGCGCTGTCCGAGTATGCGTATCCCGCGATGGTGGCCATAACGTGTGCGATCGTCGAATCGCCGTCAGTCCCGTCGGCCGGCGCGAGGAGCCGCTCGACGAGATCGGGATAGACGGGAAACGGTTCGGCGCAGTCGGATGCGAGCAGCCGGTCGACGTTCATGGGCAGGGCTGTATCAATGGCGGTCCGGTTCGTGCGAGTTCGCTGATGCGATGACACTCATCGGATACCACGCGTCACATGAGCAGTATCCGCCGAGCGAGCTCCTTACGCTCGTGCGCGACGCCGATGCGGCCGGGTTCGCCGGCGTCATGTGCGCCGACCATTTCGCTCCCTGGCTCGAGGAGCAGGGGCACAGCGGCTTCGCCTGGTCGTGGCTCGGTGCCGCGCTCCAGGCCACGTCGATGTCGTATGGTGTCGTCAACGCGCCCGGCGACCGCTATCACCCCGCGATCATCGCCCAGGCGGCCGCGACGCTCGCCGAGATGTTCCCCGACCGCTTCTGGCTCGCCATCGGCAGCGGCGAGGCGCTCAACGAGCACGTCACGGGCAATCGCTGGCCGCCCAAGCCCGAGCGCAATGCACGCCTTCGCGAGTGCGCAGAGATCATGCGCGCGCTCTGGGATGGCGAGACCGTCACCCATCGCGGCCTCGTCACGGTCGAGGAGGCGAAGCTCTACTCGCGCCCCGCGCGTCCGCCGCGGCTCGTCGGCGCCGCGGTCTCCGATCAGACGGCACAGTGGCTTGGTAGCTGGGCCGACGGCCTGATCACCACTGGCCGCCCGCGCGACGACATGAAGCGGATGATCGACGCCTTCCGCCGCGGCGGTGGCGCGGGCAAGCCGATCCTCGTCCAGCATGGTCTGTCATGGGCACCGCG
>DATAIS010000198.1:0-10676 GCA_036262535.1 Gemmatimonadaceae bacterium | reverse complement strand
CATGCTGAGCCGGTCGCTGCCGACCTGCAGGTTGATCCGATCCCGGATCTCCCCCGATTCGCGGCCCTCGAGCTGGTAGCCGAGGGGGGTCCCCGCGGTATCCGTTCGGAGGAGGGTCGTGGTCCGCGTCGAGCCGAGCGTCGTCACGCCGGTCGCAACGAGGGACGGCAGGCTCCCGTTGGGAGCGCGCACGATGCGAAAGTCCTCGCGGCCGGTCCGGCCGTCGCGGGTGACGGTGAAGCTTCCCTCGTCGATCACCGCCAGCTGCGCGGAGGCGGGCAGCGCGAGAAGGAAGAGTGCGCCGGTCAGCAGTCGAGTTCGCATGGCTCAATGTACCCCGACCGGAGCGAACCGGTCCCACCGGTCAGCTTTCGGGTGCCGGGGCGAGGAAGATCCGGTCGCTGATACGCTCGCGGATGCGCTGGTAGAGCGCCTTGCCTTTCTCGGCGGTCGCCAGCGTCGGTCGGCCGATCGAGCCCGGACTGCCTTTCGGTACGCGCAGCCAGCCGCGCCGATAACGTCGCAGCTCTTCGCGCGACATCATATAATCCTGCGCCAGCTCCAGGCGCACGAGGTGCGGGGCGAGGTGTAGCATGATCGACGTGTCCACCTCGTCACCGTGCATCGGCTCCGTCTGTCCTTCGAGCAGGTCGGCGAAGTCGATGTTGAAGATGTCCACGACGCGAACGCGGGCGGCCGCGGTGACCACCGTCGCCAGCGCCTCCTGATGCGGATCGTGCTCGTGCGCGGTCAGGAGAATGAACTCACTCACTCCCGTTGCCTCCCACGACGCCAGCAGGTCGTTCAGCGCCCGATGCAGCGTCTTCTTGCGCAGCGAGCCGTTGCCGGCGAAGGTGCGTTCGGTGTCGACGTTGACGCCGTACTCTATGGTCGGCGCGCGGAGGACGCCGAACTCCGCGGAGAGATCGTCGGCGAGCCGATCGACGATGAAGGTGTCGCAGCCCAGCGGCAGGTGCGGCCCGTGCTGCTCGCACGTACCGACAGGGACGATGAGGCGCGGATCCTCGGCGAGGATCGCCGCGACCTGCGCGGGAACGAGTTCCTTGAGGCGGCGCGGAACGGCCGCCGGGAGTGACTGAGCCATCGCGACAGACGGGGAAATGCAGGGGTCACGCCGCGGCGCGGGCGACGACAGGGCGCTGATCGGCTGGTCGATCGCGCTCGCCGTCGCGCTGCTCGCCTCCGCGGCGTGGTTGCGCAGCGCGCGTTTAGAGTACCTCGTCGTCGGTGCGATTGCCACGCTCGCCGCCGCCGTGGGCGCGCGCCGGAGCACGGGGCGGGAGCGCGGCTGGCGCGTCGTCACGACCGCCATCGCCGGGGCTGTGGCGGTCGCGCTGGGGCTCGCGCAGCGGGACATCGCAGCGGTCGAGCGCAGCTGGCCGCGGTACGAGGCGCGCGTCAACGCCCGCGCCGCCGGCCGGCTGCACGAGCAGCTCGACGCCGTCGCCACCGAGCTCGCGAGGACGGCACGCGCGGCGCTCGACGCCCCGACCAGTCGCGCCGGCGCGTTCGAGCACCTGCGCGGGCTCGGCGCCGCGGCGGGGGAGCGCGGCGTCATCCTCTACGCCGACGGCGTCCCCTTCGCCTGGGGAGGCACGAGCCGCGTCCCCACCGACTCGCTGGTCGCCCCGATCGGCGTCGTGCGCACGCCGTTCTACGTGACGCTGTACGCCGCAGCGACCGACCGGCGACGACGCGCCGTCGCGACGGCGTTGCTGCACGCGGAGCCACCGGCGACGGCGATCTCGACGCCGCTCGACGCGATGGTCGCGCGGAAGGTCGGCGTGCGCGGCTACGAGCTGACGCGCGATTCCGCGGCGGCGCCCGGAACGGCGCTCGCGCTCCGCGACGGTGGGCCGCCGCTCGTTGCCCGCGTCCTTCGCTCGTCGCCGGAAGAGACGTCGCTCAGGCTCTCCGAGCGAGCGCGCGTCCGCGTCGGGCTTCTCACCGCGCTCGCCCTGGCGGCCTTCGTCGGCGCCGTGTGGCGCGCGAGGCGGCGACTGCGCTGGCGGTTCGCGGCGCTCGGTGTCGCGCTCGCCGTGCTCGCGGTCGTGCCGCTGAACGAGCTGTCGAACGTGACGCGGCTGTTCGATCCGGCGATCTATTTCGCGTCGCTCGGTGGACCGTTCACGGCCAGCGCCGGAGCGCTCGCGATCACCGGCGCCGTACTCCTGCTCGGGCTCCTCGCCCTGCAGCGCTCGTCGGCGCGCGTCAGGCAGCGCTGGGCGTCCGTCGCCGCTGTGATCGCCATCGGCGCGCTCGGGCCCTTCCTTCTCCGCAACCTCGCGCGCGGCGTGCAGCCGCCAGCCGAGGGGATGACCCCGGCGCTCTGGCTCGGCTGGCAGACGGCCCTCTTCCTCGCCGGGAGCGTGCTCGTGATCGGCGGCGCCTCTGCCGGGCGCGCCGCATTAGGCGGGCGGCGCGGGCTGCCGACCTGGTTCGCGCCGGCGCTGGCGACGCTCGCCGCGGCCGCCGGCCCGGCCCTCTGGGAGGCGCCCGGCCGGTGGCCCGGCTGGTATACGGCGCTCTGGGCGCTCGCGATCATCGCTCTCGCGTTCACCCGCCGCTCGGCGCGGTTCGTCGCCGCGGCGGCGGTCGTCTCGTCGCTCGGCGCGTCGACGCTCGTGTGGGGAGCGACGTCGCGCAAGCGCGTCGAGCTCGCGGCGCGCGACATCGAATCGCTCCGCGTCCCGGACGAGTACGCGCTCGCGCTGCTCAACCGCTTCGCGCATTCGCTGGTCGAGCAGCCGGCGGCGCCGACGCGCGCCGAGCTCCTGGCGCGCTACGTGTCGTCCGACCTCGCCGCCGCCGACTACCCGGTCGAGCTCTCGGCGTGGGACAGCACCGGCCGTCTCGAGGCCCGCGTCACGACCGCGCAGCTCGAGATCAACGGCACGAACGCACCGCTCGTCGTCGCCGAGTCGCGCGCGCTCTGCTCGCCGGTGATCCGCGAGCTCACCAGCGATGTCGGGCTGTCGCTGGTGCTCGCGGCCCCCGACGCCGCCCGCGGCACCACCTCGGTGACTGTCTTCCCGCGAACGCGGCTGATTCCCGGGGATCCATATGCGCCGCTGCTCGGTGCCGCGCCGAGCTCCGGCGAGCCGCCCTACGCACTCTCGGTGACGGGTGCCGATTCGCTCTCGATCAGCGACCAGGAGCGACCGGTCTGGAAGCGCGAGGGGAACGAGCTGCACGGCGACTGGCTGATCCGCACGGCGCGCGGGCTCTCGCGCGCCCACGCCGAGGTCGAGCTGCGGTCGATGACGAGCCTCGCGCAGCGTGGGGTGCTCATCGTCCTCGCCGACCTCGCCCTGGTCGCGCTCCTGTGGGGCGTGAGCGCGCTCGCCGATGGCGGCTATGCGCGATGGATGCGGATCCGCCGGCGTCGCTGGACGCGCAGCTATCGCTCGCGCCTCACGCTCGCGCTCTTCGGGTTCTTCGTCCTTCCAGCGGCGGTCTTCGCGCTCTGGTCGTCGCGACAGCTTCGCTCCGACGACCGGCAGTCCCGCGAGCTCCTCCTGCGCGAGTCGCTGCGTGGAGTCGCGGCGGCGGCGAGCCGCGGCGACCTCGGCGCCGCGAGCCAGCGACTGGACGCGCCGGTGCTGATCTACGAACGCGGCACCCTCGCGGCGACGAGCGATACGCTCTACGACGCCCTCGCGCCCTTCGGGCGCACGTTGAGCCCCGGTGTCTATCTTCAGCTCGGGCTCTCGGACGAAGTCACGGCGACCAGTCTCGAGCGCGTCGGACGGACACCGACGGTGGTCGGCTATCGTGCCGTGACGAGCGATCGCGGACAGCGGCTCGTGCTCGCCGCGCCGGGTCGCGTGGGTGAAGAGATGCTCGATCGGCGACGTCGCGACCTCGGGGTGCTCGTGCTCTTCTCGACGGCCCTTGGCGCGCTTGCCGCGCTCGCGCTGAGTGGCGTCGCCGCGCGCCAGTTCGCGCGTCCGCTCGGCGAGCTCCGCGACGCGGCGCTCGCGATCGCCGCGGGAGACCGCGAGCCGGCACTCGGTGCACGCCCCCCGGCGGAGTTCCTGACCGTGTACAACGCCTTCCGCCGGATGGCGGCGGATCTCGGCGCGTCGCGGGAGGCGCTCGTCGAAGCGAGGCGTCGCACCGAAGCGGTGCTGCGCGACGTCGCCTCGGGAGTGATCGCCGTCGATACCGCCGGTACGGTGACACTCGCCAATCCGCGTGCCGACGCGCTGCTCGGGCGGGTCGCGACGCCGGGGATGCCGCTCGCCGCGCTCGGCGCGGGGGCGATCGCGGAGCGCGTCGGCCGCTTCCTCCAGCGCAACGAGCACGACATCGGCTTCGAGGCCGAGCATGCGCGCCGGCAGCTGCGGGTGCGGGTCACGCGACTCACGCGCGGCACGGGCGGCGCAGTCGTCACGCTCGACGACGTGACCGAGCTGGCGCGGGCGCAGCGTGTGCTCGCATGGGGGGAGATGGCGCGCCAGGTCGCGCACGAGATCAAGAATCCGCTGACGCCGATCCGGCTCGGCGTCCAGCACCTGCGGCGAGCGTTCGCGGCGAAGCGCGAGGACTTCCCGCACATCCTCGACCAGAACGCGACGCGCATCCTCGCCGAGATCGACCGCCTCGACGAGATCGCGCGGTCGTTCAGCCGCTACGGGACGGCGCCGACCGAGCAACCCGGCGCCGAGCCCACCGATGTCGTACCGATCGCGCGCGGGATCATCGAGCTCGAGGAGCTGGGGGAGAAGGACGTCGAGTTCACGCTCGTCGGGGCCGAAGTGCCCGCGGTGGCGATGGCGCGCAAGGGCGAGCTGCGCGACGTGCTCGTCAACCTCGCCGAGAACGCGCGTCAGGCAGGGGCGCGGCGCGTGACGCTCGCGATCGCGCGCGAGGACTCGGTGGTGCGGATCGAGGTGCGCGACGACGGCGAAGGAATCGCGCCCGACGCGCTGCCGCGGATCTTCGAGCCCCACTTCTCGACGCGAACGAGCGGGAGCGGGCTCGGGCTCGCGATCAGCCGCCGGCTCGTGGACGGCTGGGGTGGGTCGATGGGTGTGGAGAGCGAGCGGGGAAGGGGTACGGTCGTGCGCGTCACGCTGCGCGCCGCTCCCGGTTGACGCTACCTTTGAGCGTGTCCTCGCCCACGGGTTCGACGCGTCCGACGCCGACGCCTTTGCCGTCGCTGTACCGGACGTCGAGCACGCTTCCGGCGCATCTCGCCGAGTGGCAGCTCCCGCCGGAGTGGCGCTGGGGCGCGGACGGCCTCTCGACCGAGTACCGCCACTACCAGGAAGTGGTGGACGCGCTCGGGCGCTCGCTGTCACTGGTGACCGCGCCCGATCCCGCGCACGCGGGCTGGCTCGGGAGCGAAGCGCGCGCGCTCGCGCACCGCGGACATCCGTCGATCCCGACGACGTATCACTACTGGGCATCGTTTGCGCCGAACAGCCGCGGGCCCGGTTACCTGCGGCGCTGGATCACGGGCGAGACGATCGGCGCGCGCCTCAGACGGTTAGGCGGCGAGGACGTTCCCTACGTGCTCCAGATCGCGCGCAGCGTCGGTTCGACGCTCGCCTTCCTCCACGACTCCGGCGGCACCCATGGCGCGGTCTCGCTCGAGGTCGCGTGGGCGACGCCGACCGGACGGCTCTTCCTCCTCGGCTGGCAGTGGGCATTGCCTCGCTCCGAGATCCCGGGCGATCTCGCGCCCGACCGGGCCTTCATGCCCCTCCCGCCGGAATGGATCGGCGAGCCCTGGTCGCCAACGCCGCAGAGCGACCAGTGGCAGCTCGCGGCGGTGCTGTTCGCAATGCTCACCGGCGAATATCCCATCGCGGAAGCGACGCCACCGCTCCGCCTCGTGCGTCCCGAATGCCCGACCGCGGTGGCCAACGTGATCGACCGTGCGCTCTCCCGGGACCCGGCGAAGCGCTACGAATCGGTCGCGTCGCTGCTGCGGCATCTCGACCGCGGCGTGTCGGGCCGCACCTACTCGATGAACGACGACGAGTCTGTGATCGCGGGGGTGCCGGAGGGCGAGGAGGCGCGACTGCGATGGGCGACGGCCGACGACTACGAGGTGCTGGCCTCGCTCGGCGCGGGGTCGTTCGGCTCGGTATGGCGCGTGCGCGACCTGACGCTCGAGCGCGAGGTGGCGCTCAAGATGCTCCACCCGCGCGTCGCGCGCGACGGCCAGACGGTGGCGCGCTTCCGCCGCGAGGCGAAGCTCGCCGCGCAGCTCGCGCACCCGGCGATCGTGCCCATCTACGACTGGGACGCGCGGGGCGACGTCGCGTGGTACACGATGGAGCTCGCCGAGGGCGGATCGCTCGGCGAGCTGGTGAAGCAGCACGGGCCGCGCGCGTTAGGCGAGATCGCGCCGCAGGTGGAATCGATCCTCGACGGACTGGCCGCGGCGCACGGGCAGGGCACCGTCCACCGCGATCTCAAGCCGGAGAACATCCTCCTCGACCGCTACCGCCGCTGGCGGATCACGGACTTCGGCATCGCCAACGTCGCGGGCCTCGACCGCTCGACGGCGACGGGCACGCCCGCGTTCGCCGCGCCGGAGCAGCTGCTGGGGGAGCCGCAGACGCCGTCGGCCGACTGCTTCGCCGTCGCCGCGATCGTCGCCTTCGCCCTCACCGGCGCGGCGCCGTTCGGCGAGGAGGACGGCCGGCAGATCCTCGCCCGGCAGCTGAGCGAGCGCTACGACGTCTCGCGGATCCCGCCGGACATCGTTCCATGGCTGCGGCGCGGGCTGGCGCCCGACCCGGAGCGCCGCTTCGCCGATGCCGGCGAGATGCTCGCCGGATGGCAGGACGCGATCCGCGCGCGGGACGAGCTGGAGGCGAAGCGGCAGTGGTGGCGACGCATGATCGGGCGCCCGCGTTCCGCCCAGCGTTAGGCAGCTACTCGGCGAGGGTGACGCCGCCGCCGGTGCGGACGGTCTTCACGTTGGTGAACTCGAAGAGCCCCTCCTCGGCGAGCTCGCGGCCGTAGCCCGAGCGCTTCACGCCGCCGAAGGGGAAGCGCGCGTCCGACGCGACCATGCCGTTGATGAACACCATCCCCGCCTCGAGCTCGTCGACGAAGCGCGCCGCCTCGCCGTCGTCGCGGGTCCACGCGGCCGCGCCCAGGCCGTAGGGCGAGTCGTTGGCGACGCGGAGCGCCTCGTCGAGGTCGCGTACGCGGAAGACGGCGGCGACGGGGCCGAACATCTCCTCACGGGCGGCGGGCGACTCGGGCGGGACGTCGGCGAGAACCGTCGGCGCGTAGAAGGCGTCGCCGTGCGACGTAAGGCGTTCCCCGCCGGTGATGACACGCGCACCCTTGACCACACTTTCCTGCACCTGCTTGTGCAGGTCCTCCGCCAGCTTCGCCGTCGCGAGCGGGCCGACCTGCGTCTCGGGGTCGCTCGGGTCGCCGACGCGGAGGTCGCCCATCGCCTCGCCGAAGCGACGCGTGAACTCGTCGGCGACGTGCTCGTGGACGATGAACCGCTTCGCCGCGATGCACGACTGGCCATTGTTGATCGTGCGCGCGACGACCGCGGTCTCGACCGCCTTGTCGAGGTCCGCGCTCGGCATGACGACGAAGGGATCGCTTCCCCCGAGCTCGAGGACCGTCTTCTTGAGGTGCTTCCCCGCAGCGGTCGCGATCGAGCGCCCGGCACCCTCGCTGCCGGTGAGCGTCGCGGCCGCGACTCGCGGATCGGAGACGATGCGCTCGACCTGGTCCGCGCCGACGAGGAGCGCCTGGAAGACGCCCTCGGGATATCCGGCGCGGCGACAGAGCTCCTCGATCTTCAGCGCGCACTGCGGGACGTTCGAGGCATGCTTGAGCAGCCCGACGTTGCCAGCGGTGAGCGCCGGGGCGAGAAACCGCACCACCTGCCAGAAGGGGAAGTTCCAGGGCATCACCGCCAGCACCACGCCTAACGGCTGGTGGAGGACCTCGCCGCCCTCCGGTCCCTCGAGCACGACGCGTGGCGCGAGCAGCCGCTCGGCGCGCTCCGCGTAGTAACGGCACGCCGTCGCGCACTTCGCGGCCTCCGCGACGGCGGCGCGGATCGGCTTTCCCATCTCTAGGGTCATGAGCGCCCCCAGCTCCTCCTTCTCGCGCTCGAGCAGCTCGCCGAGCCGGCCGACGATGCTTGCGCGCTCGGCGACGGGGGTGCGCCGCCAGCTGCGGAAGGCGGCCGATGCGCGCGCGATGCGGGTGTCGATCTCGCGCTCGTCGTATGGCGCGAAGGTCTTCACCGTTTCCCCGGTGGCCGGGTTGATGGTCGCGATCGCCACGTTCAGTCCTCGTCACTGGTGCGGATGACAACCTTGCCGGCCGTCGCGTTCGTCTCCACGAGCCGGTGCGCCTCGGCGATGCGGTCGAGCGGCAGGACCGCATCGACGACGGCGCGTACCTCGCCGCGCGCGAGCAGCGGCACGACGCGCGCCGCGAAGGCCGCCGCATCGCGGGCGCGCTCCTCCAACGCGCGCGTGCGCAGGACCGTTCCTCGGACGGTGAGTCGCTCACGGAGCACGGCGCCGAGCGGGATCGTCGCCTCGGCTCCGGCCATCGTGCCGATGAGCACGAGACGGCCGCGCGGCGCGAGGGCGAGGATCGAGGCCGGGAAGTAAGCGCCCCCGACCAGGTCGAGGACGACGTCGGCGCCACGACCCTCCGTGCGGCTCCGGACCCAGTCGCCGAGTCCCTCGAGCCCGCGGTCGGCGACCCAGCCGTCGGAAAGTCCGAGCGCCTTCGCTCCGTCCAGCTTCGCCGGGGTGCGCGACGTGCCTAACGCCGTACCGCCGCGGGCGCGCACGAGCTGGACGGCGGCGAGCCCGACACCGCTCGCCACCGCGTGGACGAGCACGGTCTCGCCGTCCCGCATCGCTGCCTGGTCGAGCGCGTCGTTCGCGGTGATGAACGCCTCGGGGACCGCCCCCGCGTCGCGCCAGGAGAGCGTGGACGGTACGGCCACGAGCGTGTCCTCGTGCGCGACCGCGTACTCGGCGTGCCCGCCGCCGGGAACCAGTCCGAAGACGCGGTCTCCGGGCTTCCAGCGCGGCGCCCCCGGGCCTGCGCTCACGACCGTTCCCGCGATCTCGAGCCCGGTGATGTCGCGCGGCGCGCCGGGTGGGGGAGGGTAGAGCCCCTTCCGCTGAAGGATATCGGCGCGATTCATCGCCGACGCGTGCACGCGGACGAGCACCTCGCCTGCGCCCGGCACCGGACGGGGGCGGGTCTCGACGACGACGTTCTCCGCGGGGCCCGGCGAGGTGATGACGGCGGCGCGCATCGTCGCCGCCTCGCGCGTGCCGGTCATCCCGTCGGGATCGGCTCCTCGTTCCCGTCGAGCGCGAGGCGGAGCGCGGCCCCGAGGGTCGCGCGGTCGCTGGGCAGCACGAAGTAGGGAATGTCGCGCTCGGCGGCGACGGCGCGGACGCGATCCTCGCGCCCCGGTGCGCCGAAAGCGACGACGACGGCGCCGTGGTGCTCGACGCGGGCGTAGAAGATGTCGGACGCCGCCTCCGGGAGCTCGCAGTCGATGCAGACGACGAGCGGCGGGCGGAGGCGGGCGATGGCCGCGTCCGGCGCTTCGCCGGGCTCGGCGAAGGCCGGTTCATAGCCTTCGAGCTCGAGCAGCATGCCGAGAAAGGCGGCGATCACGGTATCGCTAGCGAGCACCAGTACTCGGGCAGCACGGTACGGCACAGGAGGCGGCGGAGAGGGTGAGACAGTCAGCGATCCTGTTGCAAGCCATAGACCTACAAACATTTGACGGCTCGATGACCGCTCGATAAGTTCGTGACGCGGCGATGTTGTCGCGGAATACCGCCTTCCCCCCCAAGGCAGATGATGGCTCCGGATTCCAGCTCCACGCCGCAGGCTCGGCCGTTGTCGGAGCAGACGCTCCGATCGCTGCAGGACGCGGTCAGCGAGCATCTGCGCCGCTCTCCGACAGCCGACGAGCTGCTCGCCCGCGCCATCCGCCAGATGGTCGCGGAGGCCCGCGAGCGCTCGATGCGCGCCGAGGACCTCATCATCGCCTTCAAGAGCGTCTACGACGCGCTCCCCGAGCCGGCGAGCGCCGCCGTCCGCGCCGAGCAGATGCGCCTCCGCGAGCAGGTGATCACGGCCGCGATCCGCGCCTACTACAGCAACGGTCACGGGCGTTAGGCGGCACCGCCCCGGGGAGGCGTACCAGCGCGCGCTTTCGTCTCGCCGCGCGCGGTTCCGGTGTCGCGCGCCGCGCGCTCCCGACTAGCGTCGGGCATGCTCGCCGCCGTCGCCTCCGCCGCGGTCCTCGGGATCGAGGCCTACGACGTGACGGTCGAGGTGGACGCGGCGCAAGGCCTTCCGAACTTCACCATCGTCGGCCTTCCCGCGGGAGCGGTGAAGGAGAGTCGCGAGCGCGTCTCCGCGGCGATCGCCAATTCGGGGCTGTCGCTCCCGCCGCGCCGGGTGACGATCAATCTCGCGCCCGCCGATGTGCGCAAGGACGGAACGGCCTTCGATCTTCCGATCGCGCTCGGCATCCTCGCGGCCACGCGCCAGCTCGATCCTGAGCGGCTGCGCGGAGTCGCGGTGCTCGGGGAGCTCGGCCTCGACGGAACGCTGCGCGCGGTTCGCGGCGTCCTGCCGGTGGCGCGCCTCCTCGCCGGGCGCCGGCC
>DATAIS010000197.1:0-11972 GCA_036262535.1 Gemmatimonadaceae bacterium | reverse complement strand
AGGGCACGCGACACCTCGTAGCCGTGCGGCACGTCGAAGGCGACGGTCCCGCCGCGACGCGACGCCTCGCGCGGTGCGCTCACGGCGTAACCTCGCGCTTCGGCGAGCGCGATGAGCTGCGCGGTCTGGCGGATGCTCTTTTCCCGGATCGCGGCGATGCCGGCCCTGCGGATGATGCGCGGTCCCTCGGTCGCCGCATACAGGGCTGGGATCGGTGGCGTGCCGCCCAGCCAGCGCGCGATCCCCGAGGCGTAATCCATCGCCGGCTCGAACGCGAAGGGCCGGGCATGCGCCTGCCAGCCGGCGAGCGCCGGCTCGAGCGTGTCCCGCACCCGCGGCGCGACGTACACGAAGCAGCCTCCCGGCCCGCCGCAGAGCCACTTGAGGACGCCCCCGGTGAGGAAGTCCACGCCACTCGCTTTCACGTCCACGGGCAGCACGCCCACCGAGTGGAAGGCGTCGAGCGCGACGAGCGCGCCGCGGTCGTGCGCGGCCTTCACGACCGGTGCGGCGTCGACGACGAACGCCGAGCGGAAGAGGACGTGCGAGATCGCGACCAGCGCCGTACGCTCGTCGATCGCGGCGACGATCTCGTCCTCGTCCACCGACATCCCGTCGAGGCTCGGCACCGTCACGACGCGCGCGCCGAAGCGCCGCGCCATCGCCTCCGTCACGTAGCGCACCGACGGAAAGTCGAGCGCGGTCATGACGATGGTGTCGCGCGAGGTCAGGTCGAGTGCCGACAGGATCAGCGCCTGCGCCTGGGTGACGTTAGGCACCATCGCCACCTCCCCCGGCCCGGCGCCGATGAGCGGCGCGATCTCGTCGCCGACGGCGACGGGCATCGTCCACCACGCGCTTCCCCACGCCCGCACCCCCTCCTCCGCCCACCGCGACGCATACTCCGCGAGCCGCTCCGGCACGCTCCGCGGCATCGCGCCGAGCGAGTTCGAGACGAGATAATTCGTTCGCTCGAGGATCGGGAACTCCGATCGAAAGTCGAGAAGCGTGTCGCGTGCGCTCATCGGGATCGGGCTGAGACTCAAGGCTTGCCCTGCGCCGGGGTCAGGTCGCGGCGAACGATGCGCGTCACGAGATAGATCGCGATCGCCACCCCGACCACCGCGGCGACGAGTCCCCATTCGCGCGGTGCGATGCTCGTGAGCATCACGAGGATGAATGCGCCGGCGAGGATGTGGATCGTCGGACCCAATGGCAGCCGCACCGGGGTACCCTGACCGTCGCGCACGTCGCGGCGGCGCAGCTCGAACGCCGCCACCACGCAGCCCAGGTACAGGACCAGCGTCACCGCGTTGGTGATTACGAGCAGCTGGTCGAAGCTGCTCGCGATCGCGATCGCGCAGGAGATCGCCGCCTGCACGAGGATCGCGACCCATGGTGTCCGCCAGCGCGGATGGACCGCACCGAGCGCGCGCGGCAGGAAGCCGTCCTCGGCGAAGGCGTAGAGCTGGCGCGGCAGCGCGAGCACCATCCCGCTCACGTAGGCGAGCATCGAGATCGTCGCGCCCACCAGCACCATCGAGTAGCCCCACTCGCCGATGGCGACGCGCGCCACGTCGGCGAGCGGCACGGGCGAGCCGGCCGCGAGGCGCGAGCCGAGCACTCCCTGCGCCGTGACCTGGATGGCGAGGTAGAGGATCGTCACGCCGATCATCGCGATCGCCACCGCGCGCGGAACCGTCCGTGCCGGCTCGCGCACCTCGCCGCTCGGCACGATCGCGCTCTCGATGCCGGCGAAGACGAACACCAGCACCATCGACGCGCGCGCGAGCGATCCCGCGGAGGGCGGGTCGGCGACGACGAGGTTGGCGCGGTCGATCGCCGGGATCGACAGCACCACGAGCACCAGCAGCGGCAGCAGCTTGGCGATGCTGCCGACGGTGACGAGCCGCGCGCCCTGCTTCACGCCGAGCACGTTGACGGCGGCGAAGATACCGAACACCGAAACGAGGAGCAGCGTCCGGCCCACCGGCGTCGCGAGCGCGGGAAACGCCGCTCCGAGATTGCCGGCCAGAATCGACGCGACCGCGCCGAGCGCGAGCGAGCCGATCGTCCAGACGAGCGCGCCGGTGAGGAATCCGGCGAAGGAGCCGAATGCCGTCTCGACGTATGCGTACGCGCCACCCGTGCGCGCGACGCGACTCCCCGCCTCGGCGATGCAGCAGACGATGAGCGCGAAGGCCGCCGCGCAGACGAGATACGCCAGCGGCGCGGCGGCACCCAGCGGACCGGCGATGACGCCGGGTGCGCGGAAGATCCCGCCGCCGACGGTGACGTTGAAGATGCTCGCGGCGAGGACCCACGGGCCGACGGCGCGGACGAGCGATGGCCCGGAGTGAGGGCGAGACATGGGAGATTGGCGACGAGTCGGGTTATCTTAGCGGACGCGCGCCCGCCGCGGCCAGCCTTCCCGCGGTCGCGAGGCACACTGCCTGCGGCACGTCGCGCGACCATTCATCGCTTGTACTCCTGGAGGAACGCATGCTCCGTCGTTTCGCATTGGTGACGCTGACCGCGTTCGCCGCACTCGCACTTCCGCGCGCCGGCAGCGCGCAGGAGATCGCCGTCCCGGCGCCCGCCCAGCAGGCGGTGACGACCCCCGCAACGGGCCCATCCATCGACGCCGCCACCGTCGGCGTCCGCGCCGAGCAGAACGTGCAGATTCCCGTGAAGGGGACGGTCGTCGCCCAGGCGCGTCGCGGCACCAACGACGCCACCGCCCTCATGATCGTCGGCGGCGCGGCCTTCCTCGCCGGCGCGGTCATCGGCGGCGACGCGGGCACCATCATCATGATCGGCGGCGCGGGGGTCGGGCTGTACGGGCTTTATCTCTACCTGCAGTAGAGACCTTGTTAGGGAACGCGGGGAGCGGGTAGCTGGAGTGAAGGGCAATCGGGAGCTGGAGGGAAGGAACCGAAAGGGATGGGAATCGGGAGGTGGGAAGGCTGTTGCGCGCAAAACGCTCCTTCAACCTCCCCCTTCCATTCCCGATCGGATCCTCCCAATCCCGTATCCCCGTTGCGGTTCCTCCAGTTCCAAGTCCCTTTCCCATGCGAGGCTGCTCGTGTCTGAGGGCAAGCCCATACAGTAGCAGGGCGGTGTAAGACGTATCACAAAAGGGCCGGCAGAGCGTGACTCGCGCCATGCCGGCCTCGTCTTTCTGGCATGGTGATGCCAGCGGCGACGAGAGATGCGCTGAAGAGCGCAGGACGTGTCGCGGCCGTCGCGATCTCTTCCGGCGCCGCATTGGTCTCCATCCTCGGCGCTCTGCGCTCGTATGGGGTGTTCGGAGGCACGACCGCCATGACGGTCGGCGAGATCGGCGTGGCCTGGGTCGGCGTCGCCCCCACCGCCGATACCATGACGGCGATCGGTGATACCATTCATCTCGCCGCGACCGTCACCGACAACAGCGGCACGGTGCTCGTCGGGAGCTCGCTCGTCTGGAGCAGCGACAACTCCAAGGTCGCGAGCGTCGGCGTGGACGGCACGGTGATCGCGCGCGGCGCGGGGACGACGACGATCGTCGCCGCCGTCGGCACCAAGGTCGCGCGCGCACGCGTCTCGGTGCAGCAGGTCGCCGCCGCGGTGAAGGTCAACGGCGACTCCGCGATCACCATCGGCGATGGCGACCAGCTGCCGCTCGTGGCCCGCGCCGTGGACGCGCGCGGCTTCCAGATGCCGGCACGTGCCGCGACCTGGCAGAGCGGCAACCGCGACCTCCTCGGCATCGATTCGCTCGGCGTCGCGACGGCGAAGGCGCCGGGGAAGACGACCGTGAGCGCGACCATCGGTGGCATCACCGGCAGCGTTCCCGTCACCATCGTCGCCGTTCCGGCGTCGATCGAGCTCGTCGCCGGCAGCGCCCAGCGCGCGCTCGCCGGCGAGGCGCTGCCGCAGCAGCTCATCGTCCGCATCCTCTCGAAGCGCGGCCGAGCCGTGCCCGGTGCGTCGGTGCGCTTCCGCGCCGAGGACGGTGCCGGCGCGACCGACTCGTCGAACGTCGTGTCGGACTCGCTCGGCCGCGCCCGCGCGCACTGGACGTTAGGCACCATCCCCGGCCGCCAGCGGCTCTTCGTCTCCGTGGACCACGTGGACAGCGCGCTCATCGTCGCCGCGGAAGCCGAGCCGGTGGCCGCGAACACGCGTGTCGTGCAGCTTGGCGTGCATGCGGGCCCCGCGGGCACCGCGCTCGCCGATCCGGCCGCGATCCGGCTCACCGACAGCACCGGCCGCGCCCTCGCCGACGTCCCCGTCTCCTGGGCGGCGCTCGACGGCGGCAACGTCGCCGGTGGCGCGGCGCGCACCGATTCGCTCGGCGAGGCGCGCGCGAAATGGACGCTCGGCAACGCGGCGGGGACGCAGCGCCTTCGCGTCCAGATCGGAAGTGGACGCTCGGTGCCGCCCTTCATCGTCACGGCGACCGCGAACGCGGGTGCGCCGACCGCGGCGACCATCGCCGCCGGTGACGCGCAGAAGGGACCGGTGAACGCCGAGCTTGCGAAGCCCGTCGTCATCAAGGTGGCCGACAAGCTCGGGAATCCGGTGAGCGGGGCGCGCGTCGCGCTCTCGACCCAGACCGGTACGCTGGCGGACAGCGTCGTCGTCACCGACTCGCTCGGCCGCGCACCGCTGCGCTGGACGCTCGCGCGCACCGCCGGTGCGCAGAAGCTCGTCGCGAAAGTGGACGGCATCCCGAAGCCGATCACGATCGCGGCGACCGCCGTTCCGGGCGATCCATCGAACCTCACCCTCTCGTCGGACGCGACGAGCGGCGCGCCGGGCAAGCCGCTCGCGAAGCCGGTCGTCGGCATCGTCACCGACGACTACGACAACCCGGTCGCGAACGTGCCGGTGGTGTTTTCCGCGAAGCAGGGCAGCGTCACTCCGGCGCGCATCGTCACCGACGCGAAGGGGCGCGTGCAGACGAAGTGGACGCTCGGCGCGACGCCCGGCGACCAGGAGCTGAGCGCGGTCGTGAAGGGCCAGGACGTGCGCGGGACCTTCACCGTGCAGGCCGCGGCGAAGCCGGCGTCGAAGACGTCCGCGACCACGAGCAAGCCGACCACCACGCCGAAGCAAGCGCCGTCGAAGAAGAAGACGTCGACGAAGCGCACGCAGTGAGCATCGTCACCCGCGATCGCGGAACGGGCTTCACGGCACGGGGTCTGACTCGGTAGATGATGATGATCGACAGGAAGGGGCGGCGCGTCGCCCTCGTGCTCGGTGGTGGTGGTCTCAAGGGTTTCGCCCATATCGGCGTGCTGCAGGCGCTCGAGGAGCGCGGCATCACGCCGTCGGTGTATGCGGGCACGAGCATCGGCGCCTTCATCGCCGCCGCCGCCGCGGGGGGAATGCCGGTGGCCGAGATGCGCCAGCGCGCGCAGTCGCTCTCGCGAAAGGACCTCTTCCGCATCGACCACGTCGCGATGCTGATGCAGCGCATCCGCGTCTCCTCGATCTACATGGAGGAGCCGCTGCGGGCGCTCTGCGAGGCGGTCTCGCCCCGCGGGACGTTCGACGATCTCCCGGTGCCGCTCCTCGTGAACACCGTCGACATCGAGCGTGGGACGCAGGTCGTGTGGGGGCTTCCCGGACTGCGCGACGTGCCGATCGCCGACGCCGTGTACGCCTCGTGCGCGCTGCCGGGCGCCTTCCCTCCCGGGCGCGTCAACGGGCGCGTCTGCGTCGACGGCGGCGTCATGGACAACCTGCCGGCGAGCATCGCGGGGCTGGGGATGGACGCGGTGATCGCCGTGGACGTCGGCAGCTCCGACCTGTCGCACGCGACCGACATCATGACGCGCGGCTTCGCCGCGATCTACATGCGCGCGGCGACGGTGATGATGCACGCGCTGCAACAGTGGCCGCTCTGGACGTGGCAGGGCCCACCGATGCTGCTCGTCCGGCCGCGACTCGGCCACATCCCGTGGCTCGGCTTCGGCAACACCGACGAGGTCATCGGCGAGGGATACCGCTCCGCGCTCGAGGCGCTCGACTCGTACGACGCGATGCTCCAGCACCCCGGCGGCGTCTGGCCGCAGCACCCGGTGCGCATCGACGTCGACCGCTCGAAGTGTACCGGCTGCACGACCTGCGTCGGCCTCGTCCCGCACATCATGGGGCTGGACGCCGAGCAGAAGGCCTACCCGCTCACCCACGAGCGCAACTGGTCCGCTGCCGACGGCGACTTCGTCAGGCACTGCCCGACCGCCGCGATCACGGTGACGCGCCTCGACCAGACCGGCACGCACGACGCCTCCGAGCTGGGAGTGCCGCCGGCGAAGAAGCCGCGGGAAGCGGCGTAACAACGCCCGCTGCTCCTCCGCGATCGCATGGCGCCGCCCGCAACGAGCCGGGGCTGTTAGCTATTCGCGTTGAGCAACGGCGTCGAACGACGCGTTATCCGGACGCAGTCGCTTGACGCTAACAGCTGATAGCTAAGAGCCGCTCCCGCCCTAACGCTAAGAGCCCTCTAATCTGCGACGAACTTCACTCCTGGGTCGTCCACGAGTGATGCTTCCCGCCGCAGAACCCCAGACCATTCCGCCACTTGCGCGACGCCTGTCCGGTACCGTGCCGGTCATGGTGGACCGGCCGAAGCCCCGCTCGGTGCCGACGTGGTACGTCGCGGCGCTCGGGGGCGGGATCGGGGCGTCGCTCGCGGCGGCGGCGCTGCTGCCGTGGCTCGTCGTCCCGGCGGTGGTGCTCATCGTCGTCTTCCTCGCCGGGCTCTTCGCGGCGGTCGATCATACCAAGAGCATCATCGCCGCGCGGCGCATCGAGCGCGAGCGCGCACAGGCCGGTGGGCGGCGCATCGCACAGCTCCTCGAGACGTCTCGCGCGCTCATCGCGCAGAGCTCGGAGATCGGCGTCTACGAGCAGCTGCGCAAGCATGCCGCCCGGCTCGTGCGCAACGACGGCTTCGAGCTCGCGCTCTTCAACGAGAAGCGCGAGTTTGCCGGCCGCTTCTCCGACGCGGGGCTGATCGACGGCTTCAACGCCGATCCCCGCGAGCAGGAGCTGCAGGTCGTCGAGTACTCGATCATGCTCCTCGACGACGGCGAGGAGCGGCGCGCCTTCGACGTGGCGACGGCCAGCACCGGCATGCGCATCGACCGGGTGCGCGAGGTCTTCGTCGCGCTCCACTCGCGAGCGACGGTCGTGGGGGTGATGGCGCTGCGCCGCGAGACGCCCGGCTTCTCGCTCGAGGAGCTCGACCTCATCGCCGCGCTCGCGCAGCAGGGCGGCTACGCCGTCGGGCAGGCGCGGCTCTTCTCGCAGATCGTGGCCGCGAAGCGCGAGTGGCAGGGCGTCTTCGAGTCGGTCCACGAGGGCGTACTCCTCGTGGACGCGCATGGCGTGGTGCGGCGCATCAACGGCGCGATGGCCGAGCTGGTGGCGATCTCGCCCGTCGGCGCGTTAGGCAGCGACCACCACCGGCTCGGCGCGCTCGCGCCGGAACAGCCCGAGGGCTGCGCCGTCTGCGCGACCATCCAGGGCGGGAAGCGCGCCGAGCGCGTCATCCAGACCGCCGACGGCCGCGTGCTGAAGCTGAGCTTCTCTCCCTACTCCGGCGGCGGCGCCGTCGTCATCGCCCAGGACGTGACCGCGGAGACGAACGTGCGCGCCGCCGAGCAGCGGCTCTTCCACTCGGAGAAGTTCGCGGCGATCGGCCGCCTCGCGGCCGGCGTCTCGCACGAGGTGAACAACCCGCTGATGGGGATCAGCGGCCTCGCCTACCTCCTGCTCGAGGACAAGGCCCTCAGCTTCGACGCCGACACGCGCGGCATGCTCGAGATGATCCTCCGCGAGTCCAAGCGCGCCGCGCAGATCACCAAGGACCTGCTCAGCTTCGTGCGCGCCGACGAGGGAACGCGCGAGCAGGTGAACCTCAACGAGCTGATCGAGGAGGTCGTCCGCATCCGCGGCGTCGCCCACGAGAGCCGGGGCATCACGACGGTGCTCGACCTCTCGCCCGGCCTTCCCGTTCTCCACGCGGTGCGCGGACAGCTCGTGCAGGTGCTCGTCAACGTCATCACCAACGCCGAGGATGCGGTCGAGGAGCGCGACCGGCGCGAGATCCGCATCTCGACGTCGCTCAGCGGCGGCCGCTGCATCCTCCGCGTCGAGGACTCCGGCCCCGGCATCCCCGACGAGCACCGCCCCCGCCTCTTCGAGCCCTTCTTCACCACCAAGGCCCCCGGCAAAGGCACGGGCCTCGGCCTGCCGCTGGCATTCACGATCGTGGAGCGGCACGGCGGCGTGTTGAGCGCAGAGAACGTCCCCGGCAGCGGCGCGCGGTTCACCATCGAGCTGCCGGTCGCCCCCTCGGCGACTGCCGCTGTAGCGGCCTGAGAACAGCGGCTTTTAGCTATTAGCTGTTCGCGTTCAGCAACGGCGTCGAAGGACGCGTTATCCGGCCGTGGTTTCTCCGCAGTTGCTGAGCGCTAATAGCTAATAGCCCCGGCTCGTTGCGAGAAACCCAACCGCGCCGCCGCAAACTCGCCCTTGGCCCTACTCCCGCCTCGCCCCGACCAGGGCCTGATACACCAGCACCGGAAACCGGCTCGCGATCGAGGACCTGTTCGGTATCTGCTGTATCATCATCACCAGCACCAGCCCCTCCGCCGGATCGACCGCGTACTGGCTGCCGTAGGCACCGCCCCAGCCAAAGGTCCCGGGTGATTCGATGCGGCCGTTCGCGCCGGCGCGGTCGACGATCGAGAAGCCGAGGCCGAAGCCCTCGCCGCGATTCGAGAAGAGGGTGTCCACCTGGTTCGACGTCATGAGTCGAACCGTCGCGGGGGCGAGGATGCGTGCGCCGTCGAGCTCACCGCGGCGCCGCAGCGCCTCGAGGAAGCGCGCGTAGTCGCGCGCCGTGGACAGCAGGCCGGCGCCGCCGGAGAAGCTCTGGCGCGGGCCGACCAGATAATCCCCCTGCCCCATCGGCGTGTCGGGCGCGCGCGCCGCGGTCGTGTCCTCGCGGCTGGCGTAGACCGCCGTCAGGCGCCCGCGCTTGCTCTCGGGAAGGAAGAAGTGCGTGTCCTTCATGTCGAGCGGGCCGGTGATGCGTGTCGCGATGAAGCGGTCGAGCGGCATCCCCGACGCACGCTCGACGACGCAGCCGAGGATGTCGGTGCTGTAGCCGTAGACGAAGCGCGCGCCCGGCTGCTGCGCGAAGGGGAGCGACGCGAGCCGCTCCATCGTCGCGCACACCGGCTCGGCGCGGTCCGCGGTGTACCACCCGGGACGCGTCGACGTCGGGCCGAGGTCCTTCGCGTTGTACGATGCGACGAGCGCGCTGTCGTAGCCGTACGACACGCCCGCGGTGTGCGTGAGCAGGTCGCGGACGGTGATGCGTCGCCGCGCGGCGACGATGCGCCCGTCGCTGTCGCGTACGGTGGTGCTCGCATACGCGGGGATGAAGCGGCTGACAGGGTCGTTCAGCCCGAGCCTTCCTTCCTCGGCGAGCATCATGATGGCGACGCTCGTCAGCGCCTTCGTCTGCGACGCGATGCGGAAGATCGCGTCGGTGGTCATGCGCCGCTCCGCCTCCTTGTCGGCCCAGCCGTAGGCGCGCTCGACGACGGTGTTCCCGTCGCGCATCACCAGCACCACCGCGCCCGCGATCCGCCCCTGGTCGACCTCGCGCTGGAACGCGCTATCGATCCGGGCGAGCCGTCCGCCGTCGAAGCCGAGAACCCCCGGCGCAACGGCTGTGAGTGGGTTCCTGCCGGCGGTACAGGCGGCGAGGGGAAGAGCTACGAGCAGATGGTACGCGAGTCTCACGGTGTCGCTCCGGGCCGGGGCTGTTAGCTTTTCGCGTTCAGCGACTGCGTCGAACCACGCGTTGTCCGGACGCAGTCGCTCAGCGCTAACAGCTAATAGCTAAAAGCCCAGCTCTCCGCGACTGGCGCCCCGCGGCATGTACGCCCTCTTTGCGGCCAACACACGTCAGTTTCGCGCGGTTAGATTCCGGGTAACGCAACCCGACGTCCCATGGCCTCTCGCAACTCCTTCGGCAGCCGCGCGACGCTCACCGTCGACGGGACGCCGTACACGATCTACCGTCTCGACGCGCTGAAGTCGCGCGCGCCCGCCGCCGAGCGCCTTCCCTTCTCGCTCAAGATTCTCCTCGAGAACCTCCTCCGGAACGAGGACGACGCCTTCGTGAAGGCGGCGGACATCGAGACGATGGCGAAGTGGGACGTGAAGGCCCTCGTCGAGAAGGAGATCGCCTTCCGCACCAGCCGCGTCCTCCTCCAGGACTTCACCGGCGTGCCGGCGGTGGTCGATCTCGCCGCGATGCGCGACGCGCTCGCGAAGCTCGGCGGCGATCCGAAGCGCATCAATCCGCTCCAGCCGGTGGACCTCGTCATCGACCACTCGGTCCAGGTCGACGAGTATGGCAGCGAGGCGGCGCTGATGCTCAACACGGGGCTCGAGTTCGAGCGCAACGAGGAGCGCTACGTCTTCCTCCGCTGGGGACAGAGCGCGTTCGACAACTTCCGCGTCGTGCCGCCCGGTACCGGCATCTGCCACCAGGTGAACCTCGAGTACCTCGGGCAGGTCGCGTTCGTCGGCGAGGAGGACGGACAGAAGGTCGTGTACCCCGATTCGCTCGTCGGCACCGACTCGCACACGACGATGATCAACGGCCTCGGCGTGCTTGGATGGGGCGTCGGCGGCATCGAGGCCGAGGCGGCGATGCTCGGACAGCCGGTGAGCATGCTCATTCCCGAGGTGATCGGCTTCAAGCTCCACGGCAAGCTGCCCGCGGGGACGACGGCGACCGATCTCGTGCTCACCTGCACCGAGATGCTGCGCAAGAAGAAGGTCGTCGGAAAGTTCGTCGAGTTTTATGGCCCGGGACTCTCGTCGCTGTCGCTCGCCGACCGCGCGACGATCGCGAACATGGCCCCCGAGTACGGCGCGACGATGGGCTTCTTCCCCGTGGACGCGCAGACGCTCGACTACCTGCGCCTCAGCGGGCGCAGCGAGCACCAGGTGAAGCTCGTCGAGGCGTTCACGAAGGCACAGGGACTGTTCAGGACCGACGCCACGCCCGACCCGGTCTTCACCGACACCCTCGAGCTCGACCTGAGCAGGGTCGAGGCGAGCATCGCCGGCCCGAAGCGTCCGCAGGATCGCGTCCCGCTGCGCAGCGCGAAGCAGATGTTCGAGGAGGCGCTCGTCGCGGAGCTCGAGAAGACGGGGACGCCGGCGGCAGCGATGGCGGCGCAGAAGGCGCGCGCGGTCAGCGCCGAGCCGCAGCTCGCGACGGCGCTGCTCGACCCGAGCCCCGAGGAGCAGGCGGGCCGTTATGAAGGCCCGACGGTCAACTATCGCGACGAGACCTTCACGCTCCGGCACGGCAGCGTCGTCATCGCCGCGATCACGAGCTGCACCAACACGAGCAACCCGAGCGTGATGCTCGCCGCCGGGCTGCTCGCGCGCAAGGCAGTCGAGAAGGGCCTCGAGACGAAGCCGTGGGTGAAGACGAGCTGCGCTCCGGGCTCGAAGGTGGTCACCGACTACTTCGCCAAGGCGGGTGTGCAGTCCTACCTCGACCAGCTCGGTTTCAACATCGTCGGGTATGGGTGCACGACGTGCATCGGCAACTCCGGTCCGCTGCCGGAGCCGATCGGCAAGGCGATCGAGGACGAGAAGCTGATCGTCGCCAGTGTCCTGAGCGGCAACCGCAACTTCGAGGGCCGCGTCAACCCGCTGACGCGCTTCAACTACCTGATGTCGCCGCCGCTGGTGGTCGCCTACGCGCTCGCGGGGCGGATGGACATCGACTTCCAGAGCGAGCCGTTAGGCGTGGGGAAGAACGGTCCCGTCTTCCTGCGCGACATCTGGCCCGCGCCGTCGGAGGTCGAGCAGGAGATCCTGCGCAGCGTGAAGGGTGAGATGTTCCGCCGCCAGTACGCGAACGTCTTCGAGGG
>DATAIS010000196.1:0-11241 GCA_036262535.1 Gemmatimonadaceae bacterium | reverse complement strand
GAAGCTCGTCTCGCTCGGCCGGGCATGGAGGCCCGCGGCAGACGCGGCCTCGAGGATCTCGCCGACGTCCGGCGACTCCATGAAACCATAGTGCGCCGTGAGCCGCCAGAAGCCGTGGCCGATCGACTCGAGTTGCACGCGCTCGGCGTCGGGCACCTCGGGCACCTCCTCCGACTTCACCGACATCAGCACCACCTGCTCGTGCAGCACCTTGTTGTGCTTCAGGTGGTGGAGCAGGACCACCGGTACGCCCTCGGCGGACGACGTCATGAACACCGCCGTTCCCGGAACGCGCGGCGGCTTGCGACGCTCGACGTCCTCGAGGAAGAGGTTGAGCGGGAGCGACGCGCGACGGAGCATCTCGCCGAGGATCTCCCGCCCGCGCTTCCAGGTCGCCATGAGGGTGAAGACGACGACCGCCAGCGCGAGTGGCACCCACCCACCATGCTCGATCTTGACGACGTTGGCGGCCAGGAAGGCGAGGTCCACGGCGAGGAAGCCGATGGCGAACGCCCACACAGCCCAGCGAGGCCAGTTCCAGTGCGACCGGGCCACGACCGCGAAGAGGATCGTCGTGATGACCATCGTGCCCGTGACCGCGATGCCGTAGGCCGCGCCGAGTGCGGTGCTCGACTTGAAGGCGGCGACGAGCAGGAGACAGCCGACCATGAGCATCCAGTTGATCTCGGGGACGAAGATCTGTCCCATCTCCCGCCGCGACGTGTGGATGATCTGCACACGCGGGGTGTATCCCAGCTGCACGCTCTGCTGGGTGAGCGAGAAGGCACCGGAGATGAGCGCCTGGGAGGCGATGATCGCCGCGGCGGTCGCCAGAACGACGAGTGGCAGCGCAAGCGACGCCGGCGCGAGCATGTAGAAGGGGCTGTCCTTCGCGGCCGGCGACGAGTCGCGAAGAAGGAGCGCGCCCTGACCGAAGTAGTTGAGCAGGAGACAGGGAAGCGCGAGGCAGAACCAGGCGAGCCGGATGGGACGCTTGCCGAAGTGACCCATGTCGGCGTAGAGCGCCTCGGCGCCGGTCGCTGCGAGCACGACGGCGCCGAGCACGAAGAAGGCGCGCAGGCTATGCTCGAAGAAGAACCCGATGGCGTGTATCGGATTCAGCGCCGCGAGCACGCTGGGATTCTTCACGAGCTCCGCGAAGCCCAACGCGCCGATGGCGAGGAACCAGAGCAGCATGACCGGTCCGAACGTCGCCCCCACGCGCGCCGTCCCGAACCGCTGGACCGTGAACAGCCCGAAAAGAATGAGGCAGGTGAGTGGAACGACCCAGCGGTTGAGGCCTGGCGCCGCGACGTTGAGTCCCTCGACAGCGGACAGCACGGAGATCGCCGGCGTGATGATGCCGTCGCCATAGAGCAGCGCGGCTCCGAAGAGGCCAAGTGAGATGAGCACCGCTCGAATGCGCGAATCGGCGGCGCGGTGCGTCCGCTGCAGCAGCAGTGCGAGGAGCGCGAGGATGCCACCTTCTCCCCGATTGTCCGCGCGCATGATGAAGACGATGTACTTGACGCTGACGACGATGATCAACGACCAGACGATCAGCGACAGCACACCCTGAACGTTGCCTTGCGTCGGCGCGAGCCCATACTCGGGCTTGAAGCACTCGCGCAGCGCGTAAAGCGGGCTCGTGCCGATGTCACCATAGACCACGCCAAGCGCCGTGAGAGACAGGACTGCGAGGCGCTTTCCCCTCGGGCGTCCCTCGGGGTGGATGCGGTGTGTCGAGCGGGGAGTCGCCGACGGCGTCGCTGTCGGCGCTGGGGACGAAGGGGGTGCTTCAGCGCTCGCGGGCACCGAGGAATTGTCCTCCGAGCGTCGAGCGGGCTCTGCGGTCATTGCGTTGGACTCAGGCAAAAAAAGGGCGCGCCGGGGCGCGTGCCCCGGAATCTAGGGGGCAATACGGGCGCGTCTACTGGCCAGGCGGTCACTGCGCAGGGTGCGGAAAGGCATGTCGCTTGCCTTCTACCGTACCGAACCGGCCGGGGGGCCGGGTCACCGACGGACCAAACGGAGGATGAATCGATGGCAAAGGACCTGAACCAGCGCGGCACCGAGAACACCATCAAGGGCGCAGCGAAGGAAGCAGTGGGCCGCGTTCGCGATGGCGTCGCCGACATCACGGGCGACAAGAGCGAGCAGCTCAAGGGGAAGAAGCAGCGCATCGAGGGCGAGGCGCAGCAGAAGCTCGGCAAGGTCCAGCGTAAGGCCGACGACGACATCTAAAGTTCTCGCCCCCGGCGCCGGTCGACACGGCGACGGGAGATGAGAGAGGGGAAGCGCCAACGCGCTTCCCTTTTTTCATGTCCGCGACAGCAAACCGTAATGATCGCGCCAACAGGCGGTTAATCCGGGCATCGCATCGTGCAGTCAAACCGAACCTGGAGGACACGATGCTGCGGACGCTGCTGGAGACGGGCCGGAAGAAGGAGCGCCGCGCACTCGGGGCGCTGGCGAGCGTGACGGTGCACGTGGCTCTGATCGCGGCGGTATGTGGAGTGAGCAATGGCATCGCCAAGCCGCCGCGCGAGCGAACGCCGGTGGACACGACGGTCGTCTACACCCCAGCCCCTCCCGTCGAGCGGGCGCCGACCGACGCACGGGCAGGCGGTGGCACATCCGCCGCCGGTCCTACGGCGCCCACCGTCGCCGCACCCGTCGACATCCCGACCGGGATTCCCGACCCCGCCGAGGCATCGCTCTCCACGGATCTCCACGTGGGCCCGGCGGAAATTCTCGCCGAGGTACGTGGCGGTGGCGAGTCACGCGCTCCGCACGGAGGCGCCTGGTCGGATGCAACGGTCGACGAACCGCCACGCGCGGTGCGCGAGATCGTCCCGCGCTATCCCGAGGCGCTGCGCGCGGCGGGCGTCGAGGGTGAGGTGGTGGTGATGTTCGTGATCGACACCACGGGGCGCGCCAGGCAGGAAAGTCTGCGCGTCATCAGCGCGTCGCACGAACAGTTCGCGACCGCGGTGATGGCGACGCTGCGCGATGCGCGGTTCGCTCCCGGCCGCGTCAACGGCCGCGCGGTGCCGACGCTGGTGCAGCGAAGCTTCCGCTTCGCGATCGCCGGCTACCGCTGACTACTCCTCGTCGTAGCGCTCGCCCTTCGCCTGCGCGTCGTGCTCGCGCTTCTCGTGGGCAGCGCGCATCGCCGCGAACTTCACGCGCTGCTCCGCGTCGAGCATCCCCTCGATGCGGAGCGCCGCCGTGTCGCCGACGGCGCGCATCGCCGGCCGGACCGGGTCGAGCACCGCCTTCATCGACGCGCGCTTCGCGTCGAGGATGGTGTCGAGCTTCGCGCGCTGTTCCCGGTTCAACCCCAGGTCGTCCGCGAGCCGGCGCCGCATGGCGGTGCGATTCGCCTGTGCCGAGCACTCCTCGGCGCGGCCCATCACGCGGTCGGCGGTGAACCCCAGCACTCCGCCGACGATCAGCGCGCCGAGGACGAAGGCGAGAGCGACGTTCTTCGATGAGCGCATGATGCTGTCCTTCATGGTTCGAACACGACGCGTACGGCGACGGCGGGATCGTTCGACGCCGCGAGCCCGGCGGAATCGAGCGCGCTGATCTGCTCCTCGCCGACCGCGGCGTACGCCGTGGCATCGTCGCCGAGGACCGTGCTTCCGAGGACGAGCGCCGCGGCGACGACCAGCGTGGCCGCGACGACCGCCGCCGGCCGCACCCAGCCCTCGAGCACCGTCACCCAGGCGGCGCGATCGTCGGTGATGCGCTGCATGATGCGCTGCTCCAGCGCCGGCCAGTAGCCGTCGCCCGGGGGCGTGGCGAAGGCGCCGAGCACTTCGGCGATCTCCTGGTCGGGAATGTCGTCGTGCGAACGTGGTCCGCGCAGCATCACAGCCTCCTCATGTCCCGCAACGCGGCGCGCATCGTCGCGCGCGCATGGTGTAGATCCGATCGTGCCGTGCCTTCGGGCATGCCGAGCATCCTGCCGATCTCGGAGTGCCGGTAGCCCTCGACGTCGTGCAGGACGAGCACCGCGCGCTGCCGCGGCGGCAGCGTCTCCAGCGCGCGGCCGAGCCGCTCGCGCAGCTCGGCGGCTTCGCCCGGATCGCGGAAGGGTAGCGCGACGGTGGCCGGGAGCTCCTCCGTCGTCCTGACGCGGCGCCGCCTGACGACATCGAGCGCCGCGTTGGCGACGATCCGAGCCAGCCACGCCCCGAACGGGTAGGTCGAGTCGAAGCGCGGGAGCGCGTGGTGGATGTGCAGGAAGGCATCCTGCACCGCGTCCTCCGCGTCCTCGTGCGCGAGCACGATCGCCCGCGCGATCGCATAGGCGCGCTGCTGGTGCCGGCGGACGAGCATCGCGAACGCGTCGAGGTCCCCCGACCGTGCGGCACGCGCCAGCGACGCGTCCTCCGTCGGCGGCTCGAGCGTGAGCGCGGGACGGCGCACGCGCTCGCGCGTCTCTGTCCCCGCCCCCGGCTCGAGGTGGATGCCGCTGTGAAGCGGCACGGTCATCGGCAGGTCCTCGTCACGATTCATCTACGCGCGGCTCGCGGCGGGCGTTGACTCAGGCCGCCCGGTTGCCGGCGAGGCCGATCGCCTCCGCCGAACCCTGCATCGCCGCGATGACGAAGGCGATGTGCTCGTCTAGATCCACCCCCAGCTCGCGCGCCCCGTCGACGACGTCCTCGCGGCTCACTCCACGAGCGAACGCCTTGTCCTTCATCCGCTTGCGGATGCCAGCGGGGTCCACGTCGTGGACGCTCCGCGTCGGCTTCACGAGCGCGGTCGCGGTGATCAGCCCGGTGAGCTCGTCCACCGCGAAGAGCGTCTTCGCCATCATCGTCTCGCGGGGGACGTTCGTGTACCGCGCGTGGCCGAGGATCGCCTGCAGGACGTCCTCGGGATAGCCGCGCTCGCGCAGGATCGCGACCCCCGCCGAGGGATGCTCCTCCGTCGGCGATCGGTTCGCGTTCGGGAAGCGCTCGTAGTCGAAGTCGTGCATCAGCCCCGCGAGCCCCCAGCGCTCGGCGTCTTCCCCGAGCTTCTCCGCATACGCCCGCATCGCCGCCTCGACCGAGAGCATGTGCTTCCGCAGGGACTCGCTGGCCGTGTATTCCTGCATCAACTGCAGGGCGTCGTCGCGCGTGGGAAGCGAGTCGGGCATGTGAAGTAACCTCGCGCTGGGGCGGGGGATCGCAAGAGGGCTGTTAGCTATTAGCTGTTAGCGTTGAGCGACTGCGGTTGACGCCGTTGCTTAGCGCTAAGAGCTAATAGCTAACAGCCGTCCTTCAGTGGGCCCCGCCCACGGATCCTCTCGCCCTGCCGGTCTTGAACAGCAGTAGCAACGGAAGCGCGCAGAGCAGGGCAATGCCGCTGAAGAGGTAGATCTTCGAGAAGGCGAGCACGCTCGCCTGGGCGGTGACCTGGCCGTCCATGATCGCGAGGGCGCGCTGCTTCGCGGTGACGGCGTCGGCGCCGCGCGACATGAGGGCGCGGGTGATCGCGTTCAGCCGGCCGAGCACGTCGGGATCCGACGAGACGAGATGCTCGGTGAGGATCGCCTTCTGCTCCTTGATGTGGCGCGAGAGCAGCGTCGCGATGAGCGCGATGCCGAGCGAGCCGCCGAGCTGGCGGGTGAGATTGTACAGCCCCGTCCCCTGGTGGAGCTGCTTGACGTCGAGCTCGGCCATCGACGCGTTGGTGAGCGGGACGAAGATGAGCCCGAGCCCGACACCGCGGAGGATGAGCGGCCAGAACAGCGCGTCGGCGGAGGTGTCGAGGGTGAGCAGCGACATCCTGTACATCGACGCGAAGAAGAGCAGCGTGCCCGCGACCACCGTGTAGCGGGCGTCGAGCCGCCGCGCATTGCGGCCCACGACCGCCATCGTCGCCGCCGAGGCGAGCGCGCCGGGGAGGATGACCTTTCCCGTCTGCCAGGCGGTGAAGCCGTGCAGCTGCTGGAGGAAAACGGGAAGGATGAAGACGGAGCCGAAGAGCGCGAAGCCGAGGATGGTCGCGATCATCGTCCCGGCGGCGAGCTGGCGGCTCTTGAGGACGTGGAAGTCGATCACCGGCTCGTCGATCGTCAGCTCGCGGATGACGAGCGCGATCAGCGAGAACGCGGCGACGATGGCGAGCGTCGTCACGAAGCGCGACTCGAACCAGTCGTAGCGCTCGCCGCGCTCGAGCATCCACTGGAGCGAGCCGATGCCGACCGCGAGCAGCACGATCCCCCACCAGTCCACCGTGTCGGCGCGCTCCTGGTGCTCGGCGTCCGGGATGTACGTCCACGCCATCAGCGCCGCGATTATGCCGAGCGGGACGTTGATGTAGAAGATCCAGGGCCAGTCGAAGTTGTCCGTGATCCACCCGCCGAGCGTCGGGCCTAACGTCGGGCCGACCATGACGCCCATGCCGAAGATCGCCATCCCCGTTCCCGCCTCCTGCGGCGGGAACGACTCGTAGAGGGTGCTCTGCGCCGTGGAAAGGAGCGCGCCGCCGCCGATGCCCTGGATGACGCGCCAGAAGATCAGCATGCCCAGCGAGTGCGCCGCGCCGCAGAAGAACGACGCGACGACGAAGAGCAGGATCGAGAAGGTGAAGTAGCGCTTGCGGCCGAAGTGCGCCGAGAGCCACGCCGAGAGGGGGATGATGATGACGTTGGCGATGATGTAGCCGGTCGAGATCCACGCGATCTCGTCGAGCGTCGCGCCGAGGTTCCCCATCATGTGCGGGATCGCGACGTTGACGATCGACGTGTCGATGAGCTCGAGCATCGCCGCGAGCGTTACCGCGGCGGCGATGAGGTACTTGTACTTGTAGCGATCCGGGTCGACCGGCAGCGCGGGCCCGACTGCCGCCGAGACCTCGGGCTCCGCGGTGGTGGCGCTCACGACTTCGTCTCGACGTGGACGGTGACCGAGAGACCCGGGCGGAGCGGCCGATTCCCCTCGCAGGCCTTCGTGACCGCGATGCGCACCGGCACGCGCTGCACCACCTTGGTGAAGTTGCCGGTGGCGTTGTCGGGCGGCAGGAGCGCGAACTTGGCGCCGGTCGCGGCGCTGACGCTCTCGACGCGTCCCTCGGCGTGGCAGTCGTAGGCGTCGACGTGGACGTCCACCTTCTGGCCCACGGCGAGATCGACGAGCTGCGTCTCCTTGAAGTTCGCGGTGACGAACGTGCCGGTGTCGGCGACGACCGTGAGCAGTGGCTGGCCCGGCTGGACGAGCTGCCCGACCTCGACCTGCTTCCTGGCGACGGTGCCCGCGGCCGGTGCGGTGACCTTCGTGTACTCGAGCTGGAGCGCGGCATTGTCGCGCGCCGCCTGGGCGCTGGCGAGGCGCGCCTGGGCGAGGCGGACGCCGGCCTGGGCGCTGGTGACCGTCGCCGTCGCCGCGCCGGCCTGCTCGCCTAACGCGCGCAGGTTCGCCTCGGCGCCGTCGTAGGCGGCCTGCGCGGCGTCGAGCTGCTGCGACGAGACGATCTGCTTCGCGGCGAGATCCTTCATGCGGCCGAGGTCGGCCGCGGCCTTGTCGCGCGCGGCGCGCGCGGCGGCGGTCTGGGACTCGAGCGCGGCGCGCTGCCCCGCGGCGGCGGAGACCTGCGCCTGCGCCTGGCCGGCGACGCCGGTGCCGCCCGAAGTGGCCAGCGCCGCCTGGAGCTCGGCGGCCGCCTGCGCGAGGCGGACGCGGTACTCCGCGTCGTCGATCTCGATGAGGAGCTGCCCCGACTTCACGCTGTCGTTCTCGGCGACGCCGACCCTGCGGACGTAGCCCCCGACCTTGGCGAGTACGGGCACGAGGTGTCCGTCGATCTGGGCGTTGTCGGTGGACTCGTGCGTCCGGTTGTACCACCACTGCCGGCCGAACCAGGCGAGCCCGAGGAGGAGCAGGACGCCGATGATGGGAAGAATGCGCTTGCGGTTTGCCATGGAAAGTCTCGAGTGCGAAGCGCGGCGAGCGCCCCGGAGGTTCGGTCAGCGAATGGAACGGGCCTCGCCTTCGGCGCGCGCGAGCGCGACCCGGGCGGACTGGTAGAGCGTGAGCGCGTCGAGGAGCTGGTTGCGTGCGGCTGTGAGGCCGAGCGAGGCGGTCACGACCTCGGCGTTGCCGCCGACGCCGGCCGCGAAGCGCTCGCGTGCCTGCGACACCTCCTGCTCGCTGAAGCGGAGGCGCTCGCGCGCCGCGTCCACCTGCTCTCGAGCGGCACCGAGGTCGAGGATCGCGGCGCGGACCTCGACGCCGGCCTGCGCGACGAGGTCGCGGCGCCGAACGTCCACTTCGGCGGCGACGGCGCGCTGCTCCTCGATCCGGCCCTCGCGGCGGAGGCCGTCGAAGACGGGAAGGATGACCTGCACGCCCCAACCGTAGGTGTTGAGGAGGCGGTTGCTGCTCTTGCCGATCGCGCCGTCGTCACCGAACGCGCCTAACGTCGGGAGGCGCTCCGCCTGGACGGCGCGGATCTGGCGGCGCGCGGCGGCGAGCTGCTCCTCGGCGGCGCGGAGATCCGGGCGAGTCGAGAGCGCGTGCGCGGTCGCGGCGTCCGGGTCGGTGGCGCCGCTGTCGACCGCGAGCGCCTCGAGCGAATCGACGAGCACGAGGTCGGCGTCGAGCGGGAGCGCGAGCGCACGGAGGACGTCGAGGCGGCTCCGCGCCAGCTCGGAGCGCGCGGCGATGAGCTGGGCGCGGACGCCGGCGCGCTGCGCCTCGGCGCGGGTGACGTCGAGCGCGGTGCCGGTGCCGGCGCGGAGCTGTTCGCGCGCGATGAGGAGGAGCTCGGCGGCGAGCGAAGAGTCCTGCGCGCGTGCGCGGAGCTGGGCGTCGGCGCGGAGCGCGCGCAGGTACGCCGCCGCGGCCTGCGCGGCGGCCGCTTCGGCGGCGGCGTCGGCCTCGCGCGCGCTCGCCGTGGCCGCCGAACGCGCCGCGCGCACGCGGGCGATGGCGGCGAGGTCGAGCACGTTGAGCGAGGCGCGGGCGCGGAGGTCGGTCGTCACGACCGGACCCTGGATCTCTCCGCGCGGGTCGAAGAAGGGCCGCTGGCCGGGCGCGGTCGGGAACTCGATGCCGAGCGTCGCGGTGTTGAAGGTGCGGCCGTAACGGAGGGCGCTCGCCGAGACGTTAGGCAGGAGGTCAGCGCGTCGCTGCCCGACGCGGGCCCGGGCCTGCTCGGCGCGGAAGCGCGCCGACTCGGCGAGGGGCGCCTGGCGGGCGGCGAGGCGGACGGCGTCACCGAGCGTGAGCGCGACGGTCTGATGCGGCTGCTGCTGCGCGACGGCGACGGCGGGAGCGGCGAGGCCGAGCGTCGCGGCAGCGATGAGGAGACGGGCGGTGTTCATGAGTGCGAGGCGCCGAGCGCGGCGCGGACGAAGTCGAGCATCTGGTCGAACAGCTGCTCGTCCGAGAGCGCGGCGATGTGCGGCAGGTTGTGCCGTTTCGTGCGCAGGACGCCGTGCATGACGAAGATCGACATGATGATGCGGGCAGCCGCGGAGGGATCGACGTCGCGATAGAGGCGCTGCTCGATCCCACGCTGAACGAGCGCGGCGACGAGGCGGTGCCCGCGGAGGGTGACCTCGTCGGCGTAGAAGCGGGCGAGGTCGGGAAAGTTCGGGAGGTCGGCGACGAGGAAGCGGTGAACCCGCTCGAACGTCGGCGAGCAGATGAAGCGCCAGTAGGCGGTGAGGAAGCTCTCGAGCCCGAGGCCGTGGGGCGACGCGGTCCGGGCGACTTCCGCGCGTTCGAGCTCGGCGACCACGGTTCCGCGAATTACGGCGCGGAAGAGGTCGTCCTTGGTGGGGAAGTACAGGTAAATGGTGCCCTTCGCGATCCCGGCGCGCTCGGCGATGTCGTCGATGCGGGCATCGGCGAGGCCCTTCTCGGCGAAGACGTCGAGTGCGGCCTCGAGGATCTGCGCGGGGCGCGCCTCGGGAGCGCGCCTGCGAGCGGGAGCTTTCTGAGCGCGTGGCATCCAATACTTACTGACTGGTCAGTCATTATATGGATGCCCGGGTCGGGTGTCAATCGCAGCCTCAGGGCCCGACCCCTAAGGCACGGCTACGCGATCATGCGGCGAGGTGCGCGAACAGAGCGGCGGTACCGTGCGGCTCGGCCGGGAACGCTCTACGACTCGCGGCAATGGTCCGCGAGGCGCGAGCGCGGAAGCTCATCGGACCGGAGCCCGCATGAAAAAGGGCGAGCGCGTGTTCAGGATCCGATCGCGGCGTGAAGCCGCCGAGGCCAGGGGCTAGTGCCCCTGCCCGCCCTGCTGCTGTTCGTGCTGCGCGGCGGCTTCGTGCGCGTCGAACTTCCTGTTGGTGAGGTGACTGATCCCCCAGAGGATCGCACCGACCGCGATCGCGCCGAAGATGAGTCCCATGTAGCCGGCGCGCTTGTCGCCGGGAAGTGGTGCGGACATGTCGAGCGCTCCTCGATCTCGTGAGGGTGCGACGCCGCTCAGGCGACGCGCACCGACGTCATGGTGTCGTTCTGCGCGATCTTCTTCATCACGTCCAGCCCCTTCGTGATCTTGCCGAAGACGGTGTGGACGCCATTGAGGTGCCGCGTGTTGTCCTCGCTCAGCACCATGAAGAACTGGCTCCCGCCAGTGTCCTTCCCGGCGTGGGCCATCGAGAGCGCGCCGACTTCGTGCTTGTGCGGATTGCCCGCCGTCTCGCACTTGATCCGCCAGCCGGGGCCACCCGTCCCGATGCGGCGATCGCCGGCCGGAAGGTCGCGCGAGAGCGGATCGCCACCCTGCACGACGAAGTCGGGGATCACGCGGTGGAACTTCACGCCGTCGTAGAACCCGGAGTTCGCCAGCTTCTCGAAGTTCTCGACCGTCTTCGGAGCTTCCTTGTCGTAGAGCTCCGCGACGATGGTGCCCTTGTTCGTCTCGAACGTCGCCTGCTTCGCCACTCGCTGCCTCTTGGTTGATGCGTTCCCGGGAAAGCTCGCCGGGCGCTGGGAGACGGGCAAGTCTCGGAGGCACGCTTGGCTATTACTGCCGGCCCGGTTGACGCGGAGGCGCGGTGGCGCGGAGAACTGCCGCGGAGGACCCGGCGAGATAAACTCGCCCCGCTTGCCCCAAAATCTCTCGGAGCACTGAGATGCTTTGGGAACTGCACACTGCGGTGGTTCGCCGATGGGTGTGCAGGTGCAGTCCTCCGCGACCTCTGCGCCTCGGCCGTACCAAAGAGCAGTGGCAGTTACCTACAAAGGCCCTGGCTGTTGCAGTTGCCGTTGCAGTTCCCGT
>DATAIS010000195.1:0-19202 GCA_036262535.1 Gemmatimonadaceae bacterium | reverse complement strand
GTCGAAGACCCGCTCGAGGATCTGCGCCGGATCCTCGGCGTGGTGGGCGACGACGGTCTCGAGCACCGCCTGCTCACCGAGCCGCTCGTCGTTGCGGCCGCGGGCGTCGGTGATGCCGTCGGTGAAGAGCACGAGCAGGTCGGCGCCGGGGCTCCAGGGGCAGTCGCGCACGGCGGGCGCGTCGGAGACCATGCCTAACGGCGGATCGAGCGCGGCGAGGCGCTCGACCGCGCCGTCGCCGTTGACGATGAAGGCGTGGGGGTGGCCCGTGTTCGCGTAGCGGAGCTTGCCCGCCTTCGGGTCGATGACGCCGTAGAACGCGGAGATGTACATCTCCGTCGTCTCGAGCTCGCCCTTCACCGACTCGAGCAGCAGCTCGAGCGTGAGTCCCGGGTCGTAGGTGCCCTGGGCGTGGATCGCGCTCGCGCTCATCGTCAGCGCCATGATCAGCGCCGCGCGATAGCCGTGGCCCGATACGTCGCCGATCATCGTCCCGACCCGCCCCTCGCCGAGGCGGAAGAGGTTGTAGAAGTCGCCGCCGACGCTCTCGGCGGGGACGACGCGCGCCGCGACCTTCGCATCTGGAGCGACGACCTCGGTCCGCGGGAGGAGGCGCATCTGCAGGTCGTGCGCGAGCTGCATTTCCTGGAGCAGCTTCTGCTGATTGAGCGACGCACGCACGAGCCGCGCGTTCTGGATCGCGGTTCCGATCTGCGTCGCGATCGCGGCCATGAGCTTCTGGTCGCCGGCGGTGAAGGGCTGGTTGCCGGCGCGACCCGAGAGGTTGACGACGCCGAGAGGCTCGCTCCCGCCCGCGGGCGAGGTCCACATGATCGGCACCGACATCATCGCGCCGCGCCGGTACGGCCGCTCCGCCTCGCAGATCATCTCGTCCTCCTCGACGATGCGGAGGTGCTGCTCGCGGAAGACGCGCGCCGACACCGAGCATTCGTCGTCGACGGAGATCGGCGGGGCGTCCGCGGCGACGACGCCGAGGGCGGCGACGACCTGCAGCGTGTCGGTGACGCGGTCGTGGACGAGGATCGACGCGCGGCGCGCGCCGACGGTCGCCGACACCTCCTCGAGGATCGTCGCCGCGGTCTCCTCGAGGGTGACGGCGCGGCCGAGGATCTCGCTGATGGTGTAGAGGAGGTTGATCTCCTCGTACCGCTCGGCGAGCTCCGACGCCGCGTGCTCGACCTCCAGCGCCGACTGCAGGTACTGGGCGACGACCGGGAGGAGGAAGCGCCGGAAGGCATCGAGCTGGGTGACGTCGCCGACGCAGGGACCGATCGCGAGCCACGCGCTGCGCGGCCCCGGGATGGCGACGACGAGCAGCTCGCCACGCGAAGAATGCACGCGACGGGGCGGCTCCCCGAACATCGGCGGGAAGGGTGGCGGCACGGCGCCTGGCGACGAGGTCGCGGCCGGCGTGAGTCGGCCGTCCGGGTTCTCGACCCAGACCGCCGCCTCGCAGGCCGTAGCCTCGCGGAAGGCGCTCAGCACCGTATCCAGCTCCTTCATGCCGTCGCCGGTCCGGTGGGGGTTAAGCGCGACGGAGCGTGAGGCGTACGACGTTGCCATGATCGTCAAATCGCTCGACCCGATCCATCAGCTGTCGCATCAGGAACAGGCCGCGCCCGTCTTCGCGCTCGAGATTCTCGCGCGACGTCGGGTCGGAAGTGCTGCGTTCGAGGTCGAAACCCGCTCCTTCATCCACTACTTCGAGGACGAGTTTCTCGACGTCGAGTGACGCCCGAACACGGACGTGCTTTTCGGGGTTCTGCCGGTTCCCGTAGAGGATCGCGTTGCTCAGCGCCTCACTGAGGGCGACCGGGATGTTGAGCGCGCAGTGGCGCGGGGTGAGAGCGACGGCGGCACACTGCGAGCGGACTATCTCGACGACTCGCTCGATGTACCGGACGTCGCTGGGGATCTCGACCTCGAGCGCGATCCGGAGCGGCTCGGGGGAGCTGGCGTCGCCGCCGAAAGGGACGTTGGTCATTGGCTCCGCTTACGGTTCGGGCGCAGCACGGGAGAGCTCCCGCACTGCGCCCGTAAGACGCACGTCGTTGCGGCGCCCTCAGAAGCTCTCGAGGGCGCGCTCCCGCGTATCGGCGATCTGGAAGAGGGTGTCGAGCTTCGTGAGCTCGAACAGAGTCTTGAGATCATCGTTGAGGTTCGCGAGGCGGAGCTCGCCTCCCTGCTCCCGGATCTTCTTGGACAAGGAGACCAGCACACCGAGGCCGGAGCTGTCGATGTACCCGGTCTGACTGAAATCGATGAGGAACTTCTTCTCGCCCTTCTCGAGCTCGTCCAGCACCTTCTGCTTGAGCTCCTGCCTATTACCGACGATCAACTGGCCTTCGACGTCTACCACGACGATGTCTCCCTGCTTCCTGATCGAGAAGCTCATGGCCTCGTTCTCCGGCGGGGTGGTCCCCGCGTGATTCCTTACCCGGCGCTTCCCGTTCCAGGCGCGCCGGCCTGAAGGGCGGTGATCGCCGCCACATTAATAATGTCATCCCGGACGGCACCGCGCGATAGATCGCTGCAGGGCCGCGCGAGCCCCTGGATGATCGGACCGACGGCGCTCGCGTGGGCGAGGCGCTGGACCAGCTTGTACGCCACGTTCCCCGCGTCGAGCGAGGGGAAGACGAGCACGTTGGCCGTCCCCCCCACCGCACTCCCCGGGGCTTTCCGATCCGCGACGTCGCGAATCAGTGCCGCGTCCCCTTGCAATTCTCCGTCCACGGCAAGGTCCGGCCGACGCGCCCTGACGAGCGCCACCGCCTCGCGGACCACCTCCACCGACGCACCCGAGCCGCTGCCGCGAGTGCTGAAGGAGAGGAAGGCGATTCGTGGCTCGTCCCCGACAATCCGCTTCCGGTCGTCCGCCGCCGCGAGCGCGATGTCGGCGAGCTGCGTCGCGTCGGGGTACGGCACGACGGCGCAGTCGGTGAAGGTCAGCACCTCGGGCGCCGAGCCGCGAAAGGGCGGGACGACCATGTAGAACGCGCTCGACACGGTCTTCACGCCGGGGGCGGCGCCGACGAGCCAGAGCGCGGCGCGCAGCACGTCGGCCGTCGTGCGCTCGGCGCCGGCGACGCATCCGTCGGCGTCGCCGGCGGCCACCATCGCCGCCGCCGCGTAGAGGGGGTCCAGCGCCAGTCGCGCGGCATCGCTCTCGGCGAGGCCCTTGGTGCGGCGGCGTACCAGCAGCCGCTCGGTGGTAGCCGCCGCGAGCGCGGGGGATGCGGGATCGACCAGCGCGACGCCGGTCGCGCGCGCCGCGGCGTGCGTCTCGGGCCGCCGGGGATCGAGCACGAGCACCGGCTCGACGATCCGCTCGCGGGCGAGGATCTCCACCGCGGCGACGGTGCGCGAGTCGGCGCTCTCGGGAAAGACGAGGCGGCGCGGCGACGCGGCAGCGCGACGCCTGACGTCGGCGAGAAAATCCACCTACTTCTTCGCGGCGAAACGCTCGCGGAGCGCGTCGTTCACGGCCGGATGCACGAGGTCACTGAGGTCGCCGCCGTAGCGCGCGACCTCGCGCACGATGCTCGAGCTGAGATAGGTGAGGTCGAGCGAGGGCACCATGAAGATCGTCTCGATCGGCGCGAGGTGGCGGTTCATGAGCGCCATCTGGAACTCGTACTCGAAGTCGCTCACCGCGCGCAGCCCTCGAATGAGCAGCCGCGCGCCCTTCTCGCGCGCGAAGTCGACGAGCAGCCGGTTCTCGAGCGGGTGGACCTCGACGCGCGCGTCGGGCCCGATCACCGTCCGCACGAGGCGGATGCGCTCATCGATGGTGAAGAGAGGCTGCTTCCCTCCGGCCGCGGCCACGACGACGAGCAACCGGTCGCAGAACGCGAGCGAGCGCGTGATGAGATCCTGGTGCCCGCGGGTGATCGGGTCGAAGGTCCCGGCGTAGATCGCGATCTTGCTCATGGCCGGAAATCTCGCGGCGCCCCCCGGCGTGTCAACATCACGACGAATGGCGGTAGAAGGTGATCGCCGTATCGCCATACCGCCGGGTATCGCCGCCCGCGGGCATCTCGTCGCGCGTCGAGTGCTCGACGCCGAGCAGCGTCGCGAACGGCGTCCGCAGCCAGATCGCCGCGATCTCCGCGGCGAGTCCGTGGCCGTAGGGCGGGTCGGCGAAGGCGACGTCGTAGGCGCCGGCGCCTAACGTCCCGGCGAAGCGCACGGCGTCACCGCGATGGATGCCGACGCGGTCGTCCGCATCGAGCGCGTCCACGTTGGCGCGGAGCGCCTTGAGGCTGCGCGCGCTCACCTCGACGAAGTCGGCGCTCGACGCCCCGCGCGAGAGTGCCTCGAGGCCGAGCGCGCCGGAGCCGGCGAAGAGGTCGAGGACGCGCGCGCCCGGGAGCGCCGGCCCGACGATGCTCATCCACGCCTCGCGGACGCGATCGGCGGTGGGACGGACGCGGTCGTCGTCGGGCGCCTTGATGCGCCGGCCGCGCCACTCGCCGGCGACGATCCGCACCGTCAGGCGCGGATGTCGGCCAGCTTCGCCTGGAGCAGCGATTCCCCGCGATACTCGTCGCGCTCGAGGCGGAAGGCGACGTCCACGGTCATCCCCTCGCGCAGCGACGCGAATCGCGCCGCGAAGCCCCAGCCGATCGCGTCGAGCTCGGCGCCATCCTGCTCCAGGCGGACGCGCACCCCCTCGCCCTTGCCTAACGCGCGCGGGCGCGAGGCGAGGCGGACGCCGCGGCTGACGAGGAGCGGCGACGCGTTGCCGACGCCGAAGGGCTCGAAGTGACGCAGCATCGCCTCGAGCTCGGCGTTCGCCTCGGCGAGGGGGAGCTCGGCGTCGATGCGCAGCTCGGGAACGAGGTCCTCGGGCTCGAGCCGCTCGAGGGCGATCTCGTTGAAGGCGCGCGCGAACTCGTGGACCTGCTCGCGGCGCACCGTCACGCCGGCCGCGGCGCGGTGGCCGCCGAAGCGCACGAGATGCTCGCGGCAGGCGCCGAGCGCCGAATGCAGGTCGAAAGCGGGGATCGAGCGCCCGCTCCCCTTCCCGTGCCCGTCGGCGTCGAGCGCGACGAGGACCGCTGGCCGTCCCGTCTCCTCGACGACGCGCGAGGCGACGATGCCGACGACCCCCGGGTGCCACCCCTCGCGGGCGAGCACCAGCCCGTAGGTGCGGTCGAGGTCGAGCGCGGCGAGCTCCTCGCGCGCCTCGTCGAGCGTCGCGCGGTCGAGCTCCTGGCGCGAGCGGTTGATCTCCTCCAGCTCGCGGGCGATCCCGTTCGCGTCCGACTCGGATTCGGTCAGGAGCAGCTCGACGCCGCGCAGCGCGTGGCCGAGGCGCCCCACGGCGTTGAGCCGCGGCGCGAGGATGAAGCCGACGCGCCCCGCCGTGAGCTGCTTCCCCTCGAGACCACAGGCGCGGACGAGCGCGCGGAGCCCCACGTTGCGCGTCTCGTTCAGCATCCGCAGCCCGTAGCGGACGAGGATCCGGTTCTCGCCGCGGAGCGGAGCGATGTCGGCGATCGTCGCCAGCGCGACGAGGTCGAGCATGGCGAGGATCGGCGCGTCGGGAGCCTTCAGCTCCGCCGCGAGGCCTAACGCGAGCTTGAAGGCGATGCCGGCCGCGGCGAGGTTCTTGTCGGGGTAGGCGCAGCCGTCGCGGCGCGGATTGAGGACGGCCACGCACTCGGGGAGCGCGCCACCCGGGAGGTGGTGGTCGCTGACGATGACGTCGATCCCGGCGCGGCACAGCTCCGCGACCGGCTCGCGCGCGCTCGTTCCGCAGTCGCAGGTCACGACCACCTTCGCCCCCGCCTCCACCGCCGCGCGCACTCCCGCCATCGACAGGTCGTAGCCGTCCGTGACGCGGTGGGGGATGAAGGGAACGGCAAGTCCCCCCATGCCCCGCAGCGCGCGGACGAGGATCGTCGTCGAGCTGATCCCGTCCACGTCGTAGTCGCCGTGGATCATCACGAGCTCGCGGTCGCGCACCGCGCGCGCGAGCCGCCCGACCGCGACGTCGAGGTCGAGCATCTGCGACGGCGCGTGCAGCTGGTCGAGCCGCGGGCGGAGGTAGCGCTTCGCGTCCTCGGTGTCTACCAGGCCGCGCCCGACGAGCAGCCGGCAGATGACGGGCGGGAGCTTGAGCGCCTCGGTCAGTGCCTCGACCACGGCGGGATCGACCGCGGGCGGGAGCGACCAGCGCGCCCGCGGACGCTCGAACGACGGGCGCGCGGCGGCGGCGGGACCTGCGGGAGCTGTCACCCCGGAAAGTTACCGGCTGCGCGGAGGCCCAACAACCATCATTCCGGCGCGTACAGGAGCACGCCGCACGCCTCGCAGAGCTCGACCGAACCCGTGCGCGACATCTCGTGGCGCCGCTGGATCGGGATGGCGGTGTCGCAGCTGCTGCACGCACCGTCGCGCAGCGGGAAGAACGAGTGCGCGCCGTGGCGGCGGCGGATCTTGTCGTAGCGGACGAGCAGTGGTCCGCTGACGCGCTTCGCCGCGCCGTCGCGCTTCATGCGCGCGTGGCGGAGCTCCTCCTCGATGCGCCGGCGCTCGGCGGCGATCGCCGCGCGGTCGCTCTCCTGCGTGCTCTCGATCTCCTCGAGCGCGAGCTCGGCCTGCGCGAGGCGCTCGCGCGCCTCGTTGACGCGCGCGGTGATGCGCTGCGCCTCGGAGTCCGCTTCGCTGGCCATGCGCCGCGCCTGCTCCAGCTGGAGGCTCGCCGCGGTCGCCTCGCGCACGTTGGTGATCGTGTCGAGCTGCCGCTGGTTGCGCTCCTGGAGCTGCCGATGCTGCGCGGCGCGCGCACGCGCATCGGTGAGCTTCTCTTCCTCGGTGGCGAGCATGCGCCGCGCGCGATCGAGCGCGTCCGTCGCGACGCTTCGCGACCGCTCGAGATCGTTGAGCTTCGGCTCGAGCGCCTTCAACTGACCCTCGAGCCCTTCCACCGTCGCATCCTCGCCCTGCAACGCCACCAGCGCGCTCACGTCCGCGTGCACTCGTACCTCCGTTGATTCGCTCATCAGGACCGCCGTGTCTCGAATCCGGCGGTTTTTGGTCGCTTCAGCCCGAGCTTTCGTATCTCGGACTTGAGTCGCTGCTGCCGGGCGAGCAGCTCCTCTTTCTCCTTGCCATTCGCGTGCGCGGCGGCCTCGGACACCCGGCGAAGCTCGACGTCGAGCGCGAAGGCGGCGAGCCGATTGGTGCTGTCGGCAACCACCGCCGTCGCGTCGCCGACCGCTTCCGGGGGAACGATAAGCTCACCCTGCAGAACTTCGACCTCCGGCGCTGATAGCACCGCAGCGACCTGCTCCACCGTGGCATCCTCGCCGAGCTCGACCAGTGCGGCGAAGATGCGACGATATGGCTCCAACCGGAAGTTTTCGGGTCCCAGCCGCTCCGCGGCCTGCGGGATGAGGCCGGGCTGGAGGAGCAGCGCCTGGAGCAGAAAACGCTCGCTGCGCTCACTCTGCCCGCGAACCCGGCCGGTACCGCGGATCATCGGCGGCTCGAAGGCCCCGTCGCGTCGCTCGCCGCGCCGGCGCTCTCCCTCGCGGCGACGGCCCGGGGCGAAGCGCACCTGGACCTGCTGCTCCTCGGGAGGCGGTCCTTCCATGAGCTCCGGCGGGGGACCGCCGATCGCCTCCGGCGGCGGCTCGTCGGCAGGGGGCCCGGCGGAACGCGTGCGCGGGCCACCGTAGCGATCCGGCGTGCGCCGAAGCTCGCTCATGAGCAGCTCGCGGCTCACTCCCGTCGCCTCGCTCGCCCGCGCGACGTAGAGGTCGCGCATGATCGGGTCGCGCGTGGCGCGGATCGTGGGCATGAGGCGCTCGAGCGCGCGCCGCTTGCCCGCCAGGTCCCCGAGCCAGCCGGCGCGCGACAGGATCTGGACCTTCCGCTCGAAGAGGTCCATCGCCTCGGCGAGACGCTGGCGAAGCTGCTCCGGCCCGTGCTTCGCGACGTAGGTGTCGGGATCCTCGCCGTCGGGCAGGGTCACGACGTGCACCGCGACTCCCTGTCGCAGCAGCTCGTCGCCGGAGCGGAAGGCGGCCTTCTGCCCCGGCGTGTCGGCATCGTAGAGCAGGTAGACCGTCTTCGCGTAGCGGGCGACGAGCTGCGCCTGGTCCTCGGTGAGCGCGGTGCCTAACGGCGCGACCGTCTCCTCGATCCCCGCGGCGATGAGCCGCATCGCGTCGAAGTAGCCCTCGACGACGAGCATCCGCTCCTCACGGCGCGCGGCGAGCTTCGCGACGTTGAGGCCGTAGAGCATCTTCCCCTTGGTGAAGACCGGCGTCTCCGGGGAGTTGAGGTACTTCGGCTCCCCATCCCCGATGACGCGCCCGCCGAACCCCACGTGCCGCCCCATCGCGTCGAGGATCGGGAAGGTGACGCGTCCGCGGAAGCGCGGCCGCGGCTCGGTCGCCTCCTCGCGCTTCACCATCAGCCCGCCCTCGAGCAGGGCGTCGTCGTCGTAGCCGAGGGCGTTCATCGCCGCGCGCATCAGGCCGATCTCCCGAGGCGCGTACCCGAGCTGGAAGCGCGTCGCCAGCGCCTGGTCGATCCCGCGCTGCACGAGGTAGTCGCGCGCGGGTCCGGCAGACAGCTCGTTCCAGAGAACGCGCTGGAAGTATTCCGCGGCCGCCGCGTTCATCTCCCAGAAGCGGGCGCGCGGGTCGGGACCCTCGCGGTTCGAGCGCTCGACCTCGCGAATCTCGATCCCGGTCTTCTCCGCGACCATGCGTACCGCCGCCGGCCAGTCGACCCCGAGGCGCTTCTGGAGGAAGGTGAAGACGTCGCCGCCCTCGTGGCAGACGAAGCAGTAGTAGATCTTGCGCCGCGGCGAGACCGAGAAGTTCCGGTTCGTCCCCTGGTGAAAGGGACAGGGCCCGCGCCAGTCGGCGCCGGTCCGCTTCAGCTCCACGTACTCGCCGATGACCTGCACGATATCCGCGCTCTCGCGGACCCGCTCGATCGTCTCGTCGGGGATCATTCGGCGGTCAGAGCTCCGCTACGGTGACGCCGGTGCCCCCTTCGTTCCAGGCACCGAGCCGGAAGCTGCGCACTCTCGTGTCCTTTCGCAGCATCTCTGCCACCATGGAGCGGAGCACGCCGGTCCCCTTGCCGTGGATGATGCGAAGCTCCTTCAGGTCGGCGCGGATCGCGGAATCGAGTCCCGTGAGCAGCACCCCCTCCGCCTCCTCCGGGCGAAGGCCGCGCAGGTCGATCTCGCTGGGTGCATGCAGCTCCGGGGCGTCGCCGACGAGGGTGACCGCGCGCTCCGCGGGCTCGGGGGTCGCGGCCCGCTCAAGGGTGCCGACGGGCACCGCGAGCTTCATCACGCCCACAGCGACCACGGCCTCGGACTCGCGGATCTCGACGACGCGTCCTCGCCGTCCGCCGAGCGTGCCGACGGACACGGTATCGCCGGGGCGGAGGGGCGTCGTGGTCTCTCGTCTCTCGTCGCCGTCCCCCGCCCGGTCGTCCCGGTCCATCCGGCGCAGCGCCTCGCCCTGCTCGGTCGCCATGCGCTCGACCTGCTGGCGGGCGGCGCGCGCGGCTTCGTCGCCGTCGACGGCGGCGCGCTTCAGCTCCGCGATCGTGCGCTCGACCTCCGCGCGCGCCTCGAGCAGGTAACGTCGCGCTTCCTGGCGCGATGCGCGCTCCACCTCGCGCTCGCGCTCGCGCACGCGGGCCTCACGCTCGGCGAGACGATGGGCGCGGGCGCGCGAGTCGTCGATCATCGCCGATGCCTCGCGCTCCCGTTCCGCGAGCTCCGTGTCGCGCCGCTCCAGCGACTCGATGAGCGCGGCGGCATTGCGCTCGTCGATCGGCATGCGCTCCTCAGCGCGGGCGATCACGTCGGCGCTCAGCTCGAGCCGTCGGGCGATGCTGATGCCGTAGGAGCGCCCGGGGATTCCCTTGATGAGGCGGTATGTCGGCGCGAGGGCGACGGCGTCGAACTGGAGCGAAGCGTTCACGACCCCGTTCACCTCACCGGCGAGCTGCTTGAGCGCGCCGAGGTGCGTCGTCGCGAGCGTCAGCACCCCGCGCGCGGTGAGCGACTCGAGGATCGCACCGCCGAGCGCAGCGCCTTCGACAGGATCGGTGCCGGAGCCCAGCTCGTCGATGAGGACGAGCGTGCGGTCGGTGGCGAGTCGGAGGATCTCGGCGAGGTTGCGAAGGTGGGCGCTGAAGGTAGAGAGCGACGCTTCGATGGACTGCTCGTCGCCGATGTCGGCGAAGACATCGTCGAACACCGCGAGCCGCGTTCCCGCCCCGACCGGAACGGGCACGCCGCACTGGGCGAGCATCGCGAGCAGTCCCACCGCCTTGAGCAGCACCGTCTTGCCGCCGGTGTTCGGCCCCGAGACGAGCAGCGTTCGCTCGCCGCTCTCCATCGTGAGGTCGAAAGGGACGACGTCTGTGCCCTGCGCGAGCAGCAGTGGGTGTCGTCCCGCGACGATCGCGAACCCGTCGCGCGCCGCGCAGAGCTCCAGCGTCGCGCAGCGGTGCTCGATCGCATAGCGCGCGCGCGCGTACAGCGAGTCGAGCTCGACGAGCGCGTCGAGGGACGTCGTCAGCTCCTCGCGGTGGGGACGGATGCGATCGGTGAGCTCGAGAAGGATCCTGTCGACCTCGCGCTGCTCCTCGACCTCGAGCTCCCGGATGCGATTGCCGAACTCGATCGCCGCCGGCGGCTCGACGAAGAGTGTCGCGCCGGTGGCTGACGTGTCGTGCACGATGCCGCCGACGACGACGTGCGCGCCGCGGCGAACCGGCATCACGTAGCGCCCATTGCGAACCGTGACCGACGCGTCGGCGACGCGCTGATGCTCCTCCAGGCGGGCGATCTCGCGCTCGAGGATCCGGATCAGCTCCCCGTGGGACGCGGCGAGGTCGCGGCGGATGCGGCGCAGCGCTGGCGACGCCTCGTCGCGGACGCGGGCGTCGTCGTCGATCGTCTTCTCGATCGCATCTTCGGCCGATTTGTCGGCGAAGAGCCGCTCCCTGAGCTGCGCGAGCACCGCGCGGCCCGCGGCTGGGCGACGCTCGTCCGCGAGGCTCTCCCGCGTGCGGCGCGCCGAGCGCAGGAGGACGCCGATCCCCTGGAGCTCGAGGGCGTTCAGTCCAGCGCCGACGACGCGGACGCGCCGCAGCGCCGGGGCGACGTCGGGCACCGGCTCGGGGGACCAGCCATCCTCGGCGGTGACGAGCGCGCGCGTTCCCGCGACCCTCGCATGCTCGGCGTCGAGCCACCCGCGGTCGGTCCGCGGCTCGAGCTGGCGCACGTGCGCGGCGCCGAGCGCGGTCGAGGCGCGCTCGGCCACCATCGCGAGGGCGCGCGGCAGGTCGAGGAGTGCGAGGGCGTGCGTGTTCATGCCTGTCGAAAGCTAAGCGCCGCGCACTTCCCCCGCCCTCATCCCTTCGCCAGCTCCTCCCTGGCGATGCGGTTGATCGTGCCGCCCTCGGCGCGCCCCTTGTACTGCTTCATCACCGCGCCCATCACGGCGCCGATGTTCGCCGCGCCGCCGGCGATCGCGGTCCGGATGGCCGCGCGAAGCTCGTCGTCGCTGACGCCGGCGGGGAGGAAGCCCTCGAGCATCGACACCTCGGCGCGCTCGCTCGCGGCGAGCTCGCCGCGGCCGCCCTTCTCGTACATCTCGACGGACTCGCGGCGGCGCTTGATGCCGCGGCGGACGACGTCCACCACATCGTCGTCGGTGATCTCCCGCCCGAGCTCGATCTCCCTGTTCTTCGCGTCTGAGAGGAGCGTGGAGAGGAGGAGGGTGCGCGGCTTGTCCTGCGCCTTGCGGGCGGCGTTCAGCTCGGACTGGATGCGGGCGAAGAGGGCGGAAGGCATGGCCGAAAGCTAACGCTCCGGTCGTGCGCCGCAGCCCTCAGCCGAGCGGGCGCCCGAACTCCCAGCGGATGCGTCGCGCGACGCGGCAGCCGCGCACCGTCGAAGGCGCGAAGCGCCACCGGGGGAGGATTGCCATCACGGCGCGGGCGTAGTCGTCGTCCGAGGCCGAGATGAGCTCGATCGACGAAGTGTCCACCCCACCGGTGGAGTCCACGGTGAACGCGACGAGCACCTGCTGGCCGCGGGTGCGTTCCACGGGGAAATCGGGATCGGGGGTGCGCCGCGGCTTCGGCGGCATCGCGACGCTGAGCCAGGTCTGGACGTACGCGCCCGTCATGTCCTTCACGCCGAATCGGACGAGCAGCGGCAGCGAGTCGCGCTGGAAGCTGTCGGGGAGCGCACGTGGCTCGTTGGCGAGCGCCGTCGCCACGGCGGTGAGGGCGCGGAGGTCGAACTCGCCGCTTCCCGACCTGCGCGCGACGGCAAGCTCGGTCGTGCCGCCGTCGCGGAGGATCGTCGCGCTGACATCCACCTGACGTCGCGGCAGCGGCAGCTCCACCGGCCAGTTGCGCCCGATCCCCTCGAGCATCGGCCGCAGCCAGGCCGAATCGCGGAAGCTCGTGTCGCGGGGAACGATCACGATCGCGTAGTCGTCGGGGCTGGGCGTGTAGCACTGGAACGACGTCTGCGCCGGGAACGACACCATCGGCGGCGTGCTCGTCGTCGCACAGGCGACGGCGACTGCCACCACGCCGGTGCCTAACGCGAGCCGCGGCGCGATCATCCCGGCGGCCATCCGAGGTGCCTCCCCCCGAGGAGGTGGAGGTGGATGTGGAAGACGGTCTGCCCCGCCTCGGCATTGGTGTTGATCACGGTCCGATAGCCGCGCGCCTCGATCCCCTCGCCGCGCGCGATCTCGGCGGCGAGCAGCGCCATGCCGCCGACGAGGCCGGGATCCTTCGCTTCGGCAAGCGACGCGACGTGCTCGCGCGGGATCACCAGGACGTGCACCGGCGCCTGGGGATTGATGTCGCGAAAGGCGACGTAGCGGTCGGTCTCGACGACCTTCTTCGCGGGGATCTCGCCGGCGACGATCCGACAGAAGAGGCAGGCGTCAGCCACGGGCACCCTCCGGGGCGCGATCGAGCGCGGCGCGAGCGACGGCGAGGCCGGCGACGGCCGCGGTCTCGAATCGCAATGTGCTGTCCCCGAGCGACACCGGCAACCATCCCGCGTCGGTGAGCGTGCGCAGCTCGTCGGGCTCGATGCCTCCCTCGGGTCCGACGGCGAGCGTATACGGCGCGGCGATCTCGGTGGCGAGGATCGGGTCGCCCGCTGCGTCGAGGACGCAGCGGGCACCGCGCGGCGCGCTGGCGATCGCCCGCTCGAGGGTCGCCTCGGGGAACATCGTCGGCAGCCAGGCGCCGCCGCTCTGCTCGAGCGCCGAGATCATCCGCGCCCTCACCTTCGCGTGAAAGGTCATCCCCTCCCCTCGTGGTGAGACACTCTTCGACCGCCGCCAGATCACCGGCCGCCAGCTCGCCGCGCCGAGCTCGGCACACTTCTCCGCCATCCAGAGCATCCGGTCGCGGTCGGCCACCGGCACCAGCATGTGCACCGGCTGCGGCGGATCGCGATGCTCCACCTGCTCCACCTCGACCTGCATGTGCGCCTTCGCCAGCCTTACGAGAGTTCCGGTGGCGACGTTTCCGGCGCCGTCGAGGAGGCGTACCCGATGCCCCACGTCGAGCCGCCGCACCCTCGCGTGCTGCGCCGACTCCTCGTCGAGCGAGACGGCCGCTCCCGCCGAAGGCGGGTCGGCGGTGAAGAAGGTCGCCTCGGCGCCTAACGACGCGCGACGACGACGCTCCACCATTTTCCCTCGACCGCTTCCTCGACCACCTGCCACTCCGCCGCGAGCACGGCGAGCATGTCGCCCTGCTCCTCGGTGAGGATCCCGCTCAGCACCGCCCGGCCGCCGGGGGTCAGCGCGGCCCCGATCGCCGGCAGCAGCTCGACGAGCACCGACGAGATGATGTTCGCGAGCACCACCTGCACCGGCGCGACCAGCGGCAGCAGCAGGCCCGCGTCGCCCTCGATGACGGTGACCCGATCCGCGACGCCGTTCCGCTCGACGTTCTCCTCCGCGTTCGCGATCGCCTCGGGATCGAGCTCGATCGCGGCCACGTGGGAAGCGCCGAGCTTCGCCGCGGCGATCGCGAGGACCGCGCTCCCCGCGCCGAGGTCGGCGACGCGGTCCCCCGGCGAGATGACGCCCGGAAGGAGCCGGATTACACAACGCGTCGTCTCGTGCTCACCGGTGCCGAATGCCATCCCAGGATCGATGACGATGGTCCGGGCGGGGTCGCGCCCCTCCGCCAGCCAGGGTGGGACGATGGCGAGCGCTCCGAGCTCGTGCGCGCCGACGCCGTGCTTCCAGGCCTCGCTCCAATCCACGACGGGCGCGTCGCTCACGTCGAGCGACGCGCCCGGGTCGGCGTCGGCGATGCCGGCACGAACCACATCGATGTCCGTCTCGGGGGGGAAGTGCGTCACGATCGTCTCACCGTCTTCCTGGATCCCCTGCGACCCGGCGGCGAAGAGGGCGGCGATCACCGCCGCCCGATCGCCCGCGGGACGCACCCGCACCGCGTGCCAGCTGTCGCCGGTCATCGTCAGGAGCCGAGCGCCTCCTTCATCCGCGCCCAGAAGCCTTTCTCGCGGGTTGCGGGGGGTGTGCGTGAGAGGGTGGCGAGCTTTTCCACCAGCCCCCGCTCCTCGCCGCCTACCTCGTCCGGCGTCCAGAGCTGTACGCGTACGTGGAGATCGCCGACGCCGCCCGAGTTCACGCGCGGCATCCCGCGCCCGCGGAGGTGGAAGACGTGTCCGCTCTGCGTTCCCGCTGGCAGGCGCAGTGTCAGCGGTCCGCTGACCCCCGGCACCTCGATCTCCGCGCCGAGCACGAGCTGCGGATAGGAGACCAGGACTTCGGTATACAGGTCCTCGCCGTCGCGCTCGAAGTGCGGGTCGTCCTCGACCTCGAAGACGACGATGACGTCGCCCCGCTCGCCCTTGCGCGGCCCGACGTTGCCGACGCCGCGCAGCGTCATGTACTGGCCCGAGGCGACGCCGGGCGGGACGCGGATCGCGATCTCGCGGTCGGCGCGAATCCGGCCGTCGCCCCTGCACTTCTTGCATGGCGACGCGATCACCGTCCCCTGACCGGAGCAGGTCGGGCAGGGCGACACGCTCACGAACTGACCGAAGAAGGAGCGCTGCGCGCGCCGCACCTCGCCGCTGCCGTTGCAGGTGGTGCAGCGCTGCGGTGTCGTTCCCGGCTCGGCGCCGGACGCGGCGCACCGGTCGCACGGGTCGAGCAGCTTGAGCTGCAGCTTGCGCTCGATCCCCGTCGCCGACTCGGCGAGCGTCATCTCGACCTCGACCTTGACGTCGGCTCCGGTGCGGATCGACCCCGCGCCCTGACGCGCGGTCGAGAACAGGTCCTGGAATCCCCCGCCGGCGAAGCCGAAGTCGCGCATGAAGATGCTGAGCGCCTCGGAGAGATCCACGTGGTGGAAGCCGCCCGGACTACCGCGCAGCCCCGCCTCGCCGTAGCGGTCGTAGGCCGCGCGCTTGTTCGGGTCGCGCAGGACGTCGTACGCCTCGCTGATCGCCTTGAAGCGCTCCTCGGCGTCCTTCGACCCGCCGTTGCGGTCGGGGTGGTACTGCATGGCCATCTTCCGATAGGCCTTCTTGATCTCGTCGTCGGACGCGCCACGAGCGACGCCGAGCACTTCGTAAAAATCGGCCATGATTCCGGAAGAACGTTCAGTCGAGAAGGTCGGTGAGGAGCTGCGAGGTGTGGCGGACGAGCGAGACGACCTTGTCGTATGGCATCCGCGTCGGTCCGATCACACCGATCACGCCGCCGAGCGAACCGGCGCGGTACTGCGCGGTGACGACGGTGAAGCGGTCGAGCCGCGGGTCGGCGTGCTCACCGCCGATGGTCACCGAGATCCCCTGCGTCGCGTGCCGCCGGCGCAGCACCTCGGCGAGCCGCTCCGGAGTCTCGGTGAGCTCGATGAGCCGGCGCATCTGCGGCGCGTTCGCGAACTCGGGTTGTTCAGCGAGCAGGCTCGCCTGCCCGAGCAGGACGCCCGCCTCGCGCGCGGTGACGGGCGCGTCGAAGAGCTGCTCGCTCTCCTGGACGAAGACGTTGAGGAGCTCGCGCGTTCCACCACCGTCACCGCCCGCGTCGCGCAGGCGCGCCGCCACCGAGGCCCGGATCTCCTGCAGCGACAGGCCGGCGAGCCGCTCGTTGAGGACGATGGCGACGTGCGCCAGCGCCTCGTCGGCGATCTCGCCGCGGACCTCGACGAAGACGGTGCGGACGATCCCGGCCTTGAGTGTGAGGACCATGAGCAGCCGCTCGGCGCTGACGCGAATGAGCTCGAGCCGCTGGAGGATGGCTTCGTCGAGGCTCGGACCGAGCGCGACCCCCAGCTCCTGCGCGACGACGCCGAGCGACTGCGCGGCGCGGGAGACGATCGCCTCGATGGCGCCGCCCTGCCGGATCTGCGCCTCGAGCTGCTCTCGCTCCTTCGCCTCGACCGGCGAGACGGGGAGCTGCATCAGGAAATCGACGTAGGCGCGGTACGCCTTGTCGGTCGGGACGCGGCCGGCGGAGGTGTGCGGGTGGAAGAGAAATCCCTTCTCCTCCAGGTCGCTCATCGTGTTGCGGATCGTCGCCGGCGAGACGCCGAGACCGAAGGCGCGGGAGAGCGTGCGCGACCCGGCCGGCTCCGCGGTCTGAACGTAGGTGCGGATGACGGCCTCGAGCACCTTCCGCTCGCGTTCGCTGAGCTCCGGGGACGGCATAAGTGCAAATATTCTAACGACTTCGGATAGTTGTCAAGCTCGCTGCAAGAGCGTCGAGACGCAGCCAACCGAGCGGTGTGAGGCGGAGCACCGGCTCGCCCGCCGCGCCGTCGCGAGCCACCTCTCCCCAGCCCTCGGCGACCCATCGCTCGACGACCGGAAGCTCGTCGTCTCGCAGCGTGAGCCCCTCGCGGGTGCGGAGTCCGAGATACACCGACTCGGCGCTCTCGTTCTCCGCGGTGAGCGTCTCGCACCCTTCGATCGGGTCCTCGCCCCGCTCGAGCCGGTGCGCCCAGGAGACATAGGCGGGATCGTTCCAGCGCCGCCGCCTCAGCGGCGCGGTGCCGGGGTTCGACAGCTCGAGCTCGTGCGCACCAGGTCCCAGGCCCGCATACGGTACGTGGCGCCAGTACGCCGAGTTGTGGCGGGAGCGGGAGTCGGGGACGCCGAAGTTCGAGACCTCGTAATGCTCGAGCCCCGCGGCGGTCATCGCCTCGTGCGCGAAGAGGAAGTCCTCCTCGTAGCGCTCGTCGCTCGCAGGATCCACTTCGCCACGCCCGTGGGACTTGCCGAGCGGGGTCCGCTCCTCGATGGTGAGGCCGTAGAGCGAGACGTGCGAAGGCGCGAGCGCGAGCGCCTGCTCGACGTCCGACCGCCACGATCGAGGAAGTGAGGCGGGAAGGGCGAAGATGAGGTCCAGCGAGATGTTGGCTATGCCGCCCTCGCGTATTTCCTCGACCGCTCTCCGCGCGCGCTCGGCGTCGTGGACGCGGTGCATCCAGCGCAGTGTTTCGTCATCAAAAGACTGCACGCCGAGCGAGACACGGTTCACTCCGGCGGCCCGCCACGCGCTCACCGCGGCTGCGTTTACGTCCTCCGGATTCGCCTCGATCGTGACCTCGGCGTCGTCCGCGAGCCGGGCGTGTCGGCGCACGAGCTCGACCGCGCGAGCTATCCCTTCCCCGCCCAATCGGCTCGGCGTCCCGCCGCCGAAGTAGAGGGTGTCGAGCCGGGCACCTTCGAGCGGCCGGCGGATGTCGAGCTCCCGGCCCAGCGCCGCCAGGTATTCGTCCACCGGCACCGAGCGTCGCACCGCGATCGCGAAATCGCAGTAGGTACAGCGGCGGGCGCAGAAGGGGACGTGGACGTAGGCATGGCGCGGGGGCGTCATGCCGGAATCTACCGGCGGCGATCCCGCGTCGCGGCGTACACGTCATCGCGCGCGAGCGAGAATCGGCGCGCCAGCGCCTCCTAGGCGGCGGAGGGTACCGAGGCTGCCGGGCGCTGGGCGCGCGGCGCGAGGGCGGCTCGGAGCCGACGCCGGAACGGCTCCTCGACGAGCCGGAAGACGCCGTATGAAACAGCCTGCGCCGCGACGATGAAGGCTATGAGCGGCAGCCAGCCCCACGAGAGGCCGAGGGCGAGGAGAAGCGCGATCGTGTAGCGTCCCAGCGGCAGGTGGATCAGATAGAGCGCGTAGCTCGCCTCGCCGAGGCGCACAGCCAGGGGTCGTGCGAGCACTCTCGTCCCAGGGAGGCGCGCGGTGGCGAGCGCGCAGATCACGACGGCAAACAGTGGCGCCAGCAGCCCAGTGTGCAGCAGTGCGTAGGGGACCACCCGGTTGGCGACCATGGCGGCGACGATCAGCAGGACCGCGCCGACGCCCGCAGCCGTCAGCCACCGCGGCGTCTCACCGCGGAGGAACCAGCGTCCGGCGACGATGCCGAGCACGAACTCGTGTACGTGAGTCAGGGGGAGAAACTTCAGGAACAACAACAGGTCGTTCAGTGGCGCGGTCGCCTCTGCACCGTGCGGGAACGCGAGCGTGAACGCCACGGCGGGGACGAGCCCGACGAGGTACGCGACCGCCGCAGCCAGCAGCAGTGCACGCGTCCCAAGGCGTCCGAGGATCCCGATGAGCAGCGGGAAGAGCGCGTAGAAGAACATCTCCGCCGAAAGCGACCAACCGGGAGCATTCCAGGGCGGTACGGCCCACGCGAGAAATCCCTGCGTCAGCGTCAAGTTCGTGGCGGCTACCACGCCCGTCTTGGCCGCGCCGATGAGCAGTCCGTCGCGCCCGATCACGCCCGACGCGAATCGAACGAGCACCGGCGCAGCGACGAGCAGGGACATCAGGTACACGGGGTAGATCCGGGCGAAGCGCGCCGTCCAGAACGTCCGGCGCGAGACCTCCAGCGCCCCCGCGGTGTTCACGTAGTTGTACGTGAGGATGAAGCCGGAGAGAACGTAGAAGAGTCCGACGCCGAGGTAGCCGCTGTCGAAGACGGCGTCCAGCCACCACACCGTTCCACGCGGTGCCAGGTGATAGACCAGGACGTGCAGCGCCGCGATGGCACGCAGACCCGTGAGCGCGCCGAGGATGGGGCGGCGGCCGCACGATTCCGCGATGGTAGGAAGGAAGTCGCCCTGCGTGCGTGCGTGTCGGGCGGGGGCC
>DATAIS010000194.1:0-2372 GCA_036262535.1 Gemmatimonadaceae bacterium | reverse complement strand
TTCGCGCCGTCGAGTGAAGGGATGATCGCGCCGAGGCCGCCGATCCCGGCGGGGCGTCATCCGTCGGCACTCCTCCTCAGTCGCGACGGAACGCGCCTCTTCGTCGCGTCGGCGAGCACCGACCGCGTCGCCGTCATCGACACGCGCACGCGGCAGACAGTCGCGACGCTCGACGACTCGCCGCCCGCGGGACCGAACGAGGGGAGCACACCGAACGCGCTCGCGCTCTCGGCCGACGGCCGCGCGCTCTACGTGGCCGAAGCGGACAACAACGCGGTCGCCGTCTTCTCACTGCCGGACAACCGGCTCGCGGGGCGCATCCCCACCGACTGGTATCCGACCGCACTCGCCGTCGCCGGCGACTCGCTGCTCGTGCTCAGTGCGAAGGGACGTCCGCCGGCAGCGAACCCTGGTGGTCCGACCCCCTTGCTCGGTGAGCGCGACGTCACGCAGTACACGCTCGGCCAGCTCACCGGGACGATCGCGGCGATCGCGCCGCCGCGCGTCGGAAGCGACGCCCTCGACGAGCTCTCGGCGCGCGTCGCGCGCGTCAACTTCTGGAACGCGAAGGCGCGCGAGTCGCGCACGCGCGCGCAGTATCCGCCCTTCGAGCACGTCATCTACATCATCAAGGAGAATCGCACCTACGACCAGGTGCTCGGCGACCTGGCCGTCGGCGACGGCGACACATCGCTCGTGCTCTTCCCGCGCGCCGTCACGCCCAACCATCACGCACTCGCCGAGCGCTTCGGCGTCTACGACCGCTTCCACGTCAACGCCGAGGTCAGCGCCGACGGCCACAACTGGTCGATGGCCGCGTACGCGACCGACTACACCGTGAAGACGTCGCAGCAGAACTACTCGGGACGCGGGCGCACCTACGACTACGAGGGGACGAATCGCGAGGACTGGGACTCGACGCGCAAGATGGCGCGCGCGCCGGAAGATGACGCCGCCGAGCCGGGGAATGGCTATCTCTGGAACTCCGCCGAGCGCGCGGGGATCACCTTCCGCAACTATGGCGAGTTCGTGACGCCGGCGATGGGCGCGGAAGAGGACGCGATCAAGGAGGTCTACGTCGGGCTCAAGCCGTTCCTGGCACGGAACACGAGCCGCGCCTTTCCTGGTTACGACCTGGGCATCCGTGACCAGCGACGTGCGGACGTTTTCATAGAAGAGCTGCGCGCGTTCGAGGCACGGGGCGAGCTGCCGCGACTGATCATCATGCGCCTGCCGAACGACCACACTGAGGGCGCGGCCGCGGGACGTCCGACGCCGCGCGCGCACGTCGCCGACAACGACCTCGCGCTCGGACGCGTGATCGAGGCACTGTCGAAGACACGTTTCTGGGAGCGCACGGTCGTCTTCGTTCTCGAGGACGATGCGCAGGATGGCCCTGATCACGTGGACTCGCACCGCTCGCCGCTCTTCGTGATCTCTCCGTGGGCCGCGGGTGGATTGCATCACCGCTGGGCGAACACCACCGACGTCCTCGCGACGATCGCCGAGATCCTCGGACTCGGCTCGCTGTCGCAGTTCGATCATTATGGCGAGCCGCTGCGCGACGTCTGGCGCTCGACACCAGATACGCGTCCGTACACCGCGCTCGTGCCGGCGGTGTCGCTCGACGAGAAGAGCCCGCGGAACACCGGCGCGGCGCGGATGTCGGAGCGGCTGAGCCTCCGTTACGAGGACCGCAGCGACGACGAGACCTTCAATCGCATCCTCTGGATGGCGGTGAAGGGAGAGAACGTTCCCTACCCCGGCACGCGTGAGGCCTCGGCGCCGGAGTGGACGCGGCCCCTCCCGCGCTAGTCCGCCGTCGCTCGGCACGTTCGGCTCCTTCGCGGCGGCCCGGTCGACGCGGGGCCGCGGAGGCGCGGAGAACGGCCGCGGAGGCACTGCAACAGCATCATTTGGGGAAACCGACCTGGCTGCTACCGCCCGCCCAGCTAACGCAGAGGCGCAGAGACGCAGAGGCTCCACACCCATCAGTGAACTACCGGCGTGTGCCGTTCCCCAAGCATTTCAAAGCTCCGAGAGATTTTGGGGCAAGCGGGGTGAGTCAATCTCGCCGGGTCCTCCGCGGCCGTTCTCCGCGCCTCCGCGCCTCCGCGTCGACCGGGCCGCCGCGAAGGACGCAGCAGACTCGGCGGGCCGCATTGCCCTTGCGGTGTAGGTGAACGGGCGGTAATTCGGAGCCAGCACGACACTTCCACCCAACCGAGGATGTCGATGGATCAACCCGTCACGATCGATCGCCGGGAGGCGATTCGCCGTGTCACGCTGCTGCTCGGCGGCGTCATGGCGGCGCCGACTATTGCCGGCGCGATGAAGATCGACCTCGCCGCGCTCGGCGCTCCCGAATGGGC
>DATAIS010000193.1:0-3752 GCA_036262535.1 Gemmatimonadaceae bacterium | reverse complement strand
CCTGCACCGGAACCACCCGCTCCTCCACGAGCGTGTTCCACTCCTCGCAGCCGGGGCAGCGCCCGTGCCACTTGGCGGACTCCGTGCCGCAGTTCGAGCAAACGTAGGTAGAGGTGCGAGTCATCCCCCCAAACTAAGGGCGGGAGCGGACGGTTCTCGCCCCCGGCTAGCCGTCGGACTCGCTGCGCTCGACCGCCCGCTCGGCGGCGTCGAAGCCGATCTTCGAGTGGGTGCCGTCGCAGAACGGCTTCCGGCTCGACGCGCCGCATCGACAGAGCGAGATCGGCTTGCCCTCCTTTCCCGGCGGGATCTCGATCGGGATCTGGTTGCCGTCGGCGTCGAAGAGCTGGAACTCGCCTTCGACGCGATAGGGTCCGTCCTTGCGAACAGTGATCTTGACTGACATGCGAGTCGGTTGGGAGTCAGGCGCGGAGGAAGTCCGGGCGCCAGGTCGTGATCGCGCGCTTCACGTCGTCGCTCGTCTTCAGCTCGCCGCGGAGGCAGCGGTCCACGAGCGACGGCAGCTCCGCGTCCGATGCAAAGCGGAGGCCGATCAGCTGCGAGAGGCGCAGCTCCGGCACCCGCGCCCGCAGGTGATCGGGGAGGACCACCGCCAGGCGCAGCCGCTCCTCGAGCCGAACGATGCGGTTCTGCACCACCAGCACCATCGTCCGGAAGGCGAGAAACGCTCCCGCGACGCCGAGCGCGAAGATGAACGACCAGATCGCGATCGGCGTCCGGTCGCGAACGGCCGCGATCCCGGCCACGATCACGTTGACCGCGGCGATGGGGAAGGCGAAGTAGTGGAAGAGCGGGAAGTAGCGGCGGTGCGTGGCGTAGTTCTGCGTGCGGGGATCGCGCATCGTCGTCGGCGGCGTGACCGCTATGCCGCCGCGGCCGCCGCGTCCGCGGCGTAGCGCTTGAGCCGGCGCACGATCGCCTCGAGTCCCGACTCCCGCGCGGCGAGCCCGATCCCCTCCATCACCTGCCGCACGAAATCGCCCGGGATGGCGAGCGTCGTCTGCGGTGGCTGGCCGTTGACCGCCGAGAAGAGGATCGACAGAAAGGCCGCGATCGTCGGGCTCTTTCGCGGATCGAGGTCGGCGTGGAAGGAGAGCTTCCCGTCGCGCAGCTCGGGGAAGATGTCGACGCGCGTCTGGCATTCCGGCACGGTGAATTGCGCGCGGTCGAGGTCGCGAAACCGCTCCGGCAACGGCTCGAGCTTCCTCGCGTAGCCGAGCAGAGCCTGCATCTTCTCTTCCCGCCCCATGGCGCGAAAATGACGGAGGACGCGCTCCACCGAAGGCGGCAAGGTCTCGGGCACGAAGTTGAACTTAGAGCCGTTGTCAGTTAGCCGTTAGCCAGCCCCCCAACGCCCCCCGACGACACCTCAAGAGGAGAACGGGAATGCCGACGAGAAATGCGAGCGCTGTGTGGGAAGGGAAGCTCAAGGACGGAAAGGGTCAGTTCAAGGGTGAGAGCGGTGTCATCAGCGGCAACTACTCCTTCGGCACCCGTTTCGGCGACGCGAAGGGCACGAACCCCGAGGAGCTGCTCGCTGCCGCCGAGGCAGCGTGCTTCAGCATGGCGCTGAGCGTCGGCCTCGAGCAGGCCGGCACGCCCGCGCAGCGCGTCGAGACGCGCGCCGCCTGCACCGTCGAGCAGCAGGGCGGCGGCTTCAGGATCACGACGATGAAGCTCGACGTCCGCGCGAACGTCCCCGGCATCGACGACGCGAAGTTCCAGGAGATCGCCGAGAAGACGAAGAAGACCTGTCCGGTCTCGGTCGCGCTCGCGGGCGTGCAGATCGACATGACCGCACGCCTCGAGCAGGGCAGCTCGGCGGGTGCCGAGCGCGGCGCGCAACCCGAGGCGAGGATGTGAAGGCGCGGCGACTCGCCGCGTTCCTGGTCGTCGCCGCCGCCTGCCACGCGCCGGCGGCGCCGTCACCGGTACCGGCCAGCGCCGGCGTCCGCTGGGTGCCGCGCGGCGCATGGGGCGCGAAGGATCCCGTCCTCCCCATGCGCGCGCACGTCCCCGTGCGCCTGACGATCCACCACACCGGCGTCGCGCAGAATCCGGGACGCACCATCGAGCAGAAGCTCGTCGCGCTGCAGGCATTCTCGCAGCGCGACGACTCCCTCTCCGACGGGCGCCGCAAGCCGGCCTGGCCCGACGTTCCCTACCATTACTACGTCGCCGTGGACGGATCCATCGGCGAGGGGCGCGACTGGCACTACGCCGGGGACTCGAATACGCCGTACGATCCCGCCGGACACCTCCTCGTCGTCGTGGAGGGCAACTTCGAGCGCGACACCCTCACCAGCGCGCAGCGGCGCGCGCTCGACGCGCTCGTTCCGGCGCTCGCGCGCCGCCATGGCATCGTCGCCGACAGCGTCGCCACCCATCGCGACTACGCCGCGACGAGCTGCCCCGGACGCGGCATCTACGCCGAGCTGCCGCACTATCGTGCGATCGTCGGTGGGGCGCGCAGCGACGTGCAGGCGATCTCGCTCCTCGGCGACACCCTGCGCACCCTCCCGCTCACACCCGACACCAGGGCGCGCTACGAACAGCAGCTCGCCGCGGCGCGCGCCGCCCTCGAGCACACGCCCACCGACGCAGACTCGCTGATCTGGGTCGGACGGCGGCTCGCGTATCTCGGCCGCATTCGCGAGGCGATCGACGTCTTCACCCGCGGCCTCGCGCTCCATCAGGACGACGCGCGCTTCCTCCGCCACCGCGGCCACCGCTACATCACCGTCCGCGACCTGGACCGCGCGGTCGTCGACCTCGAGCGGGCGACGCAGCTCGTCGCCGGCAGGACCGACGAGGTCGAGCCCGACGGGCAGCCTAACGATCGTGGCATCCCGATCGGCACGCTGCAGTCGAACATCGCATATCACCTCGGGCTCGCGTACTTCCTGAAGGGCCAGTTCGAGAAGGCGGTCCCCGTCTACCAGCGGGAGCTCGAGGCGGCGCGCAACGACGACCGCCGCGTCTCGACGGCCTACTGGCTCTACCTGAGCCTCCACCGGCTCGGCCGCGACTCCGCCGCGGCGGAGGTGCTGCGCACGATCGCGCGCGAGATGGAGGTCATCGAGAACGACACCTACCACCGCCTGCTCCTCCTCTACAAGGGCGAGGTCCCGGTGGACTGGGTGCTGCACGCGAACGCCGACGGCACGATGTCGGTCACCGACGCCACCGCCGCGTACGGCGTCGCCAGCTTCCACATCCTCGAGGGTCGCCGCGCAGAGGGCGAAGCGCTGCTGCGGCGCATCGTCGCCGGCGGCCAGTGGGGGGCGTTCGGCTACATCGCCGCCGAGGCCGATCTGGCGCGAATGCACGCTACCGCACCATGATCGTGGGCGCCTTAACCCACAAGGAGGCCTCATGGTGTCGCTCGCTTCGCTGTGGCTGCCGATCCTCCTGTCCGCCGTCGCCGTCTTCCTGGTGAGCTCCGTCATCCACATGGCGTCGCCCTGGCACGCCAGCGACTACCCGCGCGTGCCTGACGAAGGACGCCTCCGTGCCGCGCTCGGGCCGCTGTCGATCCCACCCGGCGACTACATGGTGCCGCGCGTGAGCAGCCGGCAGGAGCTGCGCGATCCCGCCTTCCTCGAGAAGGTGGCGCAGGGCCCGAACCTCATCCTCACGGTCCTCCCGACGGGCCAGATGTCGATGGGGCGCAACCTCGCGATGTGGTTCGCGTACGCGCTCGTCATCAGCCTCTTCGCCGGCTACGTCGC
>DATAIS010000192.1:0-3038 GCA_036262535.1 Gemmatimonadaceae bacterium | reverse complement strand
CGCCCGCGAGACGCGCTGGTTCTTCTCCTGCTTCAGCGCCTCGCGAATCGCGCTGATCGCACCGGCGTCGCCGATCTGACCGAGGGCCCAGGCGGCCTTGAGCCGCACGTCGTCGCTCTCGTCGCGCAGGGCTCTGAGCAGGCCAGCCGGCGCCTTGTCACCGCTGCCGCCCTCCATCTGGCCGAGGGCCCACGCCGCGGTACCGCGCACACGCTCGCTTTTGTCGCCGGAAGCGACCTCGCCTAACGCGTCGGCGGCGCCGCGGTCCTCGATCTGGCCGATCGCCCACGTCGCGACCTCGCGCACGCGGTCGTCGGAGTCGTTGCGCATGGCGTTGACGAGCGACGACGTCGCCCGCTTGTCCTCGATCTGCCCGAGCGCCCAGACCACCATCTCGCGGACGCGCGCGTCGCGCTCGCGCCCGAGCACTCCCGTGAGGGCATCCACCGATTCGCGCGCCTCGAGCTGGCCGAGCGCCCATGCCGCGGCGCGCCGCACCTCGGAGGACTCGTCGTCGCGGAGCACGCGCGTCAGCGCCGAGATGCTCGACGTGGAGTCGTCGAAGTGGCCCGCCGCGTACACCGCGGCCCGCCGCACGACCTCGGAGCGATCCCCGAACAGTCCCGTGATCGGCCGCAGCGCGCGTCCATCCTCGATCCGGCCCAGCGCCCACGCGGCGTTCGCCCGCACGCCGACCTCGCCATCGCGCAGCGCGTCGATGAGCGGCTGCACCACCTCGCGCCCCTCGACCTGTCCGAGCCCGAACGCGGCGATCTCGCGCATCCGCGGATTGTTGTCGCGGAGCCGCGAGAGCAGTCCCTCGCGCACCGCCGCGTTCTCGTCCTCGTGGCCGAGCAGCCGGACGGAGAGCTCGCGCACGCAGGCGTCGTCCGACGAGAGCGACTGGAGCAGCTGCTGGACCTCGCTGTCCGAGAGGCCGAGCCGGCGCCCGTCCTTCCGCCGGATCGACACGGGATCGAGCGGCGTCACCGGCGCATCACCGCGTCCGCCGAAGTTGCCGTTGTACAGCGCCTGCGATGCCATCGAGCAGATCACCGGCGGCGCGCCGCGCGCCGCGGTGAGCAGCGTCGCGACGTCGATCTCGCCCGCGACGCCGTCCTCGCGCGCCGGTGCGCTGCCGCCGCTCGTCCACATCGTCGCGGCAGCGGCCGCGATCCCGAGCACTTTCAACATGTTCGTTCCTCCGTTGATCGCCATGATGCACCAGCGGTGCGGTTGAAAAATCAGCACTTACGTCCAAAGAAGTGGGCGTCGTTCGACGCCCCTTCTCAGCTCACGGATACGGGCGGGGCTCCGGCCATGGCCACGGCCACGGACCGGCTGCGTCGCCACCGGCGAGCGCACGCACCGCCATCGACTTGATCTTCGGGTCCGAGGACTCGAGCAGGCCGCGAATCGCGTCCACCGACTTGTCGCCGAGTACGGCGAGCGCGCGGATGTAGGCGATCTGGAGGTCCTTGTCCTGTTCGACGTTCAGCGCCGCCTGGAGCGCGGGCGCCGCGTCCACGTCCTCGATCTCGTAGAGCGCCCACGCGGTGATCTCGCGGACTTCCGGCTCGCGGTCCTTCAGCATCTCGATGAGCCGCTGCGGCGCCTGCCTCGAGCCGCTCTCGCCGAATGCCCAGATCGCGCGCTTGCGGACGTCGGCGCTGTTGTCGGCGAGCGCGGCGACGAGCGCATCAGACGCGCCGCGCACTCCGGCTTCGCCGATCGCCCATGCCGAGATCCCGCGCACCCTCGCGTCGGAATCATTGCGCAGCGCCGCGGAGAGCGCCTCCGCCGCCACCGAGCCGTCGGCGCCGCTCTCGCCTAACGCCCACGCGGCCATCTCGCGAACCTTGGCGTCGTCGTCGTTCCGGAGCGCATACGCGAGCGCCTCGGTGCCGACCTGGGTCTCGCCGTACTCGCCGAGGCCCCACGCCGCGACGCGGCGCAGCTCGGCGCTCTTGTCGGTGCGCAGCACGCGCGCGAGCAGCGCGGGCCGGTCGTCGGTGCCCTGCGCCCTGCCCTGCTTCCCGCTGAGCACCATCGCACGCAGACCCTCCGCCGAGATCGACGATCCGGCGTCGAGCTGCGGCCGTGGGGCGGGCTGACTGCGCACCTCCGCCTGTACCTCCGCCTGGGCTTCGGCCTGCGCTTGCGCGCTGGCCTGCGAGCCGTCGAAGCGCGAGACGATCTGGCTGACGCGCTCCGAGATCGTCTGCTCGCGCTGCTTCTTCTGCTCCTTGTTCACCTTCTGCTTCTTCTCGAGCATGCCGAGCGAGTCGATGCCCGTCTCGCCTTCGCCAGTCGCCGTCCACTGCTGCTGCGGCTCCGCGGCCATCGCCTCCGCGCTCCGCGGGACGGGGGCAGCCGCGCCGACGAGCAGCGCGATCACCACCAGCGACCCGGCGAGCGCCGCCGACTGCAGGCGCCCCGGGCCGACGCGCTCGAGCTGCGGGTCGAGGATGGCGAGCATCCGCCCCTCGAACTCCTTCCGCCGGGCCATCGCCAGCGCGACCTGTGGCGTCGCGTCGCGGCGGACCGCGGTCACGATGTCGAGCAGGTGCTCGGCGTAGTCGGTGGCGCGCGTTCCACAGGAGAGCGCGAGGTCGTCGCAGGCGCGCTCGCTCTCGGCGCGGAGCTCCTTCGCCGCCGCCCAGACGAGCGGGTGGAACCACCACACCGCGCAGGCGATTCTGCCTAACGTGTGGCCGAGCAGGTCGTGACGCCTGACGTGCGCCAGCTCGTGGAGGAGCACCGCGCGCCGGCGGTCGAGCGACCAGCCGTCGCAGTCGCTGGGAAGGACGATCGTCGCATTCACGACGCCGCAGGCGAAGGGCATCTTCCCGTCGGCGCTGCGCAGCAGGCGCGGCGCTTCGTCGAGCCCGAGCCGGTCGGCGATCTCCCAGAGAGGCACCGACCAGTCGTCGGCCTCGAGCGGCGTCGCGCGGCGCACGATCCGGCGCACGAGGAACGCCGACCAGGCGAGCGAGGCGAGGATGAGCATCGCGACGCCGGCCCAGATCGCGATCGCG
>DATAIS010000191.1:0-5373 GCA_036262535.1 Gemmatimonadaceae bacterium | reverse complement strand
AGGGCGAGCGCCTTCTGGGAGCCCGTGAGCGCGAAGTCGAGCCACCACTCGTCCATCTCGAGCCGCGCCCCACCCACGCCCGTCACGGAATCGACGAGGATGCGCGCGCCATGCTCCTGGGCAGCGCGCGCGATCGGCGGGATCTGCGACTGCGCGCCGGTCGAGGTCTCGGAGTGAACGACCGTCAGCGCCGCATACTGCCGCTTCGCGAGCTCGGCGCGGGCGACGTCGGGGTCGGCGGCGCGACCCGCCGGGAACTCGAGCACCGTCGTGTCGCGTCCGCAGGCGCGCGCGATCGCCGCGAAGCGCTCCGAGAAGGCGCCGTTGACGAGCGAGAGCACGGGGCCCGGAGGCGCGCAGCGTATTGCGGCCTCCATCAGTCCCGTCGCCGACGAGGTGCTCACGTACACCGGCCGCCGCGTGCGGAAGACCGGCCGCAGCTTATCCATGATCCGGCCGAAGAGCTCCTCGAACTCCTTGCCGCGGTGAGGAATCATCGGCCGCTGCATGGCGGCGAGAATCTCGGGGCGGACCTCGGTCGGCCCGGGGTAGAAGAACGTTCCGAACGCCATCAGCCTCTTACGATGTCGAGCACCCTGCCGAAGTTCTCGGCGACGAGATCGGCCTTCGCGACCACGGGGTCGCGCCGGACGAAGCCAGTGTAGGCAACGAAACAGTCTACCGCGGGACGAGCGGCGAGGTCGGTCGCGCCGTCGCCGACGAGGACGATCGGCCGTGGCAGTACCATCGCGCGCACGACCTCCGCTTTTCCGTTCGATGTCGTCAGCGGCGACGACTCGTCGAAGCCCGCGTACTTCCCCGCTCCGTCGAAGCGCACGTCCACGGCGCACAGCCACCCCGGCGCGATGCCGAGCGTCGCCGCGAGAGGCGCGATCGCCGGACGAAGGCCGCCGCTCACGAGCGCGATCCGCTTCCCGATCTCGAGGAGCGCGAGGATCGCCTTCCTCGCTCCGGGCGCGATCGCGGCGACGTAGGCCTTCGCCAGCGCACCGACCTCGTCGCGCGAAGGGGCGACGAGCTTCAGTCGCTCGCCGAATACCGCGTCGAGCTCGATCTCGCCGCGCATCGCCCGGTCGGTGAGCTCGCCGACACGCTTCGCCGCCTCCGGGCCGCGTCGCTGCGCGAGCCAGTCGATCCCCTCGATGCCGGCGATCGTCGAGTCGACGTCGAGCACGAGCGAGGCGAAGCCGGTCATAGCACGTTCCCCGGTGCGAGGATTCCCGCGGGGTCGAGCTCGCGCTTGAGCGCGCGCATCGCGCCCACCTGCATCGGCGAGAGCTGCAGCCCGAGCCACTTCCGCTTGAGCTTCCCGATCCCATGCTCGGCGGCGATGGTGCCACCGTGGGCGATCACCTCGCGCAGCGTCGCCTCCACCACGCGCTCGATCCGCGCCAGCTCGTCGCCGTCGTGCGCGACCCAGTTCTGGTGCGGATGTCCGTTCCCCGCGTGGCCATAGGTGACGGCCTGCTCGATTCCCGCCTCGTCGGCGAGCGCGCGGGCGCGCTCGATGATGTCGGCGAGCTTCGCGTAGGGAACCGCCCAATCGGTAGAAACCTTACGCCCGCCGTGCGCGCGCCGTAAGGCACCACGCTCGTTCATGCGCGCCGGCACCGCATGACGCATCCTTCTCGCCCCCGCAAGCGCGCTCTCACCCTCGTAGACGGCGACGTCGTCGGCCAGCGCGTCGTGCTCCTCGGCGAGCGCGAGCCAGCGCTCGAGCGCCGGCGCCTCGCCGCGCAGCGGTGCCTCCTCCGTGAACACGAGCGCCTTCGTCCCCGGGGGTATCCGTCCCTCCGCGGCCTCGCTCGCGATCGCGGTCGCACGCTCGTCGAAGAACTCGAGGCAACGTGGAGCGATTCCGTCCGTCACCCGAGCAGCTCGAACGAAATGCAGCGCATTTCGTTCGTTGCTGAATGGCACCGCGATGCCGGTGACGCTCTCCGGCAGCGGCAGCAGCGACAGCTCCGCCGCGACGACGACGCCGAGCGTCCCCTCGCTGCCGACGAACCAGTCGATCGGGTCGTGAACTGCGGCGTAGCCGACGGTGTTCTTCTCCAGCTCGGTGCGCCGGAGCTCGAGCACCTCGCCGTTCGCGAGCACGATCGTCAGCGCGCGCACCCAGGGGCGGGTCGCGCCGTAGCGGAGCGTGCGCGCTCCCGACGCGTTGCAGGCGATCGCGCCGCCGAGCGTGCTCTCCTCCTCGCTCGTCGGATCGGGCGGAAGGAGCAGCCCCTCGGCGGCACAGGCCCGCTTCAGGTCGCCGAGCAGTACGCCGGATTCCGCACGCACGACGCGCCGGTCGGCGTCGATCTCGATGATGCGGTCCATGGCGCGCAGGGAGAGCAGCGTCCCCTCGCCGGTGATCGACGCCGCCGTGGTGCTCGTCTGCCCGCCCGCCGGCGTCACCGGCGTGTGGCTCGCCGACGCCTCGCGCAGCAGCTCGGCGACCTCGCGCGCCTCGCGTGGTCGGGCGACCGCGTCGGGGATCATCACCAGCCCCGACGCGTCGGCGGCGTGGGCGCGGCGGACGCCTTCGTCGCGCGTGACCGTCGCGCGATCGCTCACACGCCGTGGAAGCGGACCACCGTCGCCGACTGGACGTCGGGAAGGTCGAGCAGCGCGCGGCGGATCGTCTCGTTCACCTCGCCGTCCACTGTGATCGCCGCGAGCGCCTCCCCGCCCTGCGCAAGACGCGCCTGGTGGTACTCGGCGATGTTCACGCCCCGCTCGCCGAGCAGCGTACCGACGTGGCCGATGACGCCGGGGACGTCGTTGTTGGTGAGGACGACGAGCGTCTGGCGCGGGTTGACGTCGACGTGGAAGCCGCCGATGCGCGTGAGCCGCGCGCCCGAGTCCTGTGGCGCGACACCGGTGACGGCCAGTTCCTGCATCCCGCCGCCGACGCTCACCTGGACGGCGCCGCGGTGGCCGAGCGCGGACGACTCGGACAGCGCGCACTCGATGCCGCGCGCGTCGGCGAGGGCGCGCGCGTTGATGAGGTTGAGGCGAGTGTTCTCGACGACGCCCTCGAGCACGCCCGCGCTCGCCGCGGCGAGCAGTGCCTGCGCGGCCGGGGCGAGGTCGGGGCCATAGCGGACGGCGAGCCGCTGCACCGCGCGTACCCCGCGGTCGGCGAGCACCGCGCGGGCGACGGCGGCGGCGCGGCGGGCGACGAGCAGCGCCGCCTGACGCTCGCGGAGGTCGGCGGCGCCGGAGACGTTGATCGAGCGCGAGAGCTCGTCGTGCAGCAGCGCGTCGCGCACCGCCTCGCAGACGTCCACCGCGACGTTGCGCTGCGCTTCGGCGGTGTTGGCGCCGATGTGCGGCGTGAGGACGACGTTAGGCACGGCGCGCAGCGGATGGTCCCTGGCGAGCGGCTCCTTGGCGAAGGCGTCGACGATCGCGCCGCGCAGGCGGCCGTCGCCCAGCGCCTGGGCGAGCGCGGCCTCGTCGACGATGCCGCCGCGGGCGAGGTTGGCGAGGATCGCGTTCCCCTTGAGCCGCTGCAGCTCGCGACGGCCGATCATCCCGGTCGTCTCGTCGGTGAGCGGGGTGTGGATGGTGACGATGTCGGCCTCGTCGAGCAGCGCCTCGAGCGAGGGGCTCCGCCTCACGCGCAGCGACTGGAAGCGGTCGTCGCTCACGTAGGGATCGAAGCCGATGAGCTCCATCTCGAACGCACGCGCCCGCCGCGCGACCTCGCCGCCGATCCGCCCGACGCCGACGATGCCGAGCGTCTTCCCCTTGAGCTCCGTGCCGAGGAGATCGGCGCGGTCCCAGCGGCCCTCGCGCATCGACGTCGCCGCGCGCGGAATCTCGCGCAGCAGCCCGAGCACGGTGCCGAAGAAGAGCTCCGCGACGGCGACGGTGTTCCCCGCCGGCGCGTTGATGACCGCGATACCGAGCTCGGTCGCCGTGTCGAGCGCGATGTTGTCGACGCCGACTCCGGCGCGGCCGACGACGCGCAGCTTCCTGGCCGCGCGCAGCAGCTCGCTCGACACCCGCGTCGCGCTGCGCCCGACGATGGCATCGTAGTCGCCGATGCGCTCGAGCAGCTCGGCAGGCGGAAGCGTCGGCGTCTCGTCGACCTTGAAGGAGGGCTCGGCGGTGAGGATCGCGAGCCCTTCAGGGTCGACACCATCAGTGACGAGAATGCGAGCGATCATCGACTGAATTTATCGCAGGCCTCCACCCCCCCGTCATCCCTCGCGAGCGGAGCGAGCGATGGGACCTTCTCTCACTGTCCTGGGGATTGGGAGCGGGGAGCTGAAGAGAACCGCAATCGGGAGCTGGACAGGGAGGCTCCGAGAGGGACGGGAATCGGGAGGTGGGACGCCCTCCTCAGCGAGCGAGCCTCCCACCTCCCAGTCCCGCTCCCAATCGGAGCCGCCCCATCCCGCATCCCCGTTGCGGTTCAATTCAGCTCCCAGATCCTCGCTCCACACCCGCCGGGAGAAAGGTCCCAGCGGACGCTGCGCGCCCGCGGGATGACCCGCGGGGATGACACTCGGTCAGCGGAGCTGGGCCGCGAGATCCTCGCCGAGCGCGGAGAGTGCGTCGGCGAAGAACTTGTCCTTCTGGTACTCGACGCGGGCGGTCACGTCGCTCATCGCCGAGCTCCCGAGCCTGGAGAGCCAGCGCACGATCGCGCTTTCCTCGACCTCCATCCGGAAGTCGCGGGCGAGGAGGGTCTGGGCCCCGGGCTCGTCGCGGGCGACGACGCGCATCCACATCCCCTCGCCGGCAAAGGGACGGCGGAGCGACGCCCGCATGAGATGGTCGACGGCGAGCGGGAAGCGCCACCTCGGCTCGCTCCGGAAGCGCAGGATCCACCCCCGCTCGTTCCGCGTCCGCACGGGGACGATGTCGGCCATGATGTCCTCGGCGTGCACGGTGAACATCATCGCCTTCGCCGAGAAGTCGATCCGGGCACGCAGGGAATCGGGCGGACTGGCGAGCGCGGGGCCGATGAGCGGCTGGAGGACGCCGCCGCGCGTCCGCAGCCGGACGCGGACGACGTCGTCGTCCTGGACGATCGTCGCAAAGGCGTGGCCGCTGTAGTCCTCGATCACCAGACTGTAGCGCGCCGGCGACACGTACTTCCTCATGTACGCCGCGAAATCGGGGTACACCGCATTCACGCGCTCGGGGTGAAGCGAGATCCTCATCGCGAGCAGCGACGACCCGTCGACGAAGGGATGCGTCGCAAGGGAATCGACGGAAAGGAGCCGCGCCAGCGCCGCGGTCGTCCGCGGGAGCGCGGCGTGCCACCCTGCCCGGAGCTCGGCGGCGGAGCGTCCTTCGGCGGCGGCGACGAAGCGGAGGCGCATGCTGTCGATCGCGGCGGCGCGT
>DATAIS010000190.1:0-12110 GCA_036262535.1 Gemmatimonadaceae bacterium | reverse complement strand
TAGGTCATGAGCTCGATGAGCGTGACGCCGTCGCCGCGGCGTGCGCGCTCGACGGCGCGCCGCGTCACGTCGTAGGTGGCGATGACATCGTTCCCGTCCGCGCGCTCGCCAGCGCAACCGTACCCCGCCGCCTTGTCGACGAACTGTTTCGCCGCCGTCTGCTTCCACGTCGGCGTCGAGTACGCATAGCCGTTGTTCTCGACGATGACGACGAGCGGACAGCGCTGCACGGCGGCGAAGTTGATGCCCTCGTGGAAGGCGCCCGTGCTCGTCGCGCCGTCACCGACGTAGACCAACCCGACGCGATCCTCGCCGCGCAGCTTGAACGAAAGCGTCACCCCGGCCATCACCGGCACCATGTCGCCGAGGTGGGAGATCTGGCCGATGAAGCCGCGCTCGGGACCGCCGAAGTGGATGTTCAGCTCGCGGCCGCGCGTCGGCGAGTCGCCCTTCGCCATGTACTGGCGGACGATCTCGACCGGCTCGGCGCCGCGGACGAGCATCGAGCCGAGGTTGCGGATGAGCGGAGAAAGCACGTCGCCCTTCGACTTGTCGAGGGCGTAGGTGCTCCCGACGGCGTCGGCCTCCTGGCCGAGCGAACGGAAGAGGCCACCGACGACCTTCGTCTGGCGATAGAGGTTCACGAGCCGCTCCTCGAGCGTGCGCGTGAGCCGCATCCAGTGGTAGAGCTCGAGCCGCTGCTCGGGACGGAGCAGCGTGGACGCCGAGCCTGGCGTGTCGGGATCGATCGCGGTCGCACGCGGCGTCGCCGGGCGGCCGCCCTTCGCGCGCGTCGCCATCAGTACGACGCTTCGAGGGCGTGCGAGGGGTCCTCGCGCCGGTGGCATTCGACGAAGAACCGCTTCACGTTGCGGTCGAGACGGCTCTCCCCCATCTGGTCGGTCTCGACCTCGATGAAGGTGTAGTGTCCGCCCTCGGCCTTGACGCTGAGCTTCATCGTGCCTAACGGCCCCGAGAAGCCGCGGGCGCGAACGGCCGTCGCCGTCGGCGTGAGCCCGAGCTCGGGGAAGAAGCGATCCGCCATCGCGAGCACTTCCGCCGGCGGCATGTGGCTGCGATAGAAATGGCGCATCGGGTGTGGCGTGCTCAGGGCGCGGCGGCGGCCACGTCCTGCCGCCAGTCCGTCGCCCGCTCGATGAGTGTCCCGGGAAGCGTGTCGCGGCGGAACTCGATTCCCACCGCCCACTCCTCGGCGCTGACGTAGCGCAGCTTCGCGAGGTAGGTCCCGACTTCCTGCGCCGGGGTGAACGAGTCCCAGGTGCTCGCCCCGGCCTCGTTGTTCGCGAAGATCCGGCCCTCGCCGCCTTCCACCGGCTGCCCCGTCTCCTTGTCGATGACGGTGACCCGGTACAGCACCGACTCGCGCGCGCGCGGCGGCATCGGGTCCGACTTGATCCGGTACTCGAAGCTCTTCGAGAAGGTCCGGATCTGGAGGTCCCTCGGGTCCTGCACGCACCCGGCGACCCACGACAGGGCGACGAGCGACGAGAAAGCGGCGACGATCAACCGGTGGCGGCGCATGGGGCGCTCAGGTCTGGTCGTCCACGTGCGTGACGGGCTCCTCGCCCATCAGCTCGCGGAGGGTGTTCTTGAGCTTCGTCTGCTGGATGAAGAGGTCGTGCTCGGGGGACAGCGTCGGCTGCGCGCTCATCGGGCTCTTGTAGTAGAACGAGAGCCACTCCTGCACGCCCTTCATCCCCGCCCGCTGCGCGAGATCCGAGAACAGCGCGAGGTCGAGCACGATCGGCGCCGCCAGGATCGAGTCGCGGCAGAGGAAGTTGACCTTGATCTGCATCGGGTAGCCCATCCACCCGAAGATGTCGATGTTGTCCCAGCCTTCCTTGTTGTCGCCGCGCGGCGGGTAGTAGTTGATGCGCACGACGTGCGAGAAGTTCTCGTACAGCTCCGGGTACTTCTCCGGCTGCAGGATCGTGTGCAGCACCGAGAGCTTCGACTCCTCCTTCGTCTTGAACGACGCCGGATCGTCGAGCACCTCGCCGTCGCGGTTGCCGAGGATGTTCGTCGAGTACCAGCCGGCGAGGCCGAGCATGCGCGCCTTGAGGCCCGGCGCGATGACGGTCTTCATCCACGTCTGACCGGTCTTGAAATCCTTGCCCGAGATGGCGACGCCCTTCTCGTTGGCGAGCTGCATCAGCGCCGGGATGTCCACGGCCAGGTTCGGCGCGCCGTTGCAGAAAGCGACGCCCTCCATGATCGCGGCGTAGGCGTAGAGCATCGACGGCGCGATCGTCTCGTCGTTCGCTTCCATCGCCTTCTCGAACTGCGCGAGCGTCGCGTGCTGCGGCCCCGGCTTGATGTAGATCTCCGTCGAGGCACACCAGACGACGACGACGCGATCGAGCTTGTTCTTCGCCTTGAAGTCGCGAATGTCCTGGCGCAGCTGCTCGGCGAGGTCGCGCTTGTTCTTCCCCTTCTTGACGTTCGTGCCCTTGATGCGCGTGACGTAGCGGTTCTCGAACACCGCCGGCATCGGCTTGATCGACTTCAGGAAGTCGGCGATCGGCTCGAGGTCGTGCTTCTCGAGCACGCCCGCCTTCGAGGCGGCCGTGTAGGCGTCATCCGGGATCGGGTCCCAGGCGCCGAAGACGATGTCCTTGAGGTCGGCGAGGGGGACGAAATCCCTGATGAGCGGCGTCCGGTTGTCGGCGCGCTTGCCGAGGCGGATCGTCGCCATCTGCGTGAGGGAGCCGACGGGCTTCGACAGCCCGCGACGCACGCTCTCGACACCGGCGATGAAGGTGGTCGCGACCGCGCCGAGGCCGGGAGTGAGGATGCCGAGGCGGCCGGTCGCAGGACGGATGGCGGGGGCCTGCGCAGATCTGGAACCCTTCACGAACGTTCTCCGAATTGTCAGGAAGTCGCGCGCTGCGTGAGCGCCGGCGCGACGGGAGCCGAGGCCGGGGGGGCGGGCATGGGCTCCCGCTGTGGCTCGGTGGGCACGCGCGTGGCGGCGTGCACGAACAGGAAACGCTGCACCACCGTGATCCACGCGGTCACGGTCAGCAGGACGATGATCGCCGCGAGCACCCAGCCGCCGAGCGCGAGGCCGAAGAATGCCTGCGGCGCGGAAAGCAGCGTCACACGCTCCGGGCGCTGCAGCACGCCCACCTTCGCGTCGATGCCGAGCGCCTCGGCTCGTGCGCGAGTATAGGACGTCATGTACGCGCCGACGAGCCCGATCAACGTGACCACCACCATCACCGGACTCCGGTAGACCGCGCTCGTGGCGTAGAACACGATCAACCCGCCGAGAACGGCGCCATCGGAGACGCGGTCGAGCGTCGAGTCGTAGAAGGCCCCGAAGACGGTGCTCTTCCCCGTGCGCCGCGCGACGGTGCCGTCGAGGACGTCGAAGAACGCCGTCAGGCCGAGCCACCATCCAGCGGTCCGGATGTGCCCCGTGGCGTAGATCACGCCCCCGACGAGCGTGCAGAACGTGCCGATCGTGGTGATCGTGTTCGGCCGCACGCGATGCCGCACGAGCCAATCGCCGATCGGCTCGATGATGCGTAAGTACCCTTTCTGGATCGCGTTCCAGATAGTCTTCATGCGCGGCGCGCGGGGGGACAAATAAAGAGGCCGGAGCGACTTCCGCTCCGGCCCCGAAAGCTAGCCCTCGCCTGGAGGGCAGGCAACGCCCGATGGCGACTTCGCGTCGGCGAGGGTTACGGCACCTGCCAGAGATACGTCCCCGACAGCGTCACGTTGTTCTTCGTGTACGTGTAGCGGTCCGACATGCGCGTTGCCTTCAGCGTGACGGTGCTTCCCGCCGCGACGCCACGAACCGGCAACGACTGCGCGCTGCCCGCCGCGACCTGACCGAGCAGCACGTCCTGCCCGCCGGTGTTCACCCACACGTTTACCGGCTCCGAGAGATTATTCGTGACGTTCACGGCCACATCGGCCGCCGCCGCCGGAGCGGAGTTCACTTCCACCTGGCGCGGACCACATCCGATCATGACCGACGCCAGCATCAGTCCGGCAAGGATCGCCTTCATGCCATCCTCCACTTGCGGTTGGTTGAGTTCGCGCGGCCGACATTCAAGCCGTGCCGGGCTCGCCACGTGCAAGACGTATGCGCGTCGCACCCAAGCCCGGGTTTCGCCACCGGGCACCCCTCGGTAACTTGCCGCCGTCGCTGTAGTTCACCCTGCGTCATACCGTGATGCCAGCTCTTCGCCGCGCCGCGCCGCTGTCCCTTGCGGCCGCGCTCGCCATCGTCGCATGCGGCCCCCGGTCTGCGGCCGCACCCGCGCCCGCACCGCAAACCGCCGTCCTCCCGCACCCGGCGCCGATCGACCCGTCGGCACCACTCACCGCCGATCAGCTTCGCTGGGTCGATCGCACCCTCGCTTCGCTCACCCTGCGCGAGCGCGTCGGCCAGATGGTCAACGTCTGGGTGCTCGGCGACTACAGCAGCGACGACGACTCCGCCTATCGCGAGGTGATCCGCTGGATCGAGGAGGATCGCGTCGGCGGAATGACGATGTCGGTCGGTTCGCCGATCGAGGTGGCCGTCAAGCTGAACGCGCTGCAACGCCGCGCCAGGGTCCCGCTGCTCGTCGGTTCTGACCTCGAGCCGGGCCTCGGGCGACTCGAGGGGGGCGTCTTCATTCCTTCGATGCTCTATGGGGGGAGCGCGACCGTCTTCCCCAACGCGATGGCGATGGGCGCCGCCGGGAACGACTCGCTGACGCGGGCCGCCGCGGAGGTCGTCGCGCGTGAGGCACGCGCCGTCGGCATCCACGTGGTGTTCGGGCCCGTCGCGGACGTGAACAACAACCCGGCGAACCCGGTCATCAACACGCGCTCCTTCGGCGAGAGCCCGCAGGACGTCGCGCGCCACACCGCGGCGTTCGTGCGCGGCCTTCAGGCGGGCGGCGCGCTCGCGACCGCGAAGCACTTCCCCGGCCACGGGGACACCGACACCGACTCGCACCTCGCGCTGCCGGTGGTCAAGTCCGACCGCGCGCAGCTCGATTCGGTGGAGCTCGTTCCCTTCCGGGCGGCGATCGGCGCCGGCGTTTCGGCGTTCATGACGGCGCACATCGCGCTCCCCGCGATCGAAGGGACCAGCGTCCCGGCGACGCTCGCGCCACGCGTCGTGCACGACCTGCTGCGCGACACGCTCGGCTTCCGCGGCCTGACCTACACCGACGCCCTGACGATGGAAGCCGTCGGCGAGGGCTATCCGGTGGAGCGCAGCGCGGTGCTCGCCGTGCTGGCCGGCGCGGACGTCCTGCTCAAGCCGAGCGACATCCGCCGCGCGATCGACGCCGTGGTCGGTGCGGTCGAGCGCGGCGACATCAGCGCGGCGCGCATCGATTCATCGGCGCGGCGGATGCTCGAGGCGAAGGCGCGCGCTGGCCTGTGGCGTGAGCGACTGGTGGATCTCGACGCAGTGCGCCGCGAGGTGGGGACCGCGGAGCACTGGCGGGTCGCCGACGAGATCGCGACGCGCGCCATCACGCTGCTGCGCGACTCGGCGTCGCTCGTCCCGCTCGCGTCGACGGCACGCCGGGTCGCGGTCGTCACGTATGCGCCGCCCTCGGAGCTGCGAGCCGGACGGGCGTTCGCGGCCGCGGTCCGCGGTGCGGTGCCTAACGCGCGCGTGGTACGGATCGCGCCCCTCAGCGGCAAGGGAGAGCTCGACTCGCTGGCGGTCTCCCTGGCGGCCTTCGATGCGGTCATCGTGACGACCCATGTGCGCACGATCGAGGGTGCGGGCCGCTTCGCGGTCGCGCCCCGCGTCGCGCAGTGGATCGACTCGCTGGCGACGCGGCAGAGGGTGATCGTCGTCGCCAACGGGAACCCCTATGTCATCCGGCAGTTCCCGCGGGTCGGGACGTACCTCGTCACGTACGGGGTGAGCGATGCCCTGGAGCGGGCAGCGGCCCGGGCCGTGCTCGGGCTCACACCGATCACCGGCCGTGCCCCGATCTCCCTCCCGGGCGTCTTCGCTCGGGGCGCAGGGCTGACCCGGCCGGCCGTGAACGCGGCAGCGGGCAGCGCGAGCGCCGTTACAACGAGCCCGTGAAGCTTCCAGAACGACGACATCACCACGCAGCGATCCTCCTGCTGATCACTTCGATGGCAGGGGGCTGGGCCGCGTGCGCGGGCCGGGGTACCCTCCCCAGGCACGCGCCGGCGCCGGTCGCGCCGCGCGAGAGCGACAGCGTGCCCCCACCAGTGGTCGTGGTTCGCGAGGCCGTACCGCCCGCGTCCCGGACGCCGTGGAGCGACTCCCTGCTCAGGTCACTGCCGACGCGCGACAGGGTCGCGCAGCTCGTGGTAGCCGTCGTGGACGGCGCGGACAGCGCCGCCGCGGAGACGCTGCGCGCCGTTCTCGGCGCGACACGCCCGGGTGGCGTTTACATTCGCGGCGGCGCCGGGTCCGTCCGTCCGATCGTCGATGACGCCCGCGCGTCCATCGGCGTTCCGCTGCTCGTCGGCGCCAACCTGGAAGGAGGGCCCAGCGCCCTCACCGACCCGGGCGTGATTCCCCTTCCCGGGCTCGCCGGCCTCGCCGCGACGCGCGACACCATGCTCGCCTGCGCCGCCGGGACGACGATGGCCCGCCAGGCCTCGCGCCTCGGAATTCGCTGGTCGGTTTCGCTCGACAGCGTCGTCGTGCCGCCACCGGACACGGTCGTGCGTGCCTTCGTCCGCTCCGTCCCGGAACGCGCGGTAGACAGGTATGTGCGCTGCCAGGAGGACGCCGGCGTCGTCGTCAGCTCGCGCTGGGCCGATACGAGTGGACGCGGCGACCGTCCGCGCGCGGCCCACCTGCTATTCGTGCGAGCCAGCGAGGTCGCGAGAACGATCGACTCGCTCGCCGCTGCCGCCGACTCGGGGCGCCTCGTCGCCGCGGAGATCGACGTGCGCGTGGCGCCGCTGCTGCACGCGAAGGAGCGGCTCGCCCTGCACCGGTTGGCCCCGGTGGACAGCATGGCGGCGCAGGGTATGACGGCCGCCGGCGCCGCCAAGAACGGGACCTCAGCGCTCGGCACCGCGATGGACGTCGCGGCCGACTCGCTGGCGGACGTCGTCGCACGGCAGTCGATCGTACTCGCGCGCGACCGCGGCAACGCGATCTGGCGGCTGACGCGCGCGCGTCGCGTGACGGCCATCGTGTACGACCCCCGCGCGCGCGGCGTGCGCGATTCGGCGCCCGGCGCGGCCTTCATCGCCGAGCTACGGGCGGATCTCCGCGCCCGCAACGCGCGGCTCGACGCGATCGTCGTCGGGCCGCGCCCGCGTGGAGTGTCGGCGGCGACCGCGATCGCCCGCGCGAGCGGAGCCGACGGCGTGGTGCTCGCCCTCTACCCTCAGGACGGCGGCGGCATCGAGCGCCTGCCGACCGCCGGTCGCGACCTCGCGCGGCGGCTGCTGCGCGAGAAGCCTAACGCGATCGTCGTCGGGCTCACAGACGCGGGAATCGCGCGCGAGCTGCCGGCCGGGGTGGGAACACTCCTCGTGGGGTGGAACGGACGCTCGCCGTACAGCGAGCGCGCGGCGGCTCGTGCGGTCGCGGGGCCGGTGAGCCGCGATCCGCTGCTGGCGGCGCGACTCGCGGACACCGTGCGCGCGGTGATGGCGCGCTATCAGGCTGACAGCGCGTTTCCGGGCGCGGAGGCCGTGATCGGCTCCCATGACCGTGTGCTCGCCAGCGTTGGCGTAGGGAGCGTCGACTGGGCGCCCTCCGTCGAGCCGACCGACAGCACGATCTGGGATCTCGCGTCGCTGACGAAGGTCGTCGGCATGACGACGGGGATCATGCAGCTCGTCGCCGAGGGACGGGTGAACCTCGACGCGCCCGCGCAGCGGTATATCCCGCGCTTCAAGGGGCCCGGGAAGCGGCGCGTGACGATCCGGCACCTGATCACCCACTCCTCCGGCCTGCCCGCCTGGCGCCCCCTCTACAAGGAGGGCATCGGGCCCGAGGAGGCGTTGCGGCTCGTGTATCTCACTCCGCTCGACACCGTCCCGGGCGCGAGGATGGCCTACAGCGACCTGGGAGCGATCCTGCTCGGCCAGGTGATCGAGAAGGTGACGAAGGAGCGCCTCTCGACCTATCTGCGGCGGCGTGCGTGGCAGCCGCTGAAGATGACCGATACGCGCTACAAGCCGGACAGCGCGCTCCTCGCGCGGATCGCCCCGACCGAGTACGATCCGTGGCGTCAGCGCATGATCCAGGGAGTCGTCCACGACCAGAACGCGTATGCGCTGGGCGGCATCAGCGGCCACGCGGGACTCTTCAGCTCCGGACGCGACCTCGCTCGCTTCGCGCGGATGTACCTCAACTTCGGCGCGCTCGACGGCCGGCGCGTACTCGAGCCGCGCCTCATCTACGAGTTCGCGCGCGTGCAGGACTCGGCGTTCTCGAACCGGGCGCTCGGCTGGGAGAAGCCGACCGGGAGCAATTCCGCGGGCCGCCGGATGTCGCCGGCCGCGTTCGGGCACACCGGCTTCACCGGGACGTCGATATGGATCGATCCCGCGAACGACCTGTTCGTCGTGTTGCTGACCAACCGCGTCAACCCGACGCGCCAGAACAACCGCTTCGGCGAAGTGCGCATCGCGGTCGCCGACGCCGCGCTGGCGGTGCTCGGCACCGTCAGGCAGGGGACGCCGCCGCTCGTGCCGAGATTCTGATGTTCACCTCACCCCCCACCGACCAATGACCCTCACTCTCGTCGACTGGGCGATCGTCGTCGGCTACTTCGTGCTGTCCGCGGGGATCGGCTTCTTCTTCACCAAGAAGGGTGGCGAGTCGCTGAACGAGTATTTCCTCTCGGGACGCAACGTCCCGTGGTGGCTCGCGGGGGCGTCGATGGTCGCCACGACGTTCGCGGCCGACACGCCGCTCGTCGTCACCGGGCTCGTGGCGGCGCACGGCGTCGCCGGCAACTGGCTGTGGTGGAACTTCGTGATGAGCGGGATGCTCACCGTCTTCTTCTTCGCGCGGCTCTGGCGGCGCGCGCACGTGATGACGGACGTGGAGTTCGCCGAGATCCGCTACAGCGGGCGGCCGGCCTCGACGCTGCGCTGGTTCCGCGCGCTCTACCTCGCGATCCCGATCAACCTCATCATCCTCGGCTGGGTGACGCGGGCGATGATCAAGATCCTTACCATCTCGCTCGGCCTCCAGGACACGCAGATCCTCGGCATAACGGTGTCGGGCGAGGTCATCGCCGTGGGTATCTGCTTCGTGGTGACGGTCGCCTACTCGGTCGCGGCGGGGATGTGGGCGGTGCTGTGGACGGACCTGATCCAGTTCATCATCAAGATGACCGCGGTGATCGTGCTCGCCGTGTTCGCGGTGAAGGCGGTCGGCGGAATGGACGCCCTGAAGGCGGGGCTGGCGGCGAAGTTCGGCAGCGCTGACGCGGCGCTCTCGGTCCTCCCACTCAAGTCGACACCGAATGGGCTCGAGGCCTACGTGTGGATGCCCGCGATCGCGCTCGCCGTATTCCTCGCCGTGCAGTGGTGGGCCGCGTGGTATCCGGGCGCCGAGCCGGGCGGCGGGGGCTACGTGGCGCAGCGGATCTTCAGCGCGAAGACGGAGCGCGACGGGGTGCTCGCGACGCTCTTCTTCCAGGTCGCGCACTACGCGCTGCGCCCGTGGCCGTGGATCGTGACCGGACTCGCGACGGTGATCCTCTACCCGAACCTCGCCGACAGGGAGTCGGGGTACGTCCACGCGTTCGTGGACCTGCTGCCGTCGCCCTGGCGCGGCTTCATGCTCGCGGGAATGGCGGCGGCGTACATGTCCACGGTCGGCACTCAGCTCAACTGGGGCGCGTCGTATCTGGTCAACGACGTCTACAAGCGCTTCCTCAAGCGTGACGCGAGCGAGAAGCACTACGTGAACGTCTCGCGCGCGGCGACGATCGTGCTCTTCCTGCTCTCGATCCTCGTCTCGCTCAGCCTCTCGAGCGTCGAGGGGGCGTGGAAGTTCCTCCTCGCGTTAGGCGCCGGGACCGGCCTCGTGCTGATGCTGCGCTGGTACTGGTGGCGGATCAACGCCTGGTCGGAGATCAGCGCGATGACCGCGTCATTCCTGATGTCGCTCTACCTCTTCGGGAAGCTCGGCCTGACGCCGCCGGAGATCGTGCGGCAGGGTGGCCCCGCCGGCGACGCCTGGGTCATGATCATCACCGTCGCCTTCACGACGGTGGTGTGGATCGTCGCGACCTTCGTGACACGTCCGGAACCGGACGCCGTCCTCGACGCGTTCTACCGGCGCGTGCGGCCTGGTGGACCGGGATGGGCGATGGTCTCCCGCCGGCTCGGCTACGGCCGGGAGCAGATCCCCGGCGGACGGCTGGCGTTCGCGAACTGGATCGCCGGCATCGTGGCCGTGTATGGAAGCCTGTTCGGGATCGGGAAGCTGGTCTTCGGGGACCTGGTACGCGGGTTGATCCTCTGCGGCATCGCGGCCGCGGCCTTCGCCTTCATCGCCCGTAGCCTGGGTCACACGCGGATGCGGGCTGGCGAGCCGGTAGCGTCAGCCGATTCCTTGTAACAGCCATCACCTGGCTCTATATTTCAGCACAGTGACGCCGCGATCTCCGCGGCGCGAACAGGAGGACGAATGAGCGCGGTTCAGCCTGAGATCATCCTCTCGGTGACCCCGGTCGCCGGGACCGAAGTCAAGAAGTTCATGGAAGTCGAGGGAGTCGATGCCGGGGTCGGCGGGCTCCGCGTGAGCGTCCAGCCGGGCGGCTGCAGCGGCTTCAAGTACGGCCTCCTCATCGAGGACAAGCCGGCCGACGACGACCTCGTCGTCGACCAGGACGGGTTCAAGGTCTTCGTCGATCCGTTCTCGGCGCAGTACCTCAGCGGCGTGACGATCGACTACGTCTCGTCGATGCAGGGCTCGGGGTTCACCTTCAAGAATCCGAACTCTACCGGTGGCTGCGGCTGCGGTAGCTCCTTCACCGCCTAACCCACCACGCATGCCGCGTCGCGCGGACGCTGGTGCTGTGCTCGAGGCCCGCCACTCGCAACGGTCGAGTGGCGGGCCTTCCATTGTCGGGCATGCGCACCCCAGCCACGAACGTATTCGCACGATCGTCGTCGACGATCACGAAGGGATCGCCCGCCTCGTCGCCAGCCGCATCGCGACGCTCATCCGCGAGAAGGCCGCCGCGAACGAGATCGCGGTGCTCGGCCTCGCGACCGGCTCGACGCCCATCGGCGTCTACCGGGAGCTCATCCGGATGCACCGCGAGGAAGGGCTCAGCTTCGAGCACGTCGTGACCTTCAACCTCGACGAGTACTACCCGATGCGGCCGGACAGCGTGCACAGCTACGTCCGCTACATGTGGGAGAACCTCTTCGAGCACATCGACATCCCGAAGGAGAACGTCCACATCCCGCAGGGCGACGTCAGCCGCGATCGCGTGGACGAGCAGTGCCGCCGCTACGAGGACGCGATCCGCCGCGCGGGCGGGATCGACTTCCAGATCCTCGGCATCGGCAAGACGGGCCACATCGGCTTCAACGAGCCCGGGTCGGGGGTGGACAGCCGCACCCGCCTCGTCACCCTCGACGCCGTGACGCGGCGCGACGCCGCCGCCGACTTCTTCGGCGAGGAGTACGTCCCGCGCGAAGCCGTGACGATGGGCGTGGCGACGATCCTCGAGGCGCGCGAGATCGCGATCCTCGCGACCGGCGAGCACAAGTCGTTCGTCGTCAGGCGCGCGGTCGAGGGGGAGATCGACGTCGAGGTTGCGGCGACCTTCCTCCAGACGCATCCGAACACGACGTTCTACGTCGATCGTGCCGCGGCCGCGGAGCTCACGCGCATCAAGACGCCGTGGCTCCTCGACGAGGTCCAGTGGACGCCCGACTTGACCGTGCGCGCCGTCGTCTGGCTCTCGGACACCACGAAGAAGGCGATCCTCAAGCTGTCGCAGCGCGAGTACGCCGAGCACAAGATGTCGTCGCTCGTCGCCCGCTACGGGTCGCCGGGGGCGGTCAACGGTGAGGTCTTCAACAACCTCGGCGCGAAGATCCGCGGCAAGTCGAAGCTCCCGCGCGGGCTGCGCACGATCTGCTTC
>DATAIS010000189.1:0-2191 GCA_036262535.1 Gemmatimonadaceae bacterium | reverse complement strand
TACGACGGCCGCGGACAGATCCGCGTTTCGTCACCAGACGGGATCGCCGATGCCTGGCGCACGTCAGGCTCGAAGCCCTGCGTCGCCGAGCAGGGGGTGGAGCTGGCGCTCGAGCTGTCGGTCATGGTCGCGCGCACGCCGTCGGGGCGCGTCGCCGCCTATCCTCCCGCGGCGAACCATCACGAGAACGGCATCCTCGCCTGGTCCGTGATACCAGCGACGCTGGAGCCCGCGCTCGAGCGTCGCGCGCGTGAGCTCGCCGCGGCGATCGCCGAAGCGCTCGGCGTCGAAGGGCTGATCTGCGCCGAGATGTTCCTCTCGACGCGCGGGGAGCTGCTCGTCAACGAGCTCGCGCCGCGGCCGCACAACAGCTATCACGAGACCATCGAGGGGTGCACGACGAGCCAGTTCGAGCAGGCGGTGCGCGCGGTGTGCGACCTCCCGCTCGGCGCCACCGACTCGATCCGTCCGGCGGCAATTGCGAACCTGCTCGGCGAGCTCTGGCCGGCCGAAGGCTCGCCCCCGTGGGACCGGATCCTCGCCATGTCCGAGACGCGGCTTCACCTCTACGGCAAGCGCACGGCGCGGGCGGGGCGGAAGATGGGACACGTGGCGAGCACCGCCGCGACGCTAACGGAGGCCGTGGCGCGGGCGGTTGCCGCGCGGAATACGGTGGCCGTGGCGCGCGGCGTGCCTGCATGGGACGCGACTCGCTGGCCGGCAGCACATCCCTGAACGTGTACGGAGGACTCCCGATGCGACTCCACATCCTCGCGGCGCTCCTGATCGTTGCCGCCTGCTCGCGGTCGCGTAGCGCCGCGCCCGCGCCGGCACAGGCGACGACCAGCGCGCGCGCCGTCATCCGCCTCGCCGACGGCCGCGAAGTCGGTGCGGCGACGTTCCAGGCGACTCCCGCGGGCGTGCTCCTGACGGCGGACCTGAGCGGGCTGCCGGCGGGAACGCATGCGATGCATTTCCACACCGTCGGCACGTGCACGGCGCCCGACTTCGCCAGCGCCGGCGGGCACTTCAACCCGACGACACGATCGCACGGCTTCCGCAACCCGGTCGGCCCGCACGCCGGCGACCTGCCGAACATCCACGTACCGGAGAGCGGCGTGCTTCGCGTCGAGGTCCTCTCGAACGTGTCGCTCGGCCCGGGCAACGGCACGCTTGGCGACGCCGACGGATCGGCGATCGTGATTCACGCGCTCGCCGACGACTACCAGACCGACCCGTCGGGCGCTTCGGGTGCGCGGATCGCCTGCGGCGTGATCGAGCGCTGACGCGTCAGGCGCGCCGTCGCTCGACGATGCGATCGTCGGTGACGGCGATGCCGCTGCGCGGCACCTCGAGGAGCATGTACGGCGGCCGCTCTGGAAAGCGCTCTTTGAGCAGCGGCAGCGCGACGTTGTAGACGGGGACGCCCTTCGCGGTCGTCCCCTCCGGCGCTCCCTTGTGCGCGTGGCCGTGGAAGACCGCGTGCACCTCGTATCTCCCCAGCGGCTCCTCGAGACGGCTGCACCCGAGCCAGGGGTAGATCTCGATCGGCTCCCCCTCGACGGTCGCGCGGATGGGAGCATAGTGGAGCAAGGCGATTCGCGAGGGAGTGCGCAGCCGCGCGAGGGCGTTCTCGAGCTTGAGCGCTTCCTCGATCGCCTCGTGAACGAATGCCTTGACCGAGGCTTCTCCCCAGGCGCCGAGCGCCCCGCGCCCGAAGCCACCCGCGAACCCCTTCACGCCGGCGAAACCCACGCCCTCGATCTCGACCGCGTCCCCGTCGAGCACCGCGACACCCACGTCGGTGAGCGCCTGGGCGACTTCGTGCTCCTGGCCCGACTCGAAGTCGTGGTTCCCGAGCACCGCGACGATCGGGATCTTCACAGCGGTGAGGTCCTTCGCCAGCGCCTGCGCCTCCTCGGGCAGCCCGTAGTCCGTGAGGTCGCCGCACAGCACGAGGACGTCGGCGTTTCGCGTCACCTCGGCGAAGACACTCTGCAGCGCACCTTGCGATGTCTTCCCATAGTGTACGTCACTCATCGCCGCGATTCTTACGGTTCCGTCCGCTTCGCTCATCGTCGTCCGTTGCAGGTCCGCTTCGCGACATGAACGAATCGGGCCAGCGTCCCGATGAATTTCCGGAACGTCGCGCATAGCCCCACTCTTGCACTGCACTCGTCGAACCCCGGCG
>DATAIS010000188.1:0-10879 GCA_036262535.1 Gemmatimonadaceae bacterium | reverse complement strand
GCGAGGCGCGCCAGGGTGCGCGCCTCGTGGATGGAGTAGGTCAGCGGCTTCTGGAGGTAGACGTGCTTGCCCGCCTTCATCGCCGCCGCCGCGATCACCGCGTGGGTGTGGTCGGGCGTGGCGATGACGACGGCGTCGATGTTCCGGCCCTCGCGCCGCAGCATCTCACGGTAGTCCGCGTACTTCCGCGCCGCGACGTAGGCATCCTTGAGCGCGATCTGCTGCGGATCGACGACTCCCTGGTCATTCGGCCGCAGCCGCCCCTGCAGCTGCCGCTCGACGTAGCCGAAGTCCACGTCGCAGATCGCGACGATGTTCTCGCTCAGCAGCGCGCGCATGTTCTCGAAGCCCATCCCGCCCACACCGACGACGGCGATACGGAGCCTGGGCCCCGGCTGAGCCGCCTGCTGGCCGAAGGCGCCGCGCGGAAGCACGGCCGCGCCCAGCGCGACGGTGCCGGCGGTGGTGATGAAGCCGCGCCTCGTGACGTCATTGCCGCTCATCGTGCCTCCTGCGCGACCTCGTCGCGCCTCGCGTTCGGCCGCCACTCGCCACGCGCCACCGCCGGGACGAAGGTGTCGATCCCGCGTGGCGGGAACGACACCGTCTTCCCCTGCTCGGCGCTCTGGTAGGCGGCCATGAGGATCTTCACGACCTCGACGCCGTCGTCGAAGGTCAGCTTCGGCTCTTCCTTCCCGAGGAAGACGCGCGCGAAATGGCGGTCCTCGTTCGTGTAGCCGTACGCCGCCGCTTCCTCGGCGACGACCGGCATCTGTCCCATCTCGGCGTTCTGCTTCTCGACGAGGTCCTCGCCCTGCGCTCCCTTCACCTCGCGGCTGAAGAACAGCTTGAGACCACTGTCGAGGGTGTTCCAGCTCATCGAGTACTCGGGGCCGAGGAGCTCCGCCGAGAGGCGGAGCCCCGCGCCGACGAAGCTCCACGAGGTGCTCGCCTCGCCGATCACGACGTGCCCGTCGTCGGTGAGGAACTCGATGTTGAGGCTCGCGAAGTCCTCCGACGGCCTGCGCGCGTAGTCCACCTCCTTCCCCATCGTCTTCGCGAGCCGCTTCGCGTACTCGGGACGCGACCACTTGAGGCTCGCGATGTGCGCCGTGACCCGCATCGGCGTCACCGACGACAGCTTCTTCTTCGGATCGGTGAGGAGGTGCCTGACGACGAGCGCGGAGTGGCACATCATGTCGTTGAGCACCCCGCCGCCCTGCATCTCGCCGCGCCAGAACCAGGGCATGTGCGGGCCGCTGTGCTCCTCGGCGGCGCGTGCGAGATACGGGCGCCCCGTCGTCGCCGCCCCGCGCGCCCAGATCAGCTCCTTCCCGAGCTCGACCTGCGGCGAGAAGAGCTGGTTCTCGAGATAACCGGTCATGATCCCGGTCTTCTTCACGAGGCGGGCGACTTCCTTTGCCTCCGCGACGTTGCGGGCGAGCGGCTTCTCGCAGGCGATCCCGCGCAGCGTGCCGACGCCGCGGTCGATCGCGTCCACGATCTCCTCGACGTTCTCGACGCGGGCGTGGTTGGGACCCGTCAGCCAGATCGCGTCGATCGCGGGGTCGGCGACCATGTCGCCGATGGTCTTGTACGGTTTCGCCTCGCCGACGTCGAGCTGGCGCGCGTAGGCCGCGGCCGACTCGGCGTTCTTCGCGTTGGGACTCCAGACGCCGAGGACGTCGCCCTCGCGAACGGCCCTCCAGCCGAGCATGTGGAAGCGTGCGTTGAAGCCGCTGCCGATGAAGCCGACGCCGAGGCGCTGGCCGGGGCGTGCGGGACGGGCAGGATTCATCCGTTCGATTGGGTGCGCTGGTTCATGAGGTCGTAGGTGACGCCGAGCTTCTGCAGCGCCGCGTCGGGACACCCGTTCCACTTCGGAACGAAGGTGTTGCCGAGGTACTGGAGGTCGCGCCACCCGGTGGGGCTGGAGAAGAATCCCGCGGCGACCATGTCGCGGGCCCGGGCGAAGAACGCGGCGCCGGGACGCAGCTCGGCGCTCACCGAGTCCGCGGGCTTGCTGATGTCGTCGAGGATCTGGTTGCGCTGCGCCTGTTTCGCCCCGGCATACGCCACGTTGAATCGCTTCTTCGACTCCAGGTCGAGCCAGCGCAGCCCGCCGCGCCAGGCGGTGCGCGTGTCGTTGCTCGTCTCCTCGACCGAGAGGTTGAAGTCGATGAACTCGACGGCGCCGGACTCGCTCGCGCTCCCCGACCGCGCGTCGCGCGGGATGATGTCGTCGGCGAGGACGCGCATCGTGCGCTGCTCGGCGCGGGTGAAGAAGGCGCGGCGCGGCTGCGAGGGCGGCGGCTGCCGCGTGCTCGTCGCCGGCTGGTTCGGGCCCTCGTGCGTCTGCTTCGGCTGCTGCTGGCCCTGGCTCTGCTGCTGCTGCGTGAGGCCTAACGCGCCGACGACGGGGATCGCGCCGATGACGCGCAGCGCGCGCCGCCGCGAGATCGATGTCTCGCCGCCGTCGTTCCGGTCTTCGTCGCTCATAGCTGGCCCGCCTTGCGTTGCGCGGTGATGTAGTCGGCCGTTCGCCAGGCGAGGGCGAGGATCGTCCAGGTCGGGTTCTTGTCCGCCTGCGTCGGGAAGGGCCCGCCGTCGGCGACGAAGAGGTTCCGGCAGTCGTGCGCCTGACAGTTGGCGTTGAGCACCGACATCTTCGGGTCGCTCCCCATCTGCGTGCAGCCCAGCTCGTGGATGATCCGGCCGCCCGGGGCGATCCCGTAGCCCTGCTCCTTCGTCGGCATCGGCGAGAAGACCTGTCCGCCCATCTCGGCGATGAGCGAGCGGAAGGTCGTCTGCATGTGCTTCACCTGGTTGTACTCGTTGTCCGTCCACGCCCAGTGGAAGCGCAGCACGGGGATGCCGAATCGATCGACGACCGTCGGGTCGAGCTCGCAGTAGGACTTCTCGTTGGGGAGCATCTCGCCGCGTCCCGAGAAGCCGATCGTCGCTCCGTAGTAGCGGCGGTAGTCTTCCTTCAGCTTCGCGCCGTAGCCGGCGACGTTGGGGTAGCGCTGGATGCCGCCCATGAAGCCGTACGAAGGCTGGCCGAGCCCGCCCCACACTTCGATGTGGTAGCCGCGCGGGAAATCGAGCTTCGCGTTGTCGAGCCACCACGGCATGTACACGTGCATGCCACCGACGCCATCCTCGTTGTGCGGCACGTGGTCCACCATCGCCGGGATGAAGCCGGCGACGTCGGTGCCCGTGGTGTCGGTGAGCCCCTTGCCGACACGTCCCGTCGAGTTGCCGATCCCCTGCGGGAAGCGCGACGACCGCGAGTTGAGCAGGATGCGCGCGGACTCGCACGCGCTCGCGGCGAGGACGACGATCCGCGCGCTGACGCGCCGGTCCTCGCCCGTCGTCTTGTCGATGTACGACACGCCCGTCGCGAGACCGTCGCTGCCGACGGTGACCTCGCGGGCCATCGCGTTGGTGAGCAGGGTGAGGCGGTTCGTCGCCAGCGCCGGCGCGATGAGCACGTCCGGACTCGAGAAGTTGGCCTTCACCGAGCAGCCGCGGTTGCACTGCCCGCAGTAGTGACAGGCCTGACGCCCCGGCTTCGCCTGCGTGATGATCGAGAGCCGTGACGGAATGCAGGTGATGCCGAGCTTGTCGCTCGCCTTCTTCACGAGCAGCTCGTAGCAGCGCGGCTTCGGCGCCGGTTGGAAGTTCCCGTCGGGGTGATTGCGCAGCCCCTCGCGGCTGCCGAAGACGCCGATCAGGTCGTCCACCCGGTCGTAGTACGGCGCGACGTCCTCGTACGAGATCGGCCAGTCGGGCCCGAGGCCCTTCGCCGCGTAGCCCTTGAAGTCGTCGGGGCCGAAGCGGAGCGAGATCCGCCCCCAGTGGTTCGTGCGCCCGCCGAGCATGCGCGCGCGCCACCAGTCGAAGCGTGTTCCCGGAGCCATCGTGTACGGCTCGCCCTCGATCTCCCAACCGCCGTCACACGCGTCGTGTTCGCCGAAGGGGCGTGTCTTCGTCGCTCGTCCACGGCGTGGCGTCGCGTAGCTCGGGAGCAGCATCGACGAGTTCTTCGACGCGTACCAGGCCGGTCCCGCCTCGAGCATGACGACGCGGGCGCCGGCCTGGGTGAGTGCGTACGCGGCCATGCCGCCGCCCGCACCCGAACCCACGATGCAGACGTCGTAATTCGTGCGCTGCGCTGGCATCGTCAGGCGGTGGTGGGGATGTTGAGCGCGGCGAGGTAGTTGTAGCTCGCGCGGATCGACGCGATGGCGTCGGTGGGCCGGTCGTGCTCGACGAAGAAGTGGCTCACGTTGCGTGCGCGGGCGAGGATGCCCGCGAAGTCCACGGTGCCCGCGCCGACGTCGCGGATCTGGTGCTCGGGCGCCGGGCCGGAATCCTTGAGGTGCAGCATCGTGATCCGGTCGCCGTGGCGGTCGAGCCAGTCGGTCGGGCTGCTGCCAGCATTCGTGACCCAGTAGACGTCCATCTCGAAGCTCACCAGCGACGGGTCCGTCGCCGCCATCATCACCTCGAGCGGCATCATGCCGTCGATCGGCTTGAGCTCGAAGTCGTGGTTGTGGTAGGCGACCTTCAGCCCCGCCTCGTTCGCCGCGCGTCCGACGACGTTGAGTCGCGTCGCGATGCGCCGGAAGTCGTCGAGCGTGCGGCGCTGGTCGGGCATCAGGAAAGGCACGGTGATGTACTCGTGCCCGACGATGCGCGCGTCGTCGAAGACCTGTGCCGTGTTCTTCTCGATGATATCGAGACCGATGTGCGCCGAAGGCGCCGTCAGGCGGTTCGCGTCCAGCATCGCGCGGACCTCGCGCGCGGTCTTGCCCTGGTAGCCCGCGAACTCGACTTCCTTGTAGCCGATCTGGGCGACCTGGGCCAGCGTGCCGGCGAGGTCTTTCGCCGCGAGATCGCGGAGGGTGTAAAGCTGGACGCCGATGCGATCGAGGCGTCTGACGGGAGCGTTCGCGCTGGAGCTGACGGTCCGCCCACAGGCCATTCCGAACGCCGCGCCACCGATGGTGGCCAGAAACTCGCGACGGGAAGAGGACATAGTGGCGCGAACATGGGGCGGGAGGCCGCGCCTGTCAAATTGCCCCTTTTCGCCTGCTATTTCCCCCCTGTCGCTGGCCCGCGGTACGTCTCGAAGAAGCCGTATCCGGAACCGCCGAGCTCGCGCCCGGCAAGCCGTCCGCCGAGCGTCGCTCTCCCCTTCATCTGGATGAAATAGGGACGCGGAGTCGTCGCGCTGCCGCGCTCCGCCGTCGTGCGCACGTCGCTGCCGATCGCATCCTCGACGTCGAGCGTGATGCGGATGGTGTCCGCGCCACGCACGTCGGCCATCACTGCACGCCGCGGGACACGCACCTCCTGCCCTCCGACCCGGATCGTGCGCCCGTCGTCGTAGTCGATCCGCGATGGCCGGAAGAGCGCGCGAAAGCCGAGCGAGTCCACGACATAGAGGAAGAGCGCGCCCGGCTCGGCGTCGGGCGCCTCGACGCGGCCATAGAGGAAGGTGTACGCCCCCGCGCGCGCGGCACCCCACTCCCATGTCACCCCAGCCCACGTCCCCCAGTTGTGATCGTGGTACGACTGCGCGTCGTCGTACCGCTCGCAACGCGAGTCCACACACACGGTACCCGTCGCGCCGGCACGGAGCGCGGGGACGGCGTACCCGGAGACGATCTGGCCGCCGAGCGCGGCGCCGGGGAAATAGGCGCGTGGCACGGGCGTCACCACGAGGTCTATCCGCGCCCTCGCGCTGCCGCCGACCTCGCGCGCGACGGCGTGGAGCTCGTAGCGTCCGTCGTCGAGGACGCGCACACGCGAGTCACCAACGTCGAGGTCGGCGCGCGTGGTGGACATGTTCACCGCACGCGACGGCACCTGCGTCGCGAAGCGCCGCTCGCCCTTCCCTTCCTCGCGCAGCGTGACGAGCGTCTGCCCACCCCACTCGCCCTCCGGGATGTCGCCGCCGACCATCAGCGTCACGAATGCCCAGCGCCGTGCGTCGGCGGAGAGGACGTTGAAGTAGTGCCACTCCGCCCAGCTCCGCCGCGCGTCGGCGTCGAGCGATGCGGGCGGGAGGTGGAAGTGGTCGATGTCGTGCCGCAGCTCGACTGGCGTCGGCGCGATCCAGCGGCGGTCGCCCTCGTCGTCGCGCCACGCCCCCTCCGCGATCGCCGGCAGCGCGCCGAGCGCGCGCGACGCGGAGGGGATCTCGCCGGTCGCGCGCACCGGGAGCTCGCGGCCGTCGCGCGTCCGCAGGTAGAGCAGCGTCCCCTCGATCTGTGGCGCGACCGCCGCGACGTGGGGGGCGAGCCGCGGCGAGCCGAGGAGCTGCAGGAAGACGAATCGCGCGTGGTCGATCGAGAAGTACATGCCACCGAGTCCGCCCGTCTTCATCACCTCGACGTCGATCCCTTCCGGCAGGACCGTGATGTCGCCGCCCCCGACCAGCTTCTCGTCGCGCGCCTGGGCGAGCAGCGCCTCGCCGATCGAGAGCAGCACGATCATCACCGCGACGCCGATGCCGTAACCGGCGAGGAGCAGCAGCGACCGCCCCTTGCGCAGGGTGAGGTGGCGGATGGCGAGGCGGGCCCACATGCCTAACGATCCCTCGCCGGGCTCGACGCGGAAGCGCCCGCGGGTGCGCGCAGTCGCTCGTCCCTGACCACCCTGCCGTCGCGCATGTGCACCACGCGCCGCGCCGCGCCGGCGAGCTCTTCGTCGTGCGTCACGACGACGAGCGTCGTCCCGTCGTCGTTGAGCCGCGCGAAGAGGGCGGTGATCCCGGCGCCCGTGCGCGCGTCGAGCTCACCGGTCGGCTCGTCGGCGAGCATGATCGCGGGACCGTTGGCGAGCGCGCGCGCGATCGCGACGCGCTGCTGCTCGCCCCCCGACAGCTGGGGCGGGCGATGCCGCTCGCGCCCCGACAGCCCGACGTAGTCGAGCAGCTCCCGGGCGCGCTTCGCCCTTTCCGCCGCCTTCATCCCCGCCTCGGCCATCGGCAGCTCGACGTTCTCGCGCGCGGTGAGCGCGGCGAGAAGGTGGAAGCGCTGGAAGACGAACCCGATTCGCGTCAGCCGCAGCTTCGTCGCCTCGCGGTCGCCGAGCGCGCTCGCGTCGCGGCCGTCGATGAAGACCTGCCCGGCGTCGGGCCGGTCGATCGCGCCGAGGAGGTTGAGCAGCGTGGACTTGCCGCAACCCGACGGGCCGACGATCGCGACGTAGTCTCCGCGCTCGATCTCGAGCGAGACGTCACGGACGGCACGCACGCGATCCGCTCCCATCGTGAAGTCGCGCTCGACGCCGCTGAGCCGGAGGACGGCGTTTCCGCTCATGGGGCCTCCTCCCGCAGCGTCTTCGCGAGCGGCAGCGACGCCCCGCGCCACGCGGGCCACGCGCCCGCGATCACCCCTGCGACCGCGAGCAGTCCCAGTGCCGTCCACGCCGCGCGCGGCTGGAAGAGGAAGAAGTCGATCGCCTCCGGCAGCCCGGGGAAGCGCGAGAGGATCGTGTTGAGGTAGCGCGCCGTCGCCAAACCGAGGGCGAGTCCGCCGAGGCTTCCCGCGAGCATGAGCACCATCCCTTCGAGCATCACCTGCGCGGTGATCCGCGCGCGCGCGACGCCGATCGCGCGCAGCACCGCGAACTCGCCGATCCGCTCGTTCACGCTCACGGCGACGAGCGTCCCGACGAGCAGGACACCGACGACGAGGCTGACGCTGCCGAGGATCAGCGCGAGCTGCCGGAAGTAGCTGAGCCGCTGCTCGACCTGCGCGATGGCGGTCTCGGTCGAGATCGCGGACACCCGCGGCAGCCGACGCTCGATCCACTGCCGTACCTCCTCGACGTTGGCGCCCCCGCGCGCGCGAACCATGAAGAGCGACGCGCGGTCCGTGCGCGACGGACCGGCGAGTGCCTGGAGCGCGGCGATCGGCATCGCGAGCGCACCTTCTTCCCGGGCGAGATAGAGGAAGCGCGCGCGCCCGGTGATCGCGACGCGCCGCTCGCCGGCGAACCGTCGGAGCTGCGGGTCGTATCCGCCCGCCACGGTGACGGTGTCACCGACGCGCGCGCCGAGCTGGCGCAGCAGGAAGTCGTTGACGACCGTTTCACCGGCGACAGTCGCGTCGCGCCCGCCGATCAGCTCGTAGTCCCCCTGCACCGTCGGGTCGATGCCGAGCGCGATCGTCGTGACCGTGCCGCCCGGGCGCGGGATGTGGACGTTCGCGCCGAGCACCGGGCTCACCGCCTCGACCGCGGGCGACTCGCGCAGGGCCGCGATGACGCCGGTCGCCTCGGGGATGGTGGCGTCGGTGTCGAAGGGGAGCGTCCCCTTCGGTGCGAGCCGGAGCTGGAAGCCGCGGCCGAGCAGGAGGTTGCGGAACGACTCCGTCATCCCCGTCGAGAGCATCACCATGTCGAGCAGCAGCGCCGCCGAGACGGCGACGCCGAGCACCGCGAGGAGCGTGCGCGCACGGTGGCGGGAGAGCGACGCGTGGACGAGGCGGAGGAGCATCAGCGCCGACCGAGAAGGGCGAGCGGGTGCGCGCGCGCGAGCCGCAAGGCGGCCAGCGCACCGGCGACGATGCCGAGCACGATCGAGAGGGCGAGCGCGAACGCGAGCACTCCGGGCGTCACGACCGCGAAGTGAAGCGGCGTTCGATACACCCCCTGGTAGTGCTCGTTCACGATCGCCGCCGCGGCGCGGCCGAGCAGCATGCCGAACAGGGTGCCCAGCACCGCCACCGCCGCGGCCTCGACGACGATGGATTTGACGACCGTCGCGCGCGAGATCCCCGCCAGCCGCAGCGCCGCGACGTCACGCCGCCGCTCGTCCACCTTGAGCAGCAGGATGCAGAGGAGGAAGATCGCGCTCGCGACTACCGTTATGACGCCGATCGCGTGATGGAACCTGCTCACGACGGCGAAGGTCGCCGACGTCTCGACGGCGACGTCGCGCGAGCGGTGGGCGCGGAAGCCGAACGCCGCGGCCTCGATCGCGGCCACGGTCGAATCCTCGTGCGCGCCCCCGCGCGTTTCGACGCCGAAGCGGTGGACCCGGTCACCGTAGTCGGTGAGCGCCTGGAGGTGATCGAGATGCGTGCGCACGCGGTACTCGCGGCGCGCGACCTCGCTCGGATCGGCGTTGGGCGTCGTGATCGCGGCGATACGCACGGTGTCGCCGGGAAGCCCCGGCTCGCGCGCGATCACGACGAGATCGCCGACCCGGAGCCCCGCATCCTCGGCGATGCGCGCGTCGACGGCGATCGTGCGGTGCTGCGCCTGCGCCGGGAGGGCGCAAGGAAGTAACAGGCAGAGGGCGAGCGCGCGCATCGGCTTTGGTGAAGCGGCGAACGAAAACGGCGCGCCGGAGGTTCCAGCGCGCCGTCGCACGGCGAAGGAAGCCAGGCCGGTCAGTCCGCGCGCGGGTGCGCGACCCAGGCGGTGGCGTCCTTCAACGACTCGCGCGTCTCCTCGAGAGTGTACGACGGGCCGCGGTACGCCGCGAGCCCGCGCCTGATCAGCACCATCGCGGCGACCAGCTCGAGCACGCCGACCACGAGCGCGCCGACCCACATGTGCCCCGCGGCCAGTCGGCCGATCAGCGTCGCGGCGAAGATGGTGAAGCCGACGAGACCGACGACGCCGATGCCGAAGGCAAGGCCGAGCCAGAGCGCCCCACGCGCCCCCGCATGGACGTTCTCCGACACCTCGAGCTTGGCGAGACGGACCTCGTCCTTGACGAGGCGCTTCGAGTCGTCGGTGAGCCGGCGAATGAGGTCGGGAATCCCGACGTCGGGGTCGATGGTATGTGTGTCAGGCTGGCGCGGAGCGGTCACGAATGCCTCCGTTGGTGCGTTATGCGCGTGCGACGAGGGCCCGGGTCGCAAGGACCGTTCCGGGGACAGCCGCCCCGTCGGCTTCTACCGGCGGCCCGGCCGACGACTACCGCCGGCCCGGTTGACGCGGAGGCGCGGCGGCGCGGAGAACGGCCGCGGAGGACTTGGCGGAGCTGTTGTCGCCTGAGGGGCCCCTCGAGCATTCGGGCGCTTTCAACAACTGGTTGGGATGACACGGATTCAACGGATGATGCGGATCGCTCCGTGAGGCGTACCGGGCTCCTTCCACCCGATCGGCATCGCGCAGAAGTGCTTTCGGGCAAGCGGGGAGAGATGGTCTCGCCCCGCTTGCCCCTAGCTGTTTCGGGCAGCTGTGAGGAGGGGAGCACCGCCCGGGAGCGATCCGTTCATCCGCGTGATCCGTGTCATCCCACCCAGCTGTTGCCGTTGCCGTTGCCGTTGTCGTTCTCCGCGCCCTCCACGGATCTCCGCGCCTCCGCGTTAATCCGGGCCGGCGCGAAGGGAGTGACCGAGCGGGAGTCCGCTAGTCGCGCGCCGGGCTGACGAGCACCTGCGCGGCGAGGGCGGGGGCGAGGCGGCGGAGCTTTCCCGCGGCGCGGACGACGATCGCGCCACCGAAAGGCTCCTGCTCGACGACTTCAATCCGTGTCCCGGGCGTGATGCGGAGCGACGCCAGGTAGCGAAGCCGATCGCCATCCTCGTCGGTCACGCGCGAGATGAGCGCGCGATCGCCGACGGCCAGCTCCGTCAATGGGCGGACCGCGGCGTCCTCCACGATGCCGCCCTCGCGCGTGGGGATCGGCGCACCGTGAGGATCCACCGTCGGCTCGCCGATCGCCGCGGCCATCCGGTCCACCAGCTCGTCACTCGCCGAATGCTCGAGCCGCTCGGCCTCGTCGTGCACGCGGTCCCATGGATAGCCGAGTGCCTGCACGAGGTAGGTCTCGATGACGCGGTGGCGACGCAGCGTGCGCAGTGCCGCGCGCCGGCCGCGGTCGGTGAGTCGGACCCCGTGATAC
>DATAIS010000187.1:0-2200 GCA_036262535.1 Gemmatimonadaceae bacterium | reverse complement strand
AAGACCAGCTCCGACTTGAAGACGTCGCGGTAGGTGCCGGGCGGCGTGATCGCGACCTGGCTGCATGGCGCGAACACCAGCGCCGTCGTCCGGCCGACGGCGGTGCCCACGATCGAGCCGCTGAACACGAGCTGACCATTCACCCGTAGGAGGCACTTCTTCCCGCGGGGCGTCAGCGTCAGCGTCGAGAAGTCGACCTGGGCGGCGAAATGTCCCGACACCTTGGTCGGCCCGCCCGCGGCCGCGGAGATCGTCGCGGCCGGCGTGGGATCGAGCACGCCGGTTCTCTCCGTGCAGCCGGCAACGATGAACATCGCGATCCCGAGCGATGCGAGGTGAACGCGTTGCATGTCAGGCTCCTGAAGGAGATGCCATCCATCATGCGCATCACCAGGCATCGTCGCAACGGCGAGAGCGGTCGCACGGCGACGAACCTGTCGCCATCCCTCGCCAGCGTAGCGAGCGACGGGACCTCCTCTTCCGGTCTTTGTGGCTGGGAACCACCGCGCGGGGTGGCAATTACGACGAAGGTTCAGCCGGATGAGGCGGATCGAGCGGATCCTGCGGATCTGTTCCTCCACAGTCGACTTCTCCTCTCATGGGCCCGGAAGACTTGGGGCACGCGTGGAGAGATGGTCTCGCCCCGCTCGCCCCAGGTTGTTATCCGCAGGATCCGCTCGATCCGCAGAATCCTGATGAACCGTCGTCGTACAGGCCCGCCCGAGCGGCAGTGCAAGGATGACAGGCCATTCGTTGCGCGGGACGGTGACGCTGGAAGTAGGACAACCGCGGATTTCGGCTGCGCGCCTTGACTCCGGCGTACCAGCGGCAGAGCGGGGTAACGGCCTCGCCGTTCGTCAGAGATGCGTGAGGAAAACCGACTGGCTAGACTTAGCGCCATGGCCAACGCACCAACGAATGCCGACGTCGTCGTCATCGGCGGAGGACCGGGCGGCTACGTCGCCGCGATCCGCGCCGCGCAGCTCGGGCTCAACACCGTCTGCGTCGAGATGGACAGGACGCTCGGCGGCACCTGCGTCAACGTCGGCTGCATCCCGTCCAAGGCGCTGCTCGAGTCGTCGCACCACTTCGCGTTTCTGGCGCACGACGCCGCCGCACACGGCATCTCCCTCGCCGAGTTGAAGATCGACGTCGCGACGATGCTCAAGCGCAAGGACGACGTCGTCGGCCAGAACACCAAGGGGATCGAGTTCCTCTTCCGGAAGAACAAGATCACCTGGGCGAAGGGACGCGGCACGCTCAAGGCGAAGAACGTCGTCGAGGTCGCGGGCGCGGACGGTGCAGCGACGACCTGGCAGGCGAAGAACGTCATCATCGCAACCGGCTCGGTGCCGGTCGAGCTGCCCTTCCTCAAGTTCGACGAGGAGCGCGTGCTCTCGAACGTCGGCGCGCTCAGGATCGCGCGCGTCCCGAAGCACCTCATCGTCATCGGCGGCGGCGTCATCGGCCTCGAGCTCGGCTCCGTCTGGCGGCGGTTAGGCGCGAAGGTGACGGTCGTCGAGCTGCTGCCGGCGATCCTGCCGGGGATGGACGACGACATCGTGAAGGAGGCGGCACGCGTCCTCACGAAGCAGGGGCTCGAGATCCGCACCGGGACGAAGGTCATCGGCGGCGGACGCACGGGCGACGGCATCTTCATCACCGTCGAGAAGGAGGGCCAGACGGAGCGGCTCGACGGCGACTACGTGCTCGTGTCGGTGGGACGCAAGCCGTCGCTCAACGGGATCGATGCTGCGGCGCTCGGCCTCGAGGTCGGCAAGCGCGGCGAGATCCTCGTCAACGACCAGCAGCGCACCAACCTGCCGAACGTGTTCGCGATCGGCGACTGCACGCCGGGTCCGATGCTCGCGCACAAGGCGGAGGAGGAAGGCGTCGTCGCCGCCGAGGTCATCGCGGGGAAGCCGGCGCACACGCACCATCGCACGGTGCCGGGGGTCGTCTACACCTGGCCCGAGATCGCGGTCGTCGGCCTCACCGAGCGCCAGGTGAAGGAGAGCGGCCGCGAGTATCGGGTCGGCAAGTTCCCCTTCTCTGCGAATGGCCGCGCGCGCACCGCCGGCGAGTCGAGCGGGTTCGTCAAGGTCGTCGCCGACGCGCGCACCGACGAGATCCTCGGCGTGCACATGATCGGGCCGACGGTGTCGGAGCTGATCCCGGAAGCGGTGCTGGCGATGGAATA
>DATAIS010000186.1:0-2667 GCA_036262535.1 Gemmatimonadaceae bacterium | reverse complement strand
AGGGATCCGGTTTCGACACCCCGGAAGCCTGGTCAGCCCGCCGGCCGCGGGTGGTTACGGGACATCTGCGGCCTGACCAATCCGCCCCCCCGGCGTTATCTTCGCTCGTGGCAACGCCTTCCTTCGTGAAGGTGATCAGGCACACCCGGCGAGCGTCGCAAAACGAAACATCCCCCCGGCGCTTCCGTAGGATGCGCATGGGTCACTCACTAAACGGCAAACCGATGGTCACGCGCGACGACATCGAAGGCTTCCTCGACCGCCTCAGCGCGGAGTACTCGGAGATCGAGCCTGGCTTCTGGGTGGTGAAGCCGAGCGGCGCCCTCTCGTTCGACGTCGTGGTCAACTACTCGCCGCCGGTCGTGGTCATCCGCGTCAACGTGATGCCGCTGCCTGACGACCGGAAGCATCAGACGGATCTCTACCGCCGCCTGCTGCAGCTCAACGCGAGTGAGCTCGTGCACGGGTCGTACGGCATCGAGCGCGACTCGATCGTCCTCACCGAGGCACTGGAGCTGTCCCACCTCGACTACGAAGAGTTTCTCGCCGCCTACGAGGGGATGACCCTCGCCCTCGCGTCGCACCTTCGCGAGCTCGGCGCGTTCACTGAGGCTCGCTGAACCATGGGTATCCTCGATCGCCTGTCGCAGCTTCTCCGGTCGAACATCAACGACCTCATCTCCCGGTCCGAGGACCCGGAGAAGATGCTGAACCAGATCCTGGTCGACATGAAGTCGCAGCTCGTCAAGGCGAAGCAGCAGGTCGCCACGGCGATCGCCGACGAGAAGCGGCTGCGCGACCAGGTGGACGGCGAGTACCGTCAGGCGCAGGACTGGGAGAAGCGGGCGATGCTCGCGATCCAGGAGGGGCGCGACGATCTCGCCAAGCAGGCGCTCGTGCGGCACGGCGAGCATCTCCAGCACGGCCAGACGATGGAGGCGACCTGGGAGTCGCATCGCGCCGAGACGGAGAAGCTCAAGAACTCGCTCCGCGACCTGAACGACAAGATCGAGGAGGCGAAGCGGAAGAAGAACCTGCTCATCGCCCGGCAGCGCCGCGCGCAGGCCCAGCAGCGGATCGCGGAGACGATGTCGTCGATCAGCGAGAGCTCGGCGTTCGAGGCCTTCTCGCGAATGGAGGAGCGCATCGTCTCGAACGAGAAGCGCATCCAGGCGAGCGCGGAGATCGACGAGGAATTCACCGGCGACAAGCTGGCGAACGACTTCAAGCGCCTCGAGAAGAGCGCGGGCGCCGTCGGCGTCGACCAGCAGCTCCTCGCGCTGAAGCAGAAGATGGGGATGCTCCCCGCGGGCGCTCCTCAGAGCAACAAACAGCTCGGCACGGGCGATGCTAGGGAAGAGACCGTTCACGCCGAGATCGAAGACACCAAGAACCGGAAGTAGGCACTCTTGATCGCGAGCACGCAGGGCCGATTCAAGTTCGGCCCCATTCTCGCCGCGGCCGTCATCACCATCCTGCTCCTCTGGATGGTGGGGAGGGCCGCCGACATTTTCCTTCTCCTCTTCGTCGCGATCCTGGTCTCGCTGTACCTCGGCGCGGTCACGGATTTCTTCCAGAGGCGGGCGAGGCTGCCCCGCGGCCTCGCCTTCACGGTCGCGCTCCTCGGGTCGCTCGCCGCGGTGGTGGGGCTGTTCTGGCTGCTCGTCCCGCCGGTGGTCGAGCAGACGCGCGAGCTGCTGACCGTGCTGCCACGGCAGATCGAGACGTGGGAGCAGGGGCTCGACCGCGCCGCGCAGCGGATCCCCGCGCTCCAGGAGATGTGGAAGCCCGGCGAGCACCGCCTGCTCGCGGGCATGTACCAGCAGCTCGCCGGGTCGTTCGGCGGCATCGTGCCGAAGGTCGTTGGGCTCGGGCACGGCTTCATCAGCGTCTTCTCGGTGCTGGTGATGTCGATCTACCTCGCCCTCGAGCCGGCGTTCTACCGCGAGTACCTGATCGCGCTCTTTCCGCCGGTGCACCGCGACCTCGTGCGCGACGTCCTCGCCGATCTTGGGACGACGCTGCGGCAGTGGATCGTCGGCCAGCTCTTCGCGATGTTCGTCCTCGCCGTCTTCACCGCGATCGGGCTCTACTTCCTGAAGGTGCCGTACTGGCTGACCTTCTCGATCTTCACCGGCGCGGTCGCGGTCATCCCCTTCTTCGGCACGCTCATCTCGACGGCGCTCCCGGCGCTCTTCGTCCTGGGAGACCGGGGCGTGGGCGTCGCACTGCTCGTCGTCGCGTGGGGGACGGTTGTGCACATCTTCGAGGCGAACGTCGTCGTGCCGAAGGTGATGCAGGGACAGGTGCACCTGCCGCCGGTGATGACGATCCTATCGGTGCTGATCATGGGGAAGCTGATCGGCGGCGTCGGCCTCATCGTCGCCGTGCCGGCGCTGGCGGTTCTGATGGTCGTCGTGCGGCGCATCCTCATGAACCGCATCTACGAGGGGAAGGGCTTCCGTCGCACGGTCCGCGACCGGGCGATGGTGCTGCGCGTCCCGGTGCCCGACGGCAACGTGATGGTCCCGACCGCGCCCCCAGCCGACCTCCTCTCGCGCCGCGAGCGCATGCTCGCCGACGGCGCGATCTCCGACCGGCGCATCACGGACAGGCGCGCGACGGCAGGCTGAGCGCAGCCGAAGGCTGCGCTGGCTGCCGGCTGCC
>DATAIS010000185.1:0-3946 GCA_036262535.1 Gemmatimonadaceae bacterium | reverse complement strand
GGCGACATCGCCCCGCTCCGGCGGAAGGTCAGCGCGGTCGACGCGAACGATCGGAACCCCCTCCTCGGCGGCGCGGTCGATGAGATCGACGGCGTCGGCCGGGCGCAGGAGCAGGCGCTCCGCGCCTGTCGCGAGGCTGCGAGGGGCGAATTCTTCGTGAAGGAGCTCGGCTTTCATGGGCGGGTCCTGTGAGACATTCAATGTGATACCGCGGCGTGCGGTTCCATGCAATGCCCGCGCCTCCCCCGTCTGAACTGCTGGGCCGCGCTCGTGGCGCGAGCTGGTGCGGAGTAGCACGGCACGCCGCGGCCTTGCCTCGAGCTGACCCTGCTCCGTTCTCACCGGCCGAGAGCGTTCGGTAGAACCGGGTATCAGGCGGGATGCGAAGAGGTGCGGACGTACTCTTCGCACCCCCGTACCGTCGCAACGGGTCCTCCCGCACCTCCGCACCAGCGGCCGCACGGCGGCCGCGGTCAGTGACCGGGAGCCTCGCTCGCCAGTCAACGCTTTGGTCTCCCGCCTCGCTTCAACTCCGCAATTCGCTCGTGCCTCTACGCTCGCAGCTCGGGCTCGCCGCCCGTGGTGTCGGTCTCTTCGTTCGCCCCAACGCGCGCCGCGTCGCGCTCACGCTCGGCCTCTCGCTCGCCGTCTCGATCGCGGCCGCTTGCGAGCCCCTCCTCCTCAAGCTGGTCGTCGACCGGCTCGCGGCGATCACCGCCGCCGCGGTGCCGAGTGGCCCTCGCCAGGCGCTGACGGCGGCGGTCCTCGTCTTCGCCGGGGTGCTGGCGGCGCGGCTGCTCGGGGCGGCGTGGGTCACGACCTCGACCTGGGCGGTGAAGCTCAACATCGAGTACCAGCTCCGCTCGCGCGTCGCGGGGAAGCTGAGCGTGCTCTCGGCGAGGACCCACGGCGAGATCGGCACTGGCGGCCTGCGCTACGCGATCGACGCGAGCGCACCCCAGACGGCGGGCGCCTTCACCGACGTCGCCTTCAGGCTCCTGCCGACGGTCGCCTACCTCACGGTGGCGGCGATCGGGATGTCGCGGCTCGACGGCTCCATCGCCGCGGCGGTGCTCGCGCTCGCGCCGATCCCGGCGCTCGTCGCCTTCGTCGCGAAGCGCATCCAGACGAAGCGCGACCGGATGCTCCACCACTTCTGGATGCGGCTCTGGAGCCGCTACACCGAGACGCTCAACGGGATGGGCACGGTGCGCGCCTTCGCGATGGAGCGCGTCGAGGAGCGGCGGCTGCTGCGGCGGATGAAGTGGGCGTTCGCGAGCATCCAGCGGGCGGTGCACATCGACGCGCGCGTCACGATGGCGACCGGCCTGTGCGAGCTCGCGGCGCGCGTCGTCGTCCTGACGTTAGGCGGCTTCCTCGTCGTGCGCGGCGAGCTCACCGTCGGCACGCTGCTCGCCTTCCTCGGCTACGTCGGCGGCGTCTTCGGTCCGGTGCAGCAGATCGTCGACCTGTACCCCGGGATGCGGAAGGCGCTGGTGGCGCTCGAGTCGGTGTTCGAGGTCCTCGACGCGGAGGAGGAGGCGCCCGACGTCCGCGGCGCGCGTCCCTGTCCGCCAATCGAGGGGTGGGTGCGGTTCGAGCAGGTGGGCTTCGCGTACTCGCCGTCGCGGCGTGCGCTCGATGGCTTCGACGTCACCGTCCGCGCGGGCGAGACGGTGGCGCTGGTCGGCCCGTCGGGGAGCGGCAAGTCGACTGTCTTCAAGCTGCTGCAGCGCGTCCACACGCCGAACTCCGGCCGCGTCACGATCGACGGCCACGACCTCCGCGAGATGCAGATCGCGAGCGTCAGGCAGCAGTTCGGCGTCGTGCCGCAGGACGTGGTCCTCTTCAACGACTCGGTGGCGGCGAACATCGCCTACGGCCGGCCGACGGCGCCGCGCGCCGAGGTGATGGCGGCGGCGATGGCGGCGAACGCGCACGAGTTCATCATGGGCCTTCCCGACGGCTACGACACGCGCGTCGGCGAAGGCGGACGCTCGCTCTCGGGCGGGCAGCGCCAGCGGGTCGCGATCGCGCGCGCGTTCCTGGTCAACCCTCGCATCCTGCTCTTCGACGAGGCGACGGCCTCGCTCGACGGCGAGTCGGAGCGTGCGGTGCAGGAGGCGCTGCGCGCCTTCCGCCGCGGCAGGACGACGTTCATCATCGCGCACCGCCTCAACACCGTCCGCGACGCCGACCGCATCCTCGTCATGAGCGAGGGGCGCATCGTCGGCGACGGGACCCACGAGGCGCTCGTCGCGAGCTGCCCGCTCTACGCGCGCCTCGTCGAGCGCGAGCTCGGCGTCGAGACGAACCAGGAGGACGCCGCGCCGGCGGTCGAGCCGGCGCGGGAGCCGACCGTGGCGCCGGCCGGGCTCGCGGCCTGATCCCCACCCACGATGACGCGGATCCTCGCCATCGTCCTCCTGCTGACGGCCGCGCTGCTTGGCGTGGTCATCGCGCTGCCGGAGCTGAAAAAGGCGCAAGAGGTTCAGGCGCGCGAGGCGAGGCAGCGCGCCGCCGAAGAGCGATGGCGTGACTCGCTGCGCACGGCGGGGATGGATCGCGCCGAAGGCGCGCGACGGACGCTCTATCGCTTCGTCTGCATCGACCGGTTCCGCGCCGCGAATGGCGGGCGGCTCCCCGAGGACTCCGCCGCGCTCGCACGCCTCCAGGGCTGCGGCAACATCGACGGCTATTATCGCCCTGGACGGACCGGGTGGCGGTGGCGGTACACTGTCACCGCACGGGGTAACACCGGCGCTCCGTCGCGATTCCTGATCGAGGAATACCCGGACACCGCACTCGGCCTGCTCGGACCCATCTACGCGATCGACGAGGCGGGGGTGATCTTCGAGCGTGCGCGACCTGGAACGTCACCGGTCGCGTACGCGTCTCCGTTGCCCGCGCTCCGCGCGCTGCGCGAGTGCATCGCGGCGGCCGGCGAGTATGTCGGCGAAGTGTACGAGCAGACGGGTCGCGAGTACCCCGTCGCGACGCTCGCCGACATCGGGAAGCTCCGCGACAAGGTCTGCAGCGAAGTCGGCTTGGAGGAATACGTCGCGCGGAGCGGCGACGACTCCACGATCGTTGCGGGGCCTAACGTCGCCGCGCTCGATCTCCCGCGGGGTGCGAAGGGATGGGACGTCGTCACGCGCTGGGTGCTGGTCTACGAGCCTCGCGGTGACCACCCCGGCGACGGCTTCGACGTGCTTGCGCGACCGCGGCGGATGCCCGGTACCGGCGCGAGAAGCTTCCGTCTCCCCGAGGTCGGATGGGGCACCGTCACGACCGAGCATCGTGCCGCCCGCGCCGATGATCCGCCGCCAATCGCCTGCGAGATGACCGCCGGCGAGCCCTGCGTCGCGCCCTGACCTTCGAGCTGCGAGCAGCCGGAAATCGACGTTCTCGTGCCGATCCTGTGATCCGGATCGCACTCTCTGTACAACGGAAGAGTCCGCTAACCGGCTGGTTCACGAGGCGGGCCCGACAACAGGGCTGTCGCGCGTCTACCGGCACGCACTCTGCCGCCCTCCGTGGGTTTGCATAGCCCGGGCGTCCTGTCACAACCGGGCTGCGGGGCCAAACCAGTACCACCAAGGAGGGACATCCCATGAAATCGCTCGTCAACAGGTCCGCCATTTTCGGCGCGGCTGCTGCGCTGATGGTCGGGCTTGCGACCACCGCCGCTGCACAGCAGACGACGACCACCGATACGACCCGGCGCACGACGCGCTCGAGCACCTCGGTCACGTCGTCGCAGCGCATCCGGGTGCGGAAGGACACCTACAGCAGCGAGGCCTCCGGCGCGATCGCGACGCCTAACGCCGACTCGCTCCGCGCCGACTCGATCGCCAACGCCGAGCGGATGCGGCAGGATTCGATCAACGCCGCGAACGCCGCGGCCGAGCGTGCCCGCCAGGATTCGATCGCCGCGGTCGCGGCT
>DATAIS010000184.1:0-10813 GCA_036262535.1 Gemmatimonadaceae bacterium | reverse complement strand
GCGATCCGGGATGCGGAGGTCTACTTCGGGTTCGGGGTCGCGCGTCCGCTCTTCAAGGAAGGCCGCGCGCTGAAGTGGGTGCACTCCGCGGCGGCCGGGGTCGGGGCGGCGCTGTTCCCGGAGATGCTCGAGAGCGACGTCGTCCTCACCAACTCCGCCGGGATCCACGCCGAGCCGATCGCGCAGCACGTCGTCGGCGGAGTGCTCTACCTGCTGCGGTCCCTTGACGTCGCGGTCGATCTCCACCGCGCCGGGAGGTGGGACAAGCAGCCGTTCGTCGGCGACGCATCGACCGTCCGGGAGATCGGCGACTGCCGGGTGCTGGTGATCGGGGCGGGGGGGCTGGGGAGCGCGATCGGTCGCCACCTGGCGCACTTCGGCGCCGAGTGTGTGGCGGTCAGGCGGTGTCCGGAGAAGGGGGTGCCGGAGGGGTTCGCGCGGGTCATCGGCCCGGACGCGATCGACGCCGAGCTGCCGGGTGCGGACGTCGTCGTCCTCGCGACGCCGGCGACGCCCGAGACGCGCGGGCTGCTCGACCGGCGCCGACTCAACCTCATGCCGCGCAACGGGATCGTCGTCAACGTCGGGCGCGGCAATCTCGTCGATGAGAGCGCCCTAATCGAAGCTCTGGAGTCGAACCGTTTGCGCGGCGCGGTGCTGGACGTCTTTGAGGAGGAGCCACTGGCGTCGACCAGCCGGCTCTGGCAGCTTCGACAGGTCCTGCTGACGCCACATGTTTCGGCGGTGTCGCCGCGGCGTTTCTGGCAGCGGCAGCTGGACCTCTTCACCGACAACTGGTCGCGTTGGGTGGCGGGGCGCCCGCTGCGCAACACGGTAGACAAGCGCGCCGGATACTAGGCGCGCGATTCGGGAGTACATGGAGAAGATCATCAAGGCCGCGGTCGACCGCGGCGCGTCCGACCTCCACATCAAGGCGGGCGACGTCTTTCGCGCGCGCATCAACGGCGAGCTGATCCCGCTCACCAAGCAGACGCTCACTCCCGAACAGACGAAGGCGATCGCCCTGCGGCTGATTCCCGTCGAGGACGACCGGAATCGCATCGACAGGATCACCGACTACGACTGCGGCTGGGGTGCGCAGGGGATCGGGCGCTTCCGCGTCAACATCATGCGGCAGCGCGGGAGCTTCGCGATCATCATGCGCGTCATCCCCTTCGACGTGCCGACGGTCGAGTCGCTGCGGCTGCCGCCGGTGCTGACGCGCATCGCCGCCGCCGAGCGCGGGATGGTGCTGGTCACCGGCGTCACGGGGTCGGGAAAGAGCACGACGATGGCGTCGATGGTGCACCACATCAACGCCACCGAGAACCGCCACATCATCACGCTCGAGAACCCGATCGAGTTCATTCACCGCGACGTGCGCTCGTCGGTGACGCAGCGCGAGGTGGGCTCGGACACCGAGAGCTTCAAGATGGGACTGCGCGCCGCGCTGCGTCAGGATCCGGACGTGGTCATGATCGGCGAGATGCGCGACGTCGAGACGATCGACACCGCGATCAAGGCGGCGGAGACGGGGCACCTCCTCATCTCGACGCTGCACACGCCGGACGCGCTCTCGACGATCATGCGCATCATGGCGATGTTTCCGCCACAGGAGCAGGAGGTCGTGCGCATCCGCCTCGCCGAGACGCTGCACGCGGTAGTCTCGCAGCGGCTGCTGCCGCGGGCGAACGGCCAGGGACGGGTCGCGGCGGCGGAGATCATGATCGTCACGCCGACGATCCGCGACCTGATCATGGACGGCGGCAGGATGGGCGAGATCCGCGATTACATCGCCCAGGGGCGGGAGCAGTACGGGATGCAGACGTTCGACCAGCACCTCGCCGACCTTGTAAATTCCGGGGAGGTGGCGTTCGAGGTCGCGCACGCCAACGCGACGCGGCCGAGCGACTTCGAGCTGCAGATGAAGACGTTCGGCGGCATCGGGCAGAAGCGCGCAGCCGTGGGTCCGACCGGAACGGCACCGGTCGGCGGCACCCCGGCGGGGAGCGGCGCGGGTGGAGCGTTCGGTAACGGGCTGGATTTCCTCAACCCCTGATTACATGGCGGAACGTCGCGTGTTAGGCGGTGTCCTCGGACCGGTCGTGACGACCTTCGCCGCCGATGAATCGCTCGACCGCGACGGCTTCGTCGCCAACGTCCGCCGCCACCTCGACGAAGGGCTGCACGGCATCGTCGTCTGCGGCTCGTCGGGGGAGGCGGCGCTCCTCGACGAGAGCGAGCGCGAGGAGCTGGTGAGTTGGGCGCGGGAGCTGGTGCCCTCCGAGCGCTGGCTCGTCGCCGGCGCCGGCGCGGAATCGACGCGCGTCGTCGTGCGCCGCGCGCGCGAGGCGGCACGACGCGGCGCCGACGCGATCCTCGTCGTCTCGCCGCACTACTACCTCTCGGCGATGTCGCGCGACGCGCTCCTCGCGCACTTCACCCGCGTCGCCGATGCGAGCCCGATCCCGGTCATCCTCTACAACATCCCGAAGTACGCCCACCTCACCCTCGAGCCGGCGCTCGTCGCCGACCTCGCGCGTCACGAGAACATCATCGGCATCAAGGACAGCTCGGGGGACCTCGAGCTGTTCGGGAAGTACGTGGACCTCGCGCAGTCGGACAGCTTCACGGTCATGACGGGGAGCGGGACTACCTTCCATCCGGCACTGATGCGCGGCGCGCGAGGCGGGATCCTCGCCGTGTCGCTCTTCGCGGGGCGGATCGCGACGAAGGTCTACGAGGGGTCGGTGAGCGGCGCGCGCGGGGACTCGGCCGCGGCGCGGCGCGCGCAGGACCAGCTCACGCCGCTCGCGGCGCAGATCGTCAACGGGCTCGGCGTCGCCGGGATCAAGTCGGCGCTCGACCAGTGCGGAATGCGCGGCGGCCCGGTGCGCTCGCCGCTCCTGCCGCTCTCCCCGGGCGACGAGGCGCGCGTGGCGGAGCTCCTCCGCCGTGCGGATCCGGGCCTCGCGGCCTGACCCCCCGCGCGCGAGCGCGTCCGACGCGCTCGCGCTGCTGCGCGAGGTCGCGGCCGAGCCGCGTCCGGCGGGAAGCGAGGCGGAAGACCGCGTCCGCCAGCTCGCGCGCGAGCGCCTCGAGCGCGCCGGCTTCGACGTTCGCGAGGAGTGGTTCGGCTACTCCGCGTTCCCGGGAATGTGGGCGACCCCCGCCGGCGGCGCGGTCGCGGCGATGACCCTCGCCACCGCCTCGGTGCTCGGCGCGCACGGCCATCCGCTGCCGGCGCTGGTGGTGCTCGCCCTGGCGGCGGCGCTGCTGGGCGTCGCGGCACTGTACATGGCGCGCCGCGGCGTGCTCGACATGCCGCTGCTGCGCGCGGAGGGCGCGAACCTCGTCGCGACGCGCGGGCGTCCGAGGGTATGGCTCGTGGCGCACCTCGACAGCAAGTCGCAGCCGGTGCCGATGCTGCTCCGCGTCGCCGGCGTCGTCGTCACGGCGCTGGCGTGGATCGTCCTCCTCGTACTCGCGGCGCGGGCGGTCGCCGGCGCCGACGCCCCCGGCGCCTGGCGCGCGTTAGGCATCGCCGGCGTCGTGGCGGCACTGCCGGTGATGGCGAGCGTCGTCGGCGCACGCTCGGCGGGGGCGGTGGACGACGCGAGCGGCGTCGCGACGGTGCTGCTCGCGGTGTCGCGGCTCGCGCCCGACCTGTCGGTCGGCGTGCTGCTCACCACGGCAGAGGAGCTGGGGATGGCGGGAGCGCGGGCATTCGCGCGGGTGCGAGCGCCGGCGATCGCGATCAACGTCGACGGTGTCGACGACCGCGGGCCGGTGATCTGCATGCGCCACGGCCGCGGCGCGCGGGCGCGCGTCGGCGTCACGCATGGCGCGGCGTCGGTGGGGACGCACGTCCGCGACACGCCGACGATCCCGGGGCTGCTCACCGACGGCGTGGCGCTTGCGGACGCGGGGTGGAGCGCGGTGACGTTGAGCCGCGGGACGCTCGGGACGCTGGCGCGAATCCACCGGCGAGCCGACGACGTAGAGAGAATGCGCGGTACCGGGGTCGAGGCGATGGCGCGGCTCGTCGCCGCGGCCGCGCGCGAGATCGCCTGACCGCACCGCCACCCGCACCCGACACAAATGGAAGCGCTGCTCCTCGCGTTCCTTCTCTTCTGCTGCCTGCTCATCATCCCGCTCGGGCTTCCCGGAACCTGGCTGATGCTCGGCATCGCCGCGGTCTACTCGGCGATGACGCACGACAGCATCGGCTGGATCACGATCCTCCTCGTCGGCGTCCTCGCGGTGATCGCCGAGGTGCTCGAGTTCATGCTCGGCGGGCGCTTCGCCCGGAAGTACGGAGGGTCGAAGCGGGCGGGGTGGGGAGCAATCGTCGGCGGCATCGTCGGGGCGATCGTCGGTGTCCCCGTGCCGGTCATCGGCTCGATGATCGGCGCCTTCGTCGGCGCCTTCGCGGGCGCCTTCGTGTTCGAGCGCATCGGCGGGACGGGCTACGGCGCCTCGACGCGGGTCGCGACGGGAGCGTTGATCGGCCGCATCGCGGCCGCGGCGACGAAGGTGGGGATCGGCTTCGTGATGGCCGTCTGGCTCGTCGGCGCGGCAGCCATCTAGCCAACTCGTCTCGTGGCTGAAGGCGGCTGAGGCCGGTTCCGCCTGGGCGAACGGGGGCGAACGGGGGGCGGGCGCGTGGCGGTCCCCCCTCTTCGAGCCCTCTCTTGCACCGGTCCGGCGCGCGTGATAGACTTTTCGCCGGTCGGTCTGGCCCGGTTCACGGTGCCCTATGTCACCGTCGGCTCGCGCGTTCGCGAGCGGCCGAGCACGCTCCAGCCCTGATTCACTGGCCTTGATCGTCGAGGCGTCCGGCGCGTGATGCGCAGCCGCGCTTTCGACTTTCCGGATAGTCGTTTCCGGCGGCATTATCTCCGCCGAAATCGCTGGTTGCCGCGCTACGCCGTGGGGGAGCGATCGTGCCCCACGGCGAGCGTGCGCGCTGTTTTCAGCGGCGCGTGCAGCCTGGCGACAAGTCTGCGCTGACCACCAATTCGACGACGGATCCCCCTCCGCGTCACCACGTCGATGCTGTGTCCTTTCGCGTGCTCGAAGGCATTCGACACGCGATCCTGTCGAAGGGTTGCACACGAATGGCCGCGGCTGCGGCCGGGAACGTTCACCGATCCATCTGAGGAGGTCGCGATTTGCGCGGCGTTGGCAGCGTCGCATTCCGTGGTAGGCTCGTGTCGAGGCTCATTTCGATGAGGAGACGATGATCAGAGTAAATGGTTGGCGCAGTCTTGCCATCCTGGCCGTCCTGTTAACGGCTGGCGTGGCATCGCGCGCATCGGCGCAGCAGCAAGCAGTCATCGCAGGAAAGGTCACGAACGCTCAGGGCGCGCCCGTCACCGGCGCGAACGTGTCTCTCGAGGGAACGGGAGTGGGCACGGTCGCGGGTGAGGGGGGCGCCTATTCGTTCGTGGTGCCCGAGGATCGGGTCCAGGGTCAGCGTGCGACGCTGATCGTCCGGTTCGTCGGCTACCAGCCCTCGCGGCGTGACATCACGCTCACGGCGGGCACGCACACCGAGGACTTCACGCTCCGCACGTCGCTCGTGCGGCTCGACGAAGTCGTCGTGACTGGCGTTGCCGAAGCGACGTCGCAGAAGAAGCTGACGTTCTCGGTCGCCAAGGTCTCGGAGGAGCAGCTGAAGGAAGTGCCGGCGAGCAGCCCGATCGCGGCGCTGGCGGGCAAGGTCGCGGGTGCGCGCGTCTCGCTCGGAACGGGCAACCCCGGCGCGGCCCCTGTCATTCGCCTTCGTGGCTCGACGAGCCTGCAGGTCGGCGGGAGCGAGCCCCTCATCATCGTCGACGGCGTGATCGTCCGGAACAGCATCGCCGACATCGACGCAAACGACATCGAGTCCGTCGAGGTGCTCAAGGGTGCGGCCGCCGCCTCGTTCTATGGCTCGGACGCTGCGAACGGCGTCATCAACGTCACGACGAAGCGTGGTCGGCGTCTTGGTGACAACGCGACCCAGTTCATCGGACGCCAGGAATACGGACAGTCAGCGCTCCCGCGCACGATTCCGCTCCTCGCCTACCATCCGTATACGGTGGACGCGGGAGGAAATCCCACCGGCATTTTCAAGGCCGACGGCTTCGCCGACGTTCCGTATCCGCGTACCGGTCCAAACCGGTTCCGCAACCAGCTGAAGGAATGGTTGACCGACGGGCAGTTCTACTCGACGAACGCCCAACTATCGGCGCGGCGTGGTCCAACCGCATTCAGTGGATCGCTCACGAACGAGCGGAATGAGGGCGTTCTTCCGCTCACGAAGGGTCTGACGCGGCGCAATGTCCGTCTGAACCTCGATCAGGGCCTCGGCACGAAGGTCGACATCTCGGCGAGCCTGACGTATGGGCTTCAGGACAACGACTTCGATCCGAACGCCGGTGGGTCAGGGTCGGTCTTCTTCTCGCTGCTCCAGGCACCCCAGAACGTCGATCTGCGTTACCCGGATCCGGACAACCGGCAGATCCAGTACTTCCCGGCGATCCCGGGCAACAACCGCGGGAACCCGCTCTACGAGCTGGCCAACGAGGACTTCCACCAGCGCCGTGAGCGCATCCTCGGCGCATTCTCCGGCCGTTGGCGCCCGTTGGAGTGGCTGCGGGTCGAGGGAACGTTCGGCACCGATCGCTTGAACCGTCAGGACCGCACCTATCAGTTCCGCGGGTATCTCAACACCGACGGCGAGGAGACGCCGGGACTTCTCGACGAGGTCCGTTACGCGAACTGGGCGTCGAACTCGCAGCTCAGCGCGACCGCGACGCGCAACTTCCTCGGGATGGTGACGTCGACGACTCGCGCGGCCTATCTCTTCGAGGACACGCGTGACACCTGGATCCAGGCGGGCACCAATCAGCTCAACGTGAGCGCGACGCCCGATCTCAATACCGCCGATCCCAGCCAGAACTTCGTCGGCAGTCTGGATCAGCGCACGAAGACGATCGACTACATGATCTCGCAGGGCTTCGACATCAAGGATCGGTACCTGATCGACCTGCTCTACCGGCGAGACGGGTCGACGCTGTTCGGCGCCAACAACCGCTGGGAGGACTTCTACCGCGTTTCGGGCGCGTACCGGATCACGGAAGACTTCCCGATCCCCGGCGTCCAGGAGCTGAAGGTTCGCGCCGCTCGCGGCACGGCTGGCCTCCGGCCGCCCTTCGCCGCGCAGTACGAGACGTACTCGGTGGATGCTGGCATCTTCTCAAAGCAGACGCTCGGCAACAAGGGTCTTCGTCCCGCCATCCAGACCGAGGACGAATTCGGCATCAACACGGCGTTCCTCGATCGCTTCGACCTGGAGCTCGTGTACGCGAAGCGCCTCACCGAGGGTGCGTTCCTCCAGGTGCCGCTCTCGAGCGCACAGTCGGGTGGCTTCACGAGCCAGTGGCAGAACGCGGCCGACGTGAAGGCGACGACGGGTGAGCTCTCGCTCCAGACGCGGGTGTGGGATTCGCCGCGGTTCAGCTATTCGTTCAACCTGACTGGAGACCGCACCCGCCAGCGCATCGTGCGGATGGATCGTGCCGGGTATCGCCCGACGTTCACCGGTCAGACCCAGGGCCAGAACGTCTTCTACTATCGCGAAGGCGAACAGCTCGGCGTGATCTACGGACAGAAGTGGGTCCGCTCCTTCGAGGAGCTGCGCTCGATGCCGGGGAATGCCAGCGCCGACCCGAATCTCTACACGGTGAATCCGCTCGGCTACCTGATCCTCAAGACCGCGCCGAACTCCCCGATCGCCTTGATCGGAGCGAACGGCTCGCGCGTCCACAAGATCGGTGATGTGAACCCGAGCTTCTCATGGGGCCTGGCGAACAACTTCCGGATCTTCGGCTTCAACGTCTACGCGTTGTTCGACGGGCAGCAGGGTGGGGACATCTACAACTTCTCGAAGCAGTGGATGTTCCAGGACTACCGCCACGGCGACATCTCGCAGGCCGGCAAGCCGCAGGACAAGAAGGTGCCGGCTCGCTTCTACACCACGGGCCTCTACAACGGCCTCGAGGCGAGCGACTACTTCGTCGAGGACGCCTCGTACGTGAAGCTGCGCGAGCTGTCGGTGAGCTACACCTTCGGCGCGCCGATGCTGAGCCGCGTCGGACTCGAACGCTACGCGAAGGGCGTGAAGCTCGCGCTCATTGGCCGCAACCTCTACACGTGGACCGATTTCACGGGCTTCGATCCGGACGTGGCCACAGGTGGGGACTTCAACTTCCGCATCGAGGGCTTCCGGTATCCGCAGTTCCGGACGCTCAGTGGCCAGATCGAGATCACCTTCTGATCCCGGTTTCCGGGTCCTAACGGAGCGTATCAATGCGGTATACGAGACTCTTTGCGATCTGTGGGAGCGCCGCGGCGCTGCTCGTCGGCGCTGCATGCTCGACGGATCTGAACATCACCAACCCGAACCAGCCTGACGTCGGGCGCGTGCTCGCGACGCCGGGTGACGTCGTTCAGGTTGCCTATTCCTCTCTCAACACGTGGTACCGCGGTGCAACGTCGGTCTATCCGAACGTGATGATGAGCGTCACGTCGGACGTGCTGACGATGAACTTCGGCAACTTCGGTGCGCGCTTCAACAACCTCGAACCGCGCATCCCGTACAACAACAGCTCGGCGGCGAGCGACGGCGAGGTAGCCGCGACGCCCTGGGACAACTATTACGGGGCGCTGGGCGCGGCGAACGACGCCTTGCGCGCGTTCAGCACCGGATTGGCGCTTCCCGGCAACCCCCAAGGGACCGAGGCGGCGAAGCACATCGCGATGTTCACCCAGGCCGCGGCGCTGTCCAACCTCGCGCTGACGTTCGACAGCGCCTTCGTTGTCGACGAGGACACGCTCAAGAGCGGAAAGGCGCCCTCGCTGCAGCCGGCGAGCCGCGTTGCGGCCGCGGCGGTTGCGAAGTGGGACGCGCTCATCGCCGCGACGGCCGGGAAGAGCCACAGCTACGGCGCGGATGTCATCCCGGTCGTCGGCGGCTTCAACTCGACCCGCCTGAATCGCCTCGCCAACACCTATGCGGCGCTGGTGCTGGCGTACACGCCGCGGACCTCCGCCGGCGCGGCGACGGTGGACTGGAACAAGGTCGCCACATATGCGGCGAAGGGCATCGGGACGGGGACGGCTGGCACTCCCTTCGACTTCACCGTGATTGGGGACAACGACCGGTGGCTTTCGAACTACCTCCGCTACGCGAACTATCCGGCCTGGATGCGAATCGACATTCGCGTGCTCAACATGGTCGATCCGACGCAGCCGGCGAAGTATGCGGGGACAGTTCCGCCGAAGGCGACGGGAGATAACCGGGTGAACACGGACATCCGGTACATGGGTAGTGCGACCGAGCGTGCCGAGATCGGCGCGTTCACGCGTGACACCGTGATCGGTGATCCAGCGCGCGGCATCTACATGATGAGTCCCTACCACCACAAGCGGTACGAGTACTACGCCTGGCACTCCTCAACGGTTGGTGTCGGGGCCGCGCCGTACATCCTCGCCGCCGAGAGCGATCTCGTGCGGGCAGAGGCCCTCATCCGCGGGACCGCGCCCGATCTCGTCACCGCGGCGACGCTCATCAACAACACGCGCGTTACGCGGGGCGGACGGACGCCGGCGACTGCTGCGGATGGCGCGGCAACGCTGCTCGAGTACATTCGCTACGAGCGCAATCTGGAGCTCATCGCGACCAATGGGTGGGACATGCCGCGGAACCGGCAGGCGGCGGCAGGGCAGATCGGCGCGTTGCAGGCTGGCACGGCTCGCCATCTCCCGATCCCGGCGAGGGAGCTGGAAGTCCTTCGCAAGCCCGTCTACACGTACGGGAGCGCTGGAAAGGAGATGTAACCAGGGCGGGTGAAGGGCAGCAAAACGAACAGGGACGGGACCTCAGCGGTCCCGTCCCTGTTCGTTTCCATGGCCCCGGGTGCCCGTGAGCGACGCTTAGTGCCCCCCTTCCCGGCGGAGATTTGCGCATGCCTCGACGTCGCTCAGTTGCTGACCCCGGCGATAGACGTTGACGTGGAGGCTACCCCGCGACGGGAGGGCGAGTGGGATCTCCACGGTCAGCTCGCCGCGCCCGTTGGAGCCCACATCCACCGTCGGGAACTGGTCGAAGCCGAGCAGCGGCAGCGAGTTCGTACCGCAGCGCCCGTCGAATACGGCCCAGCGATAGTCGCTCGCGCTCGTAGCCGGCGTCGTGAGCGCCAGAGTCGCGCGCGTGCGCACCATCTGTGATCCGACTGACTCGAGCATCACCTGGCCGGACGTCTTGGCTCTCGTACTCATCTGCTCGACGTTGCCGGGGCGGCTCAGGACAGCGTTCAGCGTGCCGCTCCACCGCACGGGGGTGGGCGTCGAGTCGGTAAGCATCGAATCAATCCGCGGGGTGGCCGGATCGGGACGAGCGACAGGCGGTGGGGACGAGGCGCAGGCGGCGAGGGCGACTGCCGTTGTCCCGACGATGAGGATGCGCATGATGGCGGAGGGTCGAGGGGATATCGTGTCCCAAGTTCTACACCGTAGCCACGGCGCTGTCAATTTCGACCGCCGGGCCAGGCGCGTTGACTTGGTCCGCCGCCGCCGTAGATTCCAACAACGCCCCGAGCCACGCTCGGGGCGTTGTGTTTTTTCACGCGATGCCGCGGCGCACCGCACTCCAGCGGCGCGCCCTCAGGAGCCCAATGTTCGATCGCGAAAGGCGCACCGTCGTCGTCGTCGGAGCGCAGTGGGGGGACGAGGGGAAGGGGAAGCTGGTGGACGTGATCGCCGA
>DATAIS010000183.1:0-9461 GCA_036262535.1 Gemmatimonadaceae bacterium | reverse complement strand
TTCACCGTCCATGAGGCCGAAGTGGATGTCGCGGGATAGTTCATCGGCACCTCGACGTCGAGGTAGCCCCCCTGCGCCCAGGCTTGCGGATCCTGGAAAAGATCCGTGTAGCTCCACTGCGCCGACCATCCAGCGCGCGGCTGGTACCCGGGAAACACGGCCGCGGAGAGCACGAGTCGGGGATCGACCATCCGAATGCTGTCGAAGACCTCCCGCACGCCCTGATTGACGAATCCGCGGCGGAAGTTGAGCCATGCGGCCTGGGCGTTCGACGTCGGGAAGTTGCCGGTCGCGTCCTTGAATGCCTGCTGGCTGGCCGCGTCGTACGAGACCTGGTTCGACGGGAAGCGGATCCGGTCGAGGTGAATCCCCTTGAGGCCTGACGGTCCGTAGCGACGCGCGATGTCGGCGGCGACCGTCGCGAGCTGCGTGCGGACCTGCGGCACGCCCGGCGACACCCACATGTACTCGCTGGTGCCGACGCAGTTGGCGGTCTGCGGCGTGATCACGCCCGTCGTGAAGTTCTTGGTGCTGACGCTCCACTCAGGGTGCGCCTTGAGCCAGTTCGCCGGTGTGCTGACGATGAACTGGTTGCAGGCGGTGGTGCTGCCGGAGATGAAGCCGGTGTAGGCATTGAGCCAGGCGTGCACCTCGATGCCATACTTCGCGGCCTCGGCCAGCGCGACCGCGAGGGGATCCTGCGCGGGGCGCGGTCCGCCGAGTCTCCCGCACATGCGCGGCGAGCAGGGCTCGATGTCGGAGAAGTACAGTGCGTCGCCGGAGGTGCGGACCTGGAAGTAGACGACGTTGAAGTTCGCGCTCGCCGCCTTCTGGAAGATCGTCGCGATCTTCGGGAAGTCGACGCGGTCGGCGAGCGTGTAATCGAAGCGGGTCACCCAGAGGGCGCGCGCCTCGACAGGGTTGGTCACGGTGACGGCGGCATGCCCCTCCTTCCCTTCCACCGTCGCCGTCACGACGGTACCGCCGACGTCGCGGGCGACGAGCTTTCCGCTCGACGCATCGATGGACGCGACGAGCGAGCTCGCCGACGTCCACAGCACCTCGCGGTCGTCGAGAACGTTGCCGTGCCGATCGCGCGCGATCGCGGACAGCGTGGCCTTGCGGAACTGCGGCAGCTCGACGGCGTCCGGCTGCACGTTGACCGTGGCGACGAGGGCGCGCCACACCTTCAGGGCGATGCGCGAAGATTTTCCTTCCGATGTGGCGACGATGTCCGCGTCGCCAATCCTGTGCGCGACGACAGCGCCAGTATCGTTCACCGACGCGAAGTTCGGCGCCGACGATTCCCAGTTGACGGCCCGATCGGAGAGAGGCTCACCCACCGAGTCGAGCGGCGTGGCGACGTAGAGGAGCGTGTCGTTTACCGACGCCGAATCCGGGCCGGCGAGACGGACCGATGCGACGGGTACGGGAATGACCTCGACCTTCACGACGTCGCGTCCCTTCTTGTGGTCCACGTAGACTTCGGCACGGCCGACCCCCTGCGCCGTGATGAGCCCCGTGCTGTCGACCGTGACGACCTGGTCGTCCGACGAGCTCCAGTCGATGTGCTTCTTGTGCTCGAGCTCCTTGCCATTCGGGTTGAAGACAGCCGCGTCGAGCTGCAGGGTGGAACCACTGCGCTCGCCGTAAGGCGCCGTCGGGGTCCGCACCATCAGCGTCGCGTCGGCGCGGTCGGCGGCGACAGTAGTCTTGCCATTCGGCACGACGGGCGCGGGCGGCGCGACACGTCCGCCGTCGCCGCCACAGGCGGCAGCCAGGACGAGGATCGACGGAGCGAGAAGCCGGCGTAGCGTACGAATGCGCATCGGTCAGGTCCGTGGGGTCGGTCGGGGTCCGGCAACGGAGGCCTGAAGCTGCCTTCCCGGCGTGCACGTCGCAAGGCGGACGCGGCGGCGGAGGCGCTACCTTTCGAGGGGGGAAACCTTGGCCCCGCGGGCGGCGTACGGTCAGCTGACCCACCTCCAACCTCACCTCGAGACCGTATGGAAGACGCGCAGGTTTTCGCGGTGGTGATGATCATCATCACCGGTACCGTCGCCTCCCTCTGCCTGATCGGCGTCCTGACCGCGAAGGCGGTGCAGCGAATGCGCCGCAACCGCGGTGCCGTCGCCGCACCTCCCGGCAACGACGACCGCCTCGAGCAGCTTCAGCAGTCTATCGACGCGATCGCCGTCGAGGTCGAACGGATCGCCGAAGCGCAGCGCTTCACCGCGAAGCTGCTCGCCGAGCGAGCGGAGCACACCCCTCTCGTTCGTTAGGGCGGGCTAGCCGCGGCGCGCCAGCCAGAAGACGAGGTACGCCATCGCCGCGACGTACCCGAGTGCCGCCTTCCACTCCCCGTGCTTCATGTAGAGCGGGAAGCTGAAGCCGACGCCCTCGGCGGGCATCCCCTCACCGCGCCAGGGTAGCGGCCGCGGGACGAAAGCCGGGACGTTGCGCTCGTATTGGGCGTAGGCCTCGGGAAAGCGTCCACGAATGTTCGCCTTCTCCCGCGCCATCGTCGGCGCGTAGATGAGCGCAAAGAATGCGGCCACGAGCAGCACCAGCGCCCAGTGCGCGGCGACGGCGAAGCCGACCGCGATGAGGAAGCTCCCGAAGTAGAGCGGGTTGCGTGTGAACGCGTAGGGTCCGCTCGTCGCGAGCCGGTCGTTCTTCATGATGTGCCCGGAGGCCCAGGCGCGGACGAGGAGCCCGACGAAGGCGATGAGTGCGCCGACGATCAGCGAGTTGCGCGTGACGTAGCGGGGGGCGAGCCAGAGATACAGCGCGGCGAGCACGAAACCGAGGGGCAGCCGCAGCTTCTTGGCGACGAGCGACAGACTCAATCGACGAGCTCCTTGAGGATGTTCCTGGCGATCACCATGCGCTGGATCTCCGACGTCCCTTCCCCGATCTCGCAGATCTTGGCGTCGCGCATCATCCGCTCGACCGGGTAATCCTTGGTGTAGCCGTAGCCACCGTGGATCTGGATGGCCTTGATGGTGTTGCGCATCGCGAGCTCCGAGCAGTAGAGCTTCGCCATCGCGGCCTGCTTCGCGAACGGCCGGCCGTGCATCGCCAGCCACGCGGCGTGGTAGGTGAGATGCTTCCCGGCCTCGATCTCGGTCGCCATGTCCGCGAGCGGGAACGCCACGCCCTGGAAGCTGGCGATCGCCTGCCCGAACTGCTTGCGGGCGGCGGCGTAGCGGAGCGCTTCCTCGTACGCGCCCTCCGCGATGCCTAACGACAGGGCGGCGATGCCGATCCGTCCCGAATCGAGGGTCTTCATGAAGTTGACGAAGCCCAGACCCTCGGCGCCGAGCAGGTTCTCCGCCGGTACCTCGACGTCCTCGAACACCAGCTCGCGGGTGTCGGAGGCCCGCCAGCCGAGCTTGTCCTCCTTCTTGCCGGCCCGGAAGCCCGGCATCGGCGTCAGTGACGGCTCGTGGCCGATGCCGAGCGCGCGTGCGGCCTCGAGGTCGGTCGTCTCCTTGGTGAGGATGAACGAGCTGATCCCCTTCGTCCCCTGCGCCGGATCGGTGACCGCGGTGACGACGAAGATCTCGCCGACGCCGCCGTGGGTGATGAAGATCTTGCTGCCATTCAGCACGTACTTCGCGCCGGCGCGCCGGGCGGTGGTTCGCGTGCCGCCCGCGTCGCTCCCCGCGCTCGGCTCGGTGAGGCCGAAGCCGCCGAGGACGCGGCCGCTCGCGAGGTGCGGCACGAAGCGGCGGCGCTGCTCGTCGCTGCCGAAGTTCACGATCGGCGACGTGCCGAGCGTGGTGTGCGCGGAGATGGTGATCGCATGCGAGGCGTCGACCTTCGCCATCTCGTGAATGACGATCATGTAGCTGAGCAGGTCGAGACCCGCGCCGCCGAGCTCCTCGGGCCACGGGATGCCGAGCAGCCCGAGCTCGCCCATGCGCTTCACGTTCTCCCACGGGAACTTCGCCGTGTCGTCGTAGTGCCTCGCCACCGGGGCGACCTCGGCGCGGGCGAACTCGCGGACCATGTCTCGCACGGCGATGTGCTGCTCGGAGAAGTACAGCGTGTCGTCCATCGTCAGGCAGCCTCGGTGGATTCGTCGCGGAGGACGGCGAGGAAGCGCTCGCCATACTTCTCGAGCTTCGCCGGGCCGACGCCGCGGACGTCGGCCATCGCGACCGGCGTTCGCGGGCGGCGCACCGCCAGCTCGGCGAGGGTGCGGTCGGGGAAGACGACGTACGCGGGAACCTTGCTCTCGCGCGCGATGGTGCTTCGCAGCGACTTGAGCTTCGCGAGCATCTGCTCCGACTCCGCGTCGAGCGCGACCTCGCCGGGCGGCTCCATGCGCACGAGCACGTCGTCGGTGCCGACCACGCGCGCCCCGGGAGACGAGCGCTCGCGGCGCGGCCGCTTCTCGCGCGTGCGTTCGCCACGCGCCCCCCGCTCGGCGGGTACGTGCGTGCCGAGGCAGTTGTCGCAGCTGCCGCAGGTGGCGCGCGCGGCCGGATCGCCGAAGTAGCGGAGGATGAAGGCCCGACGGCAGCCGCGCGCGTAGGCGTACCCCTGGATCGCCTCGAGCTTCGCGAGCTCGGCGCGCCGTCGGCGCTCGAGCGTTTCCCAGTCGATGGCGAAGCTCGCGAGCGCCGCACCGGGACGCGCGAGGCGCGTTCCGCCCCCGTCCCGCTCGAAGGTGAGGAACTGGCGGCGCTGGAGCCCGTCCAGCATCGGCAGCGCGCCGGAGGCTCCGCCCAGCCCTGGCGGAAGGCCGTCGAGGTCGACCGCCGAACCGTCATAGAGGCGCTCCCCGCCGCCCACCTTCCACAACGCGCGCAGGAGGGCGATCTCCAGTCCGTTGTCGGCACCCAGCTCCGACTTGATCCGCGCCGGCGTCGCGAGCATGCGCACGAAGACGCGCCCTGCCGACTCGCTCTCGCGCAGCAGCGCCCCCGCCTGCGTGATCACGCGCAGCGCCGACTCGACCTCACGCCCAGACGTCTTGCCGCCGAGCCGCTGTGCGATGCGTTCGGGATCGAGGTCGTCGAGCCTGCCCGAGGACCCACCCTCCCGCGTCAGCGCCGAGTACACCTTCTCGACCGTGACGCGCTCGGGGTACGCGCCCCTGATGAAGAACTCGTGGGTGAACCGGTCGGGAAAGCTGTGGAGGAGGATGCAGTCGGACGGCAGCCCGTCGCGCCCTGCGCGTCCCGCCTCCTGGTAGTATGCCTCGAGCGTCCCCGGCATGGCGTGGTGCACGACGAGGCGGACGTTAGGCTTGTCGATCCCCATGCCGAACGCGTTGGTCGCGACGATGACGCGTGCCTCCTCGCGCATGAAGGCATCCTGCACTTCGTGCCGGTGGCGGTCGTCGAGACCAGCGTGATACGCCACGGCCTTGATGCGCGAGCGCGACAGCACCGAGGCGACGCGCTCGACGGCGCGTCGCGTCGACGCGTAGACGACGACCATCCCCTCCGAATCGCGCACGGCCTTCACGAGCGCGGTGTCCTTGTCGTCGTCGGTGCGCGTGGAGACGACGTGGTAGTGGAGGTTCTTGCGATCGAATCCCGTGATGACCGTGTTGGGATTGTCGAGGCGGAGCTGGCGGGCGATGTCCTGCCGCACCTGCGGCGTCGCGGTCGCCGTGAGCGCGACGACGCGCGGGTTGCCCAACCGCTCGCGTACCTGCGCGATGCGCAGGTAGCTCGGCCGGAAGTCGTGCCCCCACTCGCTGATGCAATGCGCCTCGTCGATCGCGAGGAGCGCGACGCCCATGCGGGCGATCCGGTCCCCCGCGCCGCCGAAGTCGAATCTCTCCGGCGCGACGTAGAGCAGCTTGATGTCGCCGCGCTGGGCCATCGCGAGCCGGTTCGAGATCTCGGCCGGCGTGAGCGTGCTGTTGATGAAGGTCGCGGGGAGCCCGCGCGCGGCGAGCGCGTCCACCTGGTCCTTCATCAACGAGATGAGCGGCGAGACCACCACGGTCAGCCCGTCGAGAAGCAGCGCGGGCACCTGGTAGCAGATCGACTTGCCACCGCCCGTCGGCAGGATGACGAGCGTGTCGCGTCCCTCGAGCACCGACTCGACCGCCTGCGCCTGACCGGGGCGGAAGTCGCCGTAGCCGAAGTGGGTGCGCAGTGCCTCGCGCGCGGCGTCGAGCGATTGGGCCGGGGAGCGTGACGTCATCTCGCGAGCGTAGCGGGCGCCTGACGTCGACGCGGCATCGGTTCCCCGCACCGGCCAGCGCTAGACCGCACGCGCGAAGTGGCCACGCGTGAAGGCCGACCCGAACAGCTCGCGCGCCACGGGACGCGCGTTCGGCTCGCCGGCGGCGAGCGCGTCGAGCTGCGCGCGATAGGCCGCGACGATGTCGGCGACCGGCTCACCAGTGAGGTTGAAGACCAGCTGGTAGCCGCGGACGCCGACTGCCCAGAGCCGCGGCAGGTACTCGGCGCCGACGACCGGTCGCGAGTGCAGGAGGCGGTTCCGGCACGCCGAATCGGTCGCGACCGGGAAGGTGTACCCGGCCGGATCGGTGAGCGTGACGTTGGTGTGCTTCTGCACGCAGAGGTCGCGACAGGTGGTCGCGACGCGGTCGAACGCCGCGGACAGCACGCAATGCTCGATCGTCATCCCCTCCGGGCGTCCGTACACGAACGCGTCGAAGGCGGCGCCGTGCCAGGGCTCCACGACCTGCGCCATCTCGTCGGTCGTGAGCTCGACCGACAGCGTGACCTGCTTCGCGCCGAGCCGGAAGAGCTCCGCCGCGGTGTGCTGGTTGAAGCAGTTCACCGCGTAGTCGGCGACGACGTCCCGGCCCGCCCGTCCGAGCTCGGCGACGAGGCCGAGGTGGCCCGAGAGAAGTGGCAGACCGAGGTCGAGCCACTTCTGCACCTGCGGCCGCTCCTCAGGGCGCACGATCGTCGGCGTGCGGAGGCGGAACGCGACCCCCTGCGCCGCGACCTCGTCGCGGAGGGCGAGGACGCGGTTCCGGGGCGGCGCGGGATGGCGCAGGAAGGGGTCGAAGACGATCTCGGTGGCCCCCGCGCTCGCGGCCGCGCGCGCATCCTCGATCGTGAAGACGCTGGCGCGCAGCGCGTAGCGTCCATCCCCGGGCGCGGCCTCACCGGGCGTCGCAACGGCCACGCTCGCGACCGCCTCGTCGATCCGGGCGTCGCGCTCGGCGTGCTGCGCCTCGCGCGCCCAGTCGCGACGCAGCATCAGCTGCTCCACGGCCTGCTGCCGCAGGTGATTGAGCGCGCTGACGGGGAGGAAGAGACCCGGCGCGAGCCCCGCGACGTCGAGCGCGGCGAGCGCGAAGGGTGTGTCGCCGAGGCGCCCGAGCTGCTCGCGCAGCACCTCGGGGCCTAACGCGCGGTGGGACGCGGGGGCGAGCGTCGGCTCGGAGCGGACGACGACCGTTTCGCCGTCGGCGGTGAAGCTCGCCTTGAGGGGCGACCCGGCCGCGCCGAAGACCCGGACGTCGAGCCGCGTCTTGCGACGCCGCGCCGGCGCCGCGAGCGCGGCGTAGCTGGCGCGCGCCCGCTCGAGGAGCGCCGCGTCGCTCGACCGCACGACGCGCCAGCCCACCGGCACGCGCGTCCGCGACGCGATCGCCTGGCGATGCATCCCATCGCGTGTCGCGAGGGTGCGGACCTGCGACACCTGGAAGCCGGTGGTCTCGCGCGCGATCCCTTCGGGCGGCTCGAAGCCGAGCCCGTCGCGCGCCGCGATCGGATCCCGCACCTCGACGAGGAGCTCACCGCGCTCGTAGCCGACGACGACGCCGAGCTCGCGGCCGCGGTTGTCGGGCTGGTTGCGCGTGATGTAGCCACGCCCCTGGCGCCCGCCGTACATCCCCCCGGTGAAGCCGCGCGAGTAGATCTGCACGAGCGGAACGACTTCCTCGCCCGCGGCTGGAAGCTTCTCGCCGCGCTCGACACGTCCGAGGAACTCCTTGTACTCGCGCGTGACCGTCGCGACGTACTCCGGCTTCTTCTTGCGGCCTTCGATCTTCAGGCAACCGACGCCGGCGGCGGCGATCTCCGCGAGATGCTCGTACGCGCCGAGGTCCTTCGCCGAGATCAGGTAGCCCCGATCGAGCTCGCCGCCGCTGGCGGCGTCGGTGAGGACGTAATCCTTGCGGCAGGACTGCGCGCAGGAGCCGCGGTTGGCGCTCCGCTCGGAGATCATGCCGGACATGTAGCACTGTCCGGAGTACGAGATGCAGAGCGCGCCGTGGACGAAGGTCTCGAGGCCGAGATCGGGGACGGCGGCGCGGATCGCGCGCACGTCGTCGAGCGTGTTCTCGCGCGCGAGCACGACGCGCTCGATGCCGAGCTCCTGCATCACCGCCGCGCCCGACGGATCGTGGACCGTCATCTGCGTCGAGCCATGGATCTCGAGCTGCGGATAGACGCGCTGGATGAGCCTGACGACGCCGACGTCCTGCACGATGGCCGCGTCGATGCCGCGATCGACGGCGTCACCGAGAAATCTGAGGGCGTCGCGAAGCTCGGCGGGCTTGAAGAGGATGTTGAAGGTGAGGTAGATGCGGCGCTGCCGCTCGTGGGCGATGCGACACGCCTCCTCGACCTCGTCGAGCGTCAGCTGCGCGCCCTCATCGCGAGCGTTGAAGCGCTCCGCGCCGAGATAGACCGCGTCCGCCCCGTTGGCGACAGCGGCGCGAACGGCCTCGAGCGAGCCGGCGGGAGCGAGCAGCTCCGGGATGGGGCGGCGATCCATAAGTCATGAAAAATAACGGATTTGCCCGATTCTTTGAACTGCCGCTCGGGCTGGCCTCTACGACGACGGTGAAGCCGCTCGGGCTGGCCTGTACGACGAAGGTTCATCCGGATTCTGCGGATGCAACGGATCCTGCGGATGAACTGCCTTGGGGCACGCGGGGCGAGACCATCTCCCGGTGTTGGCGAGGAGCGGTGTTGGTGTCAGGCTCGTTGAAATCTGGTACAATCGAATTTCAACAAGCCTGACACCAATCCCCGATTCAATCGAATTTCAACAAGCCTGACACCAATCCCCGATTCTTTGAACTGCCGCTCGGGCTGGCCTGTACGACGAAGGTTCAGCCGGATTCCGCGGATGCAACGGATCCTGCGGATGAACTGCCTTGGGGGGCAACCGGGGCGAGACCATCTCTCCACGCTAGCCCCCCAGGTTGTTCCGGGCCGGTGGGAGGAGGATTGAATGCCGAGGAGCAGATCCGCAGGATCCGGATAAATCCGCCTCATCCGGCTGAACCTTCGTCGTAAGGGCCAGCCCGAGCGGCCCTTCAGCTCGCCGGCGGCGAAGGTGGTTCGGTGGGCGGGCCCTTCGGGCGGATCCAGCGGGCGACGAGCGAGAGCGCCATGAGGACGATGCCGGCGAGGAGGAAGCCCCGCTCTCCGGTGCGATAGCCGAGGCCCCAGACCACCACGCCGAAGATGGCGAGGGTGAGTCGGAGGGTGAGGAGAGAT